>DATBJG010000175.1:0-4867 GCA_036556585.1 Vicinamibacterales bacterium
AATTGCCGAGACAGTATCCTTCCGGGCTTAGACGGAGGCTCGGGGTTCGGGGTTCGTGGCCCCGGGGTTCGGGGTGCTACTCACACGGGGCCGGGGTCCACTTGGCGCCATCTGGTTCGCGTTTGAACGCGGACACGCGCGACTCGCCCCGCACGCACTGCGAACCCGCTCGGCAGGCCGGACAAACACTGCTCCGGCTTATCGTCATTCGAACGCGGCGTGGGGATGGGGGTCCCCACGCCGGGTTCGGCGACGTTGAGCCGGAGCCGCATTTTTCCGGCCTGTTGAGCCGGTTTTCGAAGCGAATGGGTCGAATCGAGCGAAGCCTTCGGGTGTCCGAGTTCAAGCCGATGGCTTCTACTCACATGGTGCCGGGTTCATTTTGGCGCCATCTGGTTCGCGTTTGAAATGGCTGCTTGTAATGAAGGTCTGGGTCAGGTAACGAGGATCGTCGACGATGGTCGTGACGGTAAACCATTCGGTGCCATAAGCCGCGTGAGGGTCGAAGTACTCCGTGACAACGGCGTTTTCACTGTAAGGCACGCCGTTCTTGCGCAAGTACCCCGCCCGCAGGTTGGTCGTCACGACCTTCAACGATCCTCCGCGTGGCGCCGCAGCACCTCGCCCGCCGCGGCCACCCGGCAACTCCCACGACGCCACAGAGAGCCCTTGCCACGACGCGGCGCCAGTCGGCTTCTGCGTCGCGTCGAATCGAAGCAGCCGCGTCTGTCGGCCGGCATCGGTGTCGATCTTCAGGGTCGTGTCGTTCTCCCAGGTGATGTGGAGTCGCCCGGGCATACGCATGATGCCTGCGGCACCGTACGCTTTGCACCCATCACTCGCGGCCTTTGCCGGGTCCCACATGTCGGCCACTTTGCGCCCTTCGACATTCAGCGGAACGCTCGCGTAATCACCCTTGGGGGGTGTCAGCATTCGCCACCGCCAGTCTTCCGTCACCACCGACACCCAGTAGCCCGTCAGATCGATTGGCGCAGCCGCTCTGGGTGTCTGAGCTGCCTGCGTCTGTGCCGGTTGCTGCGCTGCCGCGCGAAGGCTGGCGGCAATGAACAGTGCAAGCCAGAGTGATCTGAATGCCATATTCGTAACAGAAGTCCGAAGTCGGAAGACAGAATGTTATTCCCAAATCCTGTGGATTGGGGCCCCAATCCCCAACCCCGAATCCCCAACCCCCAATCCCCGTTCTCCTGTATCCTGTCCCCATAGCCGCATGATGACCCTTGGCGCTTTCCTCCGGGGTCAACAGCTTGCCGTGATAGACCCCGGCAGTTCGGTCTTCGAGGCGGCCCGCCTGATGACCGAACGAGGTATCGGTGCGGTTCCGGTGGTAGACGGCGACAGGCTCGTCGGCATCTTCACGGAGCGCGACCTCATGACGCGTGTGGTTGCCGCCGGCCTTCCTCCCGCACAAACCAGCATTCGCGACGTTATGAGCACCGATCTCGTGGTCGCGGACGTGGGGGACGAGTGCGAAGAGGCGCTGGCCCGCCTTCAGAAAGCGCGCGTCCGCCATTTGCTGGTGCTAAAGGAAAGCCGGCTCGTCGGGATCGTGTCGTTGCGGGATCTCATCGATCGTGAGCTGGCGGACAAAGACGAAACCCTCGCGTTGCTCAACGCGTACGTGCATTACATCCCGGCGGATCTGAATCCAAAAAAAACTTAGTCAGAAGACAGAAGTCAGAAGACAGAAGTCGATCCGCTTCGACGCCGACGACCAGCATCTCTGCGTCTGCCTTTCGTGAAGCGACGACCTTTCAGAAAGGTTCTCCACCCGGCAAAGCCAGCCGCCGCGAGCCCGGTCGTCAGCAGGATGAAGACCGTCGTGATCGTCGCAGAGGCCCCTCGAGGAGTGTTGGCGTCTTCCGCCCGTTGATCAACGGGAGGTTCGTCGGAAACCTTACTCGGCTCGGTCGCTTTCCTGGAACCGACCGTGATCTGTGCGCCTGGCAGCGCCATGTTCACGGCATCCAGACATCCGAGTACGCCGGCGGCCTCGCTCCCGCAGCCGTTCGAGAGCACCGTGACCATCGTGGTATCGAGAAAAGCTGAGTCCGTTCCAGAACCAGCAAGTTTGGCAAATGCCGCCCCCTCATCGGACGACGGCATCGTCAATTGAGAGGAATCGTCTGCAATGCCGCGATAGCGGCTCTCAACCAGTGCCCGATTCACCAACCCGTCGATGTCGAGAATCGGTAGGGCCCAGACTGACGACGATACCAGGACGAGCACAGCCAGAATGAAGACCGTGACGAAACAACGACGCATATGACGCCTTCAAGAGAGAAACAATCAACACTCGCGAGTGTACCATTGCTGCAAGAACTGAAGAGCCTTTCGCTCGAATCTCTTGGTGCAACGTAAACACTCTTGGTGCAACCCACTGCGCGTTGTCGCGGATTGATACATTGCGCCGGAAGGATGACGCATGCCCGGACATGCCCGGGCCAGACGTCAACTCGGCTACTTTCCGGCAAGAGAGGGGAGTACGGTCCCGTTCTTCAGGTCGTCGGCAATGGCGGCAGCGAGAAGCTGCAGGTGGTCGAAGTTGCGAGGGTAGATCAGCCGGCAGATTGAAACGCGCTTGACGAGCCGCTGCAGGCTGCGAAACTGCCGCGCGAGCATCGTTCGATCGCCTGCATCGAGACGGAAGGCATGTCGTACGAGCTGGATGAACGCATCTCTGCGTGGAACAGACTCGATTCTGATTCGGGTGTCGTCCGGGTCCTGGATTCCCGTCAAGAGATACACGCGCCTGAGCGTCACCGGATACGTCGACTTCATACCGGCGATCTCCACTCTCTTCTTTCGACGGTCCTGGACGGTTTGCAGAAGGCTCCCGTTGTTGAAGGCCGCCTCAATTGAGTCCGGCCAGAGCCGCAGGGCCCCGTATCCGGGCACGACGGTGACACCATCTGCGCCAACGTCAAAGTGCAAACAGTCGTCGCACACAAGTTGCCACCCGCGTCGCACGAGCGCGGCCGCTAGCGTTGACTTGCCAATACCCGAGCTCCCGAGAAATGCGCAACATCCGGCCGGTCCATCCACCGCGGTCGCGTGCAAGGCGTCGTGCCCTTTCAGGTTCAGGACAAGTGGAAAGACGGCATCGATGAACAGATGGCGCAGCGTTTCAGTCGGGACCGGCGCATCCGAATGGCACTCGACCTGATCGCCGTCCTCCGACACCAGGAACGTGACGAGGTCCTGGAAGCGCAGGAGATATCCCTGCTCGGATTTTGCGGTGGACAGCCAGCCGTGGCCGTTGGGAAGCTGCTTGCGTACGAGAGAATTTGTGGAAGACGCGCTACGAGGCAGCGTATCGACCAGCCGGACGGCGCAGATCGTCTCGCCGGTTTCGGCAGCAGTGAGCTCCGGGAACGGGAACTCGCTCTCGATCACGAACCCGCCGAGCTCATAGGTCCTGACCAGATTGCCTGCCAGGGTGCGATTCCTCCGACAGGAGACCTGGTTTTGGACCGCTACGACGACGGAAGTGGGAGAAACCATCTAGGGGCAATATCGGCGTTTGTCTGACGTGCCGTCAGCCACCCGCTCGGTGGCCTTAAACTGGAACTTGCAGACCCGTTGGCAGATAAGGACTGGGACCTTGGTTCACAAAACTGCAGTTTCATTTCTGGTGGCTGGCGCGGCGGTCATCACGCTGTCCGGTCTCGCTAATCAGGACGCGGGCGCTGGCCGGCCCCGCGAACCAGGCGCGGCCGACGCCGGTTCGTCAATCGTCGACTGCACCGAGGCTTCCCTCGTTGCCGCGGTCGCAAAGGCCAATGCAAACGATGGAGGGCTCATCACTTTTGACTGCCACGACGTCACGATCCCCGTCCGGTCGTGGATGGGAAGGCTGCAGAACCGGGTTGTCGTGGACGGCGAGAACAGAAACATCACGCTGGCGTTCACAGCTGACTTCAGCGGTTGTCTACCTGGAGACAATGGGATCAAAGGGCGACCGATCGCCAGACTTCAAGGAGAGTTCAACGTCATTCGCAATCTAACGCTGCGACACTTCCTTGAGTCTGTTCAAGTCGCTGGACCAAACAACCTAATCGAAAGCAATCGGTTCCTCGGTCATCTTTGTTCGGACGATGCTGTGAGCACCGTCGCGCGAATGGCTCTCAATACCGTTGTCCGGAAGAATTACTTTGAGAACTACAGGGACAAAGCGTTCCAGTTCAATTACGGGAGCGGGGTGATCGAAGAAAACGTTTTCGTGGACACCGCGCAACCGTTCCGCGCCGCGTACGACAATTCAGGTGGCGGGCCGATCCACATCCGCAAAAACGTATTTCGGAGCAGTGACCAACAGAATCGATGCAACGGCCCTCACATCAACGGGAGAGCTCTCGTTTATTTCGACGACAATCGTCTGGAGTGTCGGCGAGGCCTTCGGGTAGGTGGCCATACCGAAATTGTTGTACGCAGGAATTCGTTTTTGGCGAACGGTCGCGTCGGATTGGAAATCAGAGGAAATGCTGTGGTCTCAATGTCGGAAAATGTCATCGTCGGGAACGGCTTGTCGCCAGGGTCGAGTCCTGCCGGCGGCGTTGTGATCCTCGAGTCTGCACGCGCCGATCTCGGAGGAGGTGCCCTTCCCATCGGCGGCGCGACCGTCGTCAGCCGAGGCGGGAACCGTATTCAAGGGAACGGGGCCTTTGACGTGCGGAACTCCACTGGCACGCCCGTGAGCGCCACCCGGAACTGCTGGGACCATTCAAGTCCGGCGGACGTCCGCGCGTTGGATACGGAGGGAGCTGTCGAGGTAGAACCGCTGGGACCTTGTTCACACGAGCCGAATCACCAATAAATCACCATTCGCAAATCGTCAATCATCAACGAT
>DATBJG010000176.1:0-5422 GCA_036556585.1 Vicinamibacterales bacterium
TGACCCAGGAGCCGGGATACAGCGTTCGCAGACGCTCGGTCGGCCCCGCCGCGGCATCGGCCATCGTGACGGTCCGGAGTTCCGCATGTTCGGACAGGCCCTGATAAAGCGACCGCAGGAAGGGGCGGCCGCCCCCTTCAAAATGTTCCCAGGCGTTTTCGCCGTCGAGGATGACGGAAATGGTGGCCTCTTCCCCGCCCGTGCGTTCCGAATAGCGGCGCCCGGCTTCGGCAAGGCGATCGATCAGATCTCGTGCCGCATCCTGCGGTGACCAATTCGAGTAGCTGAACCCGATGAGATCCGATAAGGCATGGTCGCGGAACAGACACGCCAGATCCCCGTGCGGCGTGGCAATTCGATACGGGCGGTACAAGATTTCCGGGTGTTCCAGGCGGTCGTGGCCGCTCCGGGGCAACGGGCGGCCCAGTGAACGGGCGAGAATGATTTCGTCGGTAGCCATCCACTGGATGCCGGCCTCTGCCGCTAGCGGGACCATGTCGTCGGAAACGGAGCCTTCGGAAGGCCAGAGTCCCTGTGGTCGCCGACCAAACACCTTCTCGAAGTACCTGACCGCCCGGGTCAGTTGTTCCCGGGCGTCGTCTGGATGGCGAAAGCGCTGACGCGGCAACCGTGCCTGCGGGTCGTTTCTCAAGTACACGTCGGTGTCGCACAGAAGGGGCAAAATGGGGTGATAGAACGGTGACACCGAAAGTTCGACCTGTCCGCGATCGGCGGCCGCGCGATACTCCGGAATCACACGCTGCAACAGTTCGAGTTCAACCGCCCGCAGGGTGTTCTTGTCTTCCTCGCTGAACCCGCGGTCCTGTTTGACGAGGGCCCGGACCCTCGGGTCCTCGGCCAGATATATGGGATCGATCCACGCGAGCTTCTGCCAGACCTGCAGATCGCGCAGACTCGTCTCATCGAATCCCCGCGCCTGCTCTCTGGCGCTCAGGTCGCCTGAGACCCCACCACGTCTCGTGCGCTCGCGCTGCTCGAAGAGCTCCGCATACCGGGGATACACATCAATCATCCGGGCGCGCTGCGCGTGAAAGAAGTTGGCCACGACAAACGTGCGCTCGTCTTCGCTCAATTGGGCAGCCGGCTTGAGTCCCAGCTCGAGAAACCGATCGCGCGCGTTGGCGTTGGCAAAGGCCTCAATCTGGACCAGGAGGGAGGGCACCAGGTTGAAGGTCCTCCGGACCTTGGGGAACTCCCGCAGAAGCGCCACCATGCCGAAATAGTCCTTGAGTGCATGGAGTCGCACCCAGGGCATGATGTGCTCCCCGGTGGCCAGATCTTCGTAGTACGGTTGGTGCATGTGCCAGAGAATGGCAACCTTGGTCATGTGTTATGTTCACTCTTAAAGGAGCCGTCAGCCGTCAGCCGTCAGCCGTCAGCCATCAGCCATCAGCCATCAGCCATCAGCCATCCGCCATCAGCTTTCAGCCTTGAGGCTTCAGCCTTGAAACTCAAAGTCTCCCATCTCGACCGCTACGTGATTCGCGAGACGCTGGTGCCGTTCTGTCTGGTGCTGCTCGTGCTCACGTTCGTCCTCGAGATTCCCGTCATCATCGAGCAGGGCGAGAAACTCATCGCCAAGGGCGCCTCGTTCGCCATCATCTCGCAGGTCCTCCTGCTGCTGGTGCCTCAAGCGCTTGGCATCACCATTCCCATGAGCCTGCTCATTGGTTTGCTGATGGCGCTGGGACGCTTATCGGCCGATCGGGAAGTGGTGGCCCTCCAGGCGTGCGGTGTGAGCCTGTTGCGGTTACTGCGCCCCATCGGCGCCCTTGCGGTCACCGCGTGCGCGGCAACGATGTATGTCATGATCGTTGCGGTCCCCGACGCAAATCAAGCATTCCGTGAACTCACTTATCGCGTGGTGAGCTCGTGGACGCAAGGCGAAATTCGTCCCCACATCTTCTTTCAGGATTTCCCTGGCATGGTGGTCTACGTCGGCGACGCGGCGCCCGCGGGCGGCTGGGGCGATGTCTTTGTGGCCAACACGAGCCAGCCCGAGTCACCACGAATCTACACCGCGCGGCACGGCGAGATCCGCGTCGACAGCGTCAAGCGCACGGTGCAGATGGTTCTGGCAAACGGTCAGACGCACTTCGTCGACCGTCGTACACCCGAACGCTATGAGGCCACGCAGTTCGACCGCGTCGTTTTGACGCTCGATCCGGCGGTGATTTTCAAGTCGCAGGCGGTGCTGAAAGGCGAGCCGGAGAAAACGATTGCCGAGCTGCGCGAGGACATGCGCACCATGGCGCGGGACGAGCAGGCCTGCATTGCCGCGGGTCAGCAGACGCCTCAGCGCTGCGCGACGATGTTTTCCACGCACAACCAGCAGATTTTCATCCACCAGAAGTTCTCCATTCCGATTGCCTGCCTGGTATTTGCACTCATCGCGTTGCCGCTGGGCGTGTCCACCCGCAAGGAGGGCAAGCTCGGCAGCTTCGTGCTGGGCGGGGCCGTCGTCTGCCTGTACTACTTCGTGATGTCGATCAGCGGGTCGCTTGCGAAGGGACACCAGGTGCCGGCGCCGTTGGCAGCCTGGCTGCCCAATATCATGCTGGGACTTCTGGGCGCGGGACTCTTCCTGCGCCGGATGGGAACGGCCGACCGTCAGATCCGCATCACGCTCCCCTTTCGCCGACGGAATCAGCCGGCCGCTGCATCAGCCATCGCGTCTCCAAAGCCAGCAGTGGCCACCAACGGCAATGGAACTGGAAAGGTAGTCCTCGTCATCCGGATACCGGATTTCTCGATCCCCGGTCCCACGATCCTCGATCGGTACGTCATGCGCGCGTCGGCACGCGCGATTCTGATGGCCGGCGGAATCCTGCTCGGTCTCTTTTATATTGCAACCTTTCTGGACTTGTCCGACAAGCTGTTCAAGGGACAGACGACCGGCTGGATGATTCTGACGCTGCTGTGGTTCAGCACCCCGCAGTTCCTCTATTACGTCATCCCGTTGGCCGTGCTGATTGGCACACTCGTCACGATTGGCGCGATCACGAAAAACAGCGAGCTCGTGGTCATGAAGGCGTGCGGAATCAGCCTGTACCGGGCGGCCGCACCACTCCTGATGCTCGCAGTGGTCGGCAGCGGCGTACTTTTCGTGCTCGAAGAACGGGTGCTGGCGCTGGCCAATCGGCGCGCCGATGCCGTCAACAATGTCGTTCGCGGCCGCGGTCCCCGCTCGTCGGACTCGCTCAACCGCCGATGGCTCGTCGGTCGCGATGGCCGCATTTACCACTACGTGTACTTCGATCGCGACGCCCGCGCCCTCCACAGCCTGTCGGTGTATTCGCTCGATCACGACGAGCGAACGGTCTCAGGAGTGACGTTTTCGGCCCTGGCCAAAGAACTCGTGCTTCGCGACGGGAATCGTGTGCCGTGGGAAGCGCGTAACGGCTGGATCCGGCAAATCGTTCCCCAGCCCAGATTCGAAAAGTTCGACACCCGGGGTATCGATCTCGAATCGTCGCGGTACTTTGCCAGCGAGGAACCCGACGCCGAGTTGATGAGTTATTCCGAATTGCGCGACTACGTCTCGGCGCTTCAGGCCGGTGGTTTCAACGTCGTCCCGTACGTGGTCTCGCTGCACCGCAAGCTCGCCTTCCCGTTTGTCACACTGGTGATGACGCTGATCGCGGTGCCGTTTGCGGTGACGATGGGCCGAAGCGGTGCGCTGTACGGGGTTGGTGCGGGGATCGTGCTGGCGATTCTCTACTGGATTCTGATCAGCGTGTTTGGCGCCATTGGCAGTGCGGGACTGGTCACACCGCTCTTGGCAGCCTGGGCCCCGAACATTCTCTTTGCGAGTGTCGCGCTGTATCTGGTGCTGACGGTACGAACGTAAGCAGTTGTCAGTTATCAGCTATCAGTTCTCAGAACAAAAAAAAGGGGTTGGGATTCCGTTCCGAATCCCAACCCCCAAATCCCGAATCCCGAACCCCGAATCCCGAGCCCGAGTCAGTACCGATAATGCTCCGTCTTATACGGCCCGCTCTTCGAGAGGCCGAGGTACTTGGCCTGGTCGTCGGTCAGCTCGGTGAGCATGACGTTCAGGTTCTTCAACTGCAGCCGCGCCACCTTTTCGTCGAGCGCCTTAGGCAGAATGTAGACGCCCACCGGGTATTGTGAGGTCTTCGTGAAGAGCTCGATTTGCGCGAGCACCTGATTGGCGAACGACGAGCTCATCACGTAGGAGGGATGGCCCGTTGCGCAGCCGAGGTTCACGAGTCGGCCCTGCGCCAGCATGATGATCCGCTTGCCGTCCGGGAAGATCACGTGATCGACCTGCGGTTTGATCTCTTCCCACTTGTACTTCGACAGGCTGGCCACGTCGATTTCGTTGTCGAAGTGACCGATGTTGCACACGATGGCGTTGTTCTTCATCGCCCGCATGTGCGCGTGCGTGATGACGTGGAAGTTGCCGGTCGCAGTCACGAAGATGTCGGCTTTGTCCGCCGCGTAGTCCATCGTCACCACGCGGAACCCTTCCATTGCGGCCTGCAGCGCGCAAATCGGGTCAATCTCCGTCACCCAGACCTGGGCCTGCAAGCCACGCAGCGCCTGCGCTGACCCCTTCCCCACTTCGCCGTACCCGCACACGACTGCGACCTTGCCCGCCACCATCACGTCGGTTGCGCGCTTGATTCCGTCGACCAGCGACTCACGGCACCCGTAGATGTTGTCGAACTTCGACTTGGTCACCGAGTCGTTGACGTTAATGGCGGGAAACAGCAGACGCCCTTCGTTGTGCATCTGATAGAGGCGATGGACGCCTGTCGTGGTCTCTTCGGACACGCCCTTGATGTCTTTCGCAATCCGCGAATACCAGCCGCTCGGACGTTTCTTGATCGACGCAAACAGTGAGCGTTCCTCGTCGCTCTTGGGATGATCGAGGACGGACGGATCCTTCTCGGCCTTGATACCCAGATGGATCAGCAGCGTCGCGTCGCCGCCATCGTCGAGGATCATGTTGGGACCCTGGGATCCGAACTCAAGAATGCGGTGGGTGAATTCCCAGTACTCGTCGAGCGATTCGCCCTTGTAGGCAAACACCGGGATGCCCGCTGCAGCAATGGCGGCAGCGGCGTGATCCTGCGTCGAGAAGATGTTGCAGGAGGCCCAACGCACTTCGGCCCCGAGTGCTTTCAGCGTCTCAATGAGGACCGCCGTCTGAATGGTCATGTGGAGCGAACCCGCAATGCGGGCGCCCTTGAGCGGTTGATTGGCGGCGTACTCCTGGCGGATGGCCATGAGCGCCGGCATTTCGCCCTCGGCGATGCGGATTTCCTTGCGACCCCAGTCGGCCAGGGCCAGATCGGCAACTTTGTAGTCTGCAGACGGAGTGGCAGTGGACACGATTGGACTCCTCTCTTGGATCGCGGCTCGCTTGTGTGTG
>DATBJG010000177.1:0-15853 GCA_036556585.1 Vicinamibacterales bacterium
GACCCGGGCCTCGACTGTCGAACGGACAATGGTACCGCCTCGAGTACTACGTGCATTTCGTCGATGCCAGCCATATGCAGGTGCATCCGCGGATCTACAACGCCAGCAATACGCTTCTCTACGACGACGCCGACTTCCGCCAGCAGGATTGGGCAGCAACGTCGTTCTTCTGGAACGGCCGGAACGACTGGACGTTGGCCTCCTTTTATGCTGCCGGACACAGCTTCTGTGTAGACCCGGCTGTGATGAACGATTTCGCCGTCGGTAACAACGGGCAGGCCGGTGCGTCCGACACCGGTCGCTACTGGTATTACGCTGCTGTTGAGGTCCGAAGTGATACCTGGCCAGGACCTGTCGGCGGAGGAGGTGCGGCAGATACGACACCTCCCACCGTTTCGCTGTCTGCTCCGGCATCCGGCGCAACGGTTTCCGGATCGGTCTCCGTCTCGGCGGCGGCGTCGGACAACATCGGAGTCGCGGGGGTCCAGTTCAAGGTGGACGGAAACAATCTCGGCGCCGAAGAGCTCGTCGCGCCGTACACCGTCCCCTGGGATACTGCCACCGCGAGCAACGGCAATCATTCGATCACGGCTGTCGCGCGCGACGCTGCTGGCAATCAAACGACATCGGCTGCGCGAACGGTCACCGTCTCGAATGCTGCTCCTGCTCCACCGCCGGCTGGCGGCATTTCGACCCGCTATCCTTTTGATGTCGGCATCGAAACCGACGCCGACGTCATCTTCGTCGAAAAGTTCGAGGAATCCACAACTTCACTTCTGTTCGGCAGGTACAACGACGTTCACAATCCATCAACGATGACCTTCAGCACGGATATTGCGCCGGGCAGCCCGGCAGGATCGCATTCGCTCAACGTCTCCTGGACCGGCGGTTCCAACGACGGCGGTCATCTATACAAGGTGCTGAGTCCCGGCATCGATGACAAACTGTACGTGCGCTATTACATCAAATATCCCACCAGCGGTAAGTACCGTCACGAAGGCATCTGGGTAGGCGGCAGCAACCCCGTCACCAACTGGCCGAATCCGCAGGCCGGGATCAAGCCCGCCGGCAACGATCGGTTCATTGCGGTGGCCGAGCAATCCGATGATTCCAGTCACTTCGATCATTACAACTATTGGATGGACATGCACGTGCACGGCGACGGCAAGTACTGGGGCAACATGCTGCTGATGAATCCCAACGTCGACGTGCCGCGCGGACAGTGGGCGTGCGTCGAGCATATGGTGAAGCTGAACAACCCTGTCTCGGCGTCGAACGGAGAGCACGCGATCTGGATCAACGGCGTGAAAGTCAGCCACCTCGGTCAGGGATTTCCCAATGGCACCTGGACGTGGGGAAACTTTACGCAGACCTCGAGCGGCAGCCCATTTGGCGGATTCCGCTGGCGCAGCGACGCGAACTTGAAATTGAACTGGATTTGGCTGCAGAACTACTCCCCCGACGATCCCGCAGGCTTCACCAGCAGCCTCAAATTCGATCACGTAGTGGTGGCCAAAAATTACATCGGGTGCCTCAGCAGTGCGCCGGCTCCGCCGCGATCGCCGCTCAACGTCAGAATAATCAGATAGAAATTCCTAGGAATACCGGCGCGCCGCCGCCCGGCAGCGGGACGCAAGGCCTGTATGGACGGGTCTGCGTGGCACCCCCGTTGCTTAGTCGACCCATGAAGCTCCTGCGATAGATAACCGCTCAGTCATCATCGTGAACCTCCGACTGCCTTGTTTATTGTGTGTACTCCTCGTGCTCTCGTGCGCAGCGTTCTTCCGGCTCTCCGCACTGCCGGCCGTCCTGGCACAGGGCGGCGCCGGCATTGCGGCCCGCTATCCGGGCGATGTTGGGATCGACGCAGATCCCGAAGTTATCTTCGTCGAAAATTTCGAGGAATCGGCGCTCTCACTCTTGTTCGGCAAATGGAACGACATCCGGCATGGATCGGCCATGTCGCTGAACCTCGACGTCGTGCCAGGAAGCTCGGGGATTCAGTCGCTCGACATCCCGTCGGTTGGTGGCGTCAGCGACGGCGGCCATTTGTACAAGGTGCTCAGTCCCGCCATCGACGACAAGCTGTACGTCCGCTACTACATCAAGTACCCGACGAGCGGTAGGTATCGACATGAGGGCATCTGGGTGGGCGGCCGCAACCCGGTGACGAACTGGCCGGACCCGCAAGCCGGCATCAAGCCTGCCGGAAACGATCGCTTCATGGCGTCCGCCGAGCAGTCCGATGATTCCAGTCACTTCGATCACTACGACTACTGGATGGACATGCGTGTGCACGGAGACGGCAAGTACTGGGGCAACATGCTGCTGATGGATCCTGACGTCAAGGTGCCACGCGGCCAATGGACCTGCATCGAGCACATGGTGAAGCTGAACAATCCGGTCTCCGCATCCAACGGCGAGCACGCCATCTGGATCAACGGCGTGAAGGTCAGTCACGTCGGCCAGGGATTCCCCAACGGCTTCTGGTCGGGCCCGAACTTCACTCAGGCCGCCAGCGGCACTCCGTTCGGGGGATTGCGCTGGCGCAGCGACGCCAACCTCAAATTGAACTGGATCTGGCTGCAGAATTACTCGCCCGACGATCCGGCGGGCTTTACCAGCAGCCTGAAATTCGATCACGTGGTCGTGGCGACCAACTACATCGGGTGCCTCGGCACAGCGCCAGCCCCCCCGCGGCCGCCCCTCAACGTGCGGATCATTCGGTAGTTCGCCCTTTCAGTTCCGGCCGACGGGCCCGATCCGGGCAGTGCTGATCACCAGGTGATCCCAGCGATGGGATTGCTTCAGGATCGTTGGACCGTTGGGCGGACATGCGTTCGGAACACCGTCGCAGCGCTGGTGATACAGCGTCAGACGAAGGAGACCGAATTGCTTTCCGCCATCTCGATTCTTCAGCCACCGCATGTCGGTGTGCTCCATTCTGAGGGTCTGGGCCGTAATCGGTGCGCTGGCATCGTCGATCCAGAGACGGGTTTCGCCGTTCGACGCTCCCGGCGCATTCAGTTTGATGTACCACTCGAACAGAAACCACTTCCCTGGCCGCAGGGTGATGTTGCGGCCCTGATTCTGAAAGCGCTGCACGCGGGTGAACGCGTTTCCTGTTTCTGCCCAGTCCAGATCCTGGTAATTGGCGACGAAGGGCACCCCGGGGCCACTGTTCGATTCCACCGGCAGGTGGTTTCGGCTAGTGCCGACGTAGGTGAGGATCGTTTCCTCCCGATCGTGCAACAGCACCGATTTGTCCTCGAGCGTCCCCCAGGTGAACGGATCGGAGATGAACTGGTACCAGCGGATGTAGAACTCCTGCCGTGCGGGGAACGGCCGCCGCGCATCGTATCCGTAGTACCCCCACTCGCGATCGAACAGCAGTGAATTGCTCCAGGCGGCGCAGCGATCCTTGAATCCGAAGCCGTCATTCGTGCACTGGACGAAGTTGGACTTGGGCCAAAAACCCCCGTGATCGCCGATATCCCATCGGCTGGTGAAGTCCCGCCCCTCGAAATCCTCGCAAAAGAGGACGCTCGGATTTGGCTCGCTACCACCCGGGCAGAACGATTCGACAGGCGGCGCCGCGCTGCGCGCAAGACACCCCGAGTGGGCAATCACCGCCAGCAGCGTCGCTGCGACTGCTGCGTGGCGAGCTCCGGGAATGTTCACATCCATCGGCGGAATCTGCTGCTGCCGATCAGCCGGAATGAAAGGCTCAGTGGCCTATCGCTACTGAACCATGCGCTGCAGCGTTTGCGAGCGTGACTCAACAGAGTCAAATGTTGTTTGGGCACTCCCGTTGCACTGACTGCGTGAGCTCCCTGCGAAAGATGCATGAGGAGCTGTCGTGGATTTCCGTCCGCTCGCGTTCTTTCGTGTACTCGCGGTGCTCTCGAGCGCCGCCTCTTGTTCGATGTCGCTCGTTCACGCGCACGCGGCGGTAGGTACTGCGCGCCTGTCCCCGCGGGATACGTCACTCAATATCAACAACAGGAACTACAGCGCTGATTCAGTCCTGATGACATATACCTGGCCTGACAACCAGGTCGCAAACGCGATTGTCTTGAAGTTCGATTTGTCCGCGCTACCGCCGAAGGCCGTCGTGCACGACGCGAAGTTGCACCTTGCACTGGTGACGGCCGATGCCACATCCGATTCGAATTACACGGTCACCGCAAACAAGATCGTCACTAAGAATCCCATCATCGAAGCTGCGACCGGCTATACTGCCGACGGCGGCGCCCAGTGGACGCCGAACGCGTGTTGCTACAACGGTGTTCCGCTGGCGCAGGCGGACATCTCCCCGCCAGAGAACACTCAGGCCATCGACAGGATCCCCGGATACAAATCCTGGACGATCACGACAATGGTTCAGGAGTGGTTGGCGGACCCCGCGACGAACCGCGGCGTATTGCTCAACTCCGACCCCTCCAAGCCACGCGACCGGTTTCGATATTTTGCGAGTATGGAAAACCCCGACGCCGCACGTCGGCCGTACCTGGAGGTCGAGTATTCAGTACCCCTCGTGGACACGACGCCGCCCTCGGTGACCATCACCGCGCCCGTTGACGGGGCGAGGGTCGCGAGTACGGTCAGTCTTGCGGCAAACGCAACCGACGACGTCGGTGTTGCGGGCGTTCAGTTCCAGGTCGACGGCGTGAATCTCGGGTCTGTTGATGCGGCGCCGCCGTACTCGATCGGTTGGGACACGACAACGGCCGTCGACGGACCGCACACGCTCACAGCGATAGCGCACGATGCGGCGGGTAACGAGGCCACCAGCGGTCCCGTAAGCGTAACCGTGGCCGCTGGCACCAGCGACGGGCCATTGGTTTTCGAAAGTAACTGGGCCACCGCGACCGGATCTTCGCCGGTTGCGGTCACCGATGGAGGCAAATGGCCGAATTACTGGGAATGGAACAGCGTTGGCGCGCATCTTCTTTCCGTGGTTCCCGGTGGTCCGGACGGTCACAACGCGCTCCGGGTACAGCAGCGCGGCCCGACGTACGCGGCAGCGGTCCAGAACGACAACTTCATGCCGCCGTCGACCGACTATTACGTTCGCTATTACATGAAGACCGACGACACGTCGAGCTCAGGCGATCACGTGGTGTCGACCGACATCTGGCACTACCAGAACCTGACTTACATGCGAAAGTACGGCGGCGCGACCGGCTACGTCTTCGAAGTGAGCGTGTACGGGTGCGGGTACACGTATCCCATCAGTCGCTGGAAGCCTGCGCAGAGGCTGGCCAACGGCCAGTGGTACCGCTTCGAGTACTTCGTCGATTACCGAAGCGCAAACCAGATCCAGGTGCATCCGCGCGTCTACGATGCCGCCGGCAATCTCATCCTGTCAGATGCCGATTTGCGGCAATCCGATTACGGGAGCACCAACTGGAACGGACGCTCCGATTGGACGCTCGCCTCTTATTACGCGGCGGGTCACACGTTCTGTGTCGATCCCACCTGGATGAACGACTTCGGGATGGGCAACAACGGACAGGCCGGCGCGTCCGCTACGGGTCAGTACTGGTATTTCGCCGGCGTGCAGATTCGTCAGGACACATGGCCCGGACCCGTCGAGTCCGCGAGCGGAGGGGCCGATGCCACTCCGCCGACTATTTCGTTGACTGCGCCTGCCGCGGGGTCGACCGTCTCCGGTACTCAGACCGTCTCGGCCACGGCAGCCGATAACATCGGCGTCGTGGGCGTACAGTTCGAGATGGATGGGAACAATTTGGGCAGCGAGGACACCGGTCCCCCGTACTCCGTCGCCTGGGATACCACCACGACAGCCGACGGCATTCATTCGATCGCAGCTGTCGCCCGCGATGCGGCGGGAAATCAAACGACATCGGCTGCGCGGACGGTCACCGTTTCGAATGCGGCGCCGCCGCCGGCCGGCGGTATCGCGGCCCGCTACCCTTCCGACATCGGAATCGAGACGGACCCCGACGTGATCTTCGTCGAAACATTCGAAGAGGCCACGCTCACCGATCTGTTCAACCGGTGGACACAAATTCGCAACGACCAGAACATGACGTTCAGCACGGATGTCCCGCCAGGCAGCACTGGACGGTCGATGAACATTCCGTGGACTGGAGGCGCCACCGATGGCGGACATCTGTACAAGGTGTTGAGCCCCGCTGTCGACGATACACTCTACGTTCGCTACTACATCAAGTATCCGACCAGCGGCAGGTATCGACACGACGGCATCTGGGTGGGCGGCCGCAACCCGGTGACCAACTGGCCGGATCCGCAAGCCGGCACCAAGCCCGCCGGCAACGATCGCTTCATGGCGGCGGCCGAACAGTCCGATGATTCTAGTCACTTCGATCATTACGACTACTGGATGGACATGCACGTCCACGGCGACGGCAAGTACTGGGGCAACATGCTGCTGATGGATCCCAACGTCACGGTACCACGCGGACAGTGGACGTGCATCGAACACATGGTGAAGCTCAATAACCCCGTCTCCGCCTCCAACGGCGAGCACGCCATCTGGATAAACGGCGTCAAGGTCAGTCAGGTCGGCCAGGGATTCCCTAACGGCACCTGGACGGGGGGGAACTTTACTCAGACTTCGACGGGCAGCCCCTTCGAGGGACTGCGCTGGCGCAGCGATGCCAACCTCAGATTGAACTGGATCTGGCTGCAGAACTACTCGCCCGACGATCCGGCGGGCTTCACGAGCAGCCTGAAATTCGATCACGTGGTGGTGGCCAGGAACTACATCGGTTGCCTGAGCACGGCGCCGCCGTCGTGAAGGCCGTCGAGCGTTCCGCGTTCGTACATGTGTATGTACGATGCCACCATCGTTTCCTGCCTGTAGCAGGTCGCGACCAAGGTTGCTGCATTCCGGCGAACCGACAGGCGAAGCGCCTCGTCATTGACGAGGCGCTCCAACGCGTTGAGTAAACCCTTGCTATCGTCGGCCGGGACGAGCAAGCCGCGTTCGTTCGGTCCCAGGAGGTCGCGGTTACTGCCAACATCAGTGGCGACGATTGGAAGGCCAACGCTCATCGCCTCGAGGACGCTTCGTGAAAGCCCTTCAGTACTCGATGGCAGTACAAAAATATCGCTCGCACCGAGGAGCGTCGGAACATCGTGACGATTCCCTGTCAGCGTCACGAACGAGGAAACACCCTGCTCCGTCATGTTGCGTTCGAGTACTCGTCGCTGCTCTCCCTCGCCGACGAGTAGGAGCCGGCAATCCGCTCCCGTGCGACGTCGCAGCTCCGGCAGAAGTTCAATCAACAGGTGCTGTCGCTTCAGTGCTTCGAGCCGGCCGACGCAGACGATCACGACGGCCTCCGACGAAAACCCAAATGCCGCACGAACCCCCGCCCGGGCCTGCTTATCCAGGGGCTGCAACCGTGAGACACCATTTCGCACAACCGAAAGCCTCCTCCGAGGGAACCATCCACGCGCGCGATAGAAACGTTCCAAGGTCTCACCGACGCAGACCAGCTGGGTGCCTCCAATCGCGGCAAGCTGCAGAAGACGGATCCGCGAAGGGCGCTCCTCGATTGTGTATGCATCGTGGAGGGTTCCAACGTGATTGATACGGGTTCCCGCGGTCGCCAGGGTGCCGCCAACGATCGGACCAAGGAGATGAGAATGCAGTACGTTGATGCCGTCGGCCTTGAGCTGGCAACGCAGCAATCTGGTAAACGCGGGAAGCGTATACAAGGATTTGTAATGCTTGTAACCCGGGAGCGTTCGTTCGCAGAAACCATTCTGCTCGGCAAACTCGTGGAGGTGCGGACTCCCAAAATGATAGAGGATGACTTCATGACCCTGCTGGCGCAAGGTGCCGCTCAGCTCCATCAACAGCGTCTCGGCGCCGCCGAGTGACTCGGTATCAATGAACTGGGCAATTCTCATACGGCATCCGACCTACAAGGGATCGATACAACGTGACGTACCGTTCCGCCATCGTGGCGGCAGTGCAGCGACGGAGGAGCGTCGCCCGAGCACTGTGTCCCAGCGCTTCACGCCGCTCGCGATCGATCAGCAGGGCAGCAAGGGCATTTTTCAACGCCCGCGAATCGTCCGGAGCGACACATTCCCCTCCTCCACCCGCGAAGACCGCCGGAATCTCTCCCACGGCGGTGGCCACTATCGGCCTTCCTGCCGCCATCGCCTCGAGCAACACCATCGGGAGCCCTTCGCGTCGAGACGGCAGCACGAAGATGTCCGCGCAGGCGAGGAGATCCGCGATGTCGCGGCGACGCCCAAGAAAGCGCACATGGCCCTCGACGCCGAGTCGGGCGGCACGGTACCGCAGCTCGTTTCGGAGGGGGCCGTCGCCCACGATCAGGAGGACCAGCTTTGGCGTGAGCTCACTCAGCGCTGGCAGCGATTCGAGCAATAGATCAAAACCCTTTTCCGGTGTAAGACTCCCGATAGCTTCAAGCACGACGTGGTCGTCTTCGAGTCCGAGCGCACAACGGAGCCTTCGCCGTGTGGCCGCATTGTCTGCGGCAAGGAACGGCGCCGGATCGACGCCGTTCCGGATCACGGTAATCCTCGATGCCGGAATTCCTGCTCGCTGCATGTCACCGGCGACCGGTTCTGATACCGCCACGACCTGCTCCACATACTGAAGCGCAAACGCGTCAAGCAGCGAATAGAGCTGCAACTGCCAGTTGGTCCGTTTCCACAGATGGTTCGTGGCGAGTATCGGCAGCCCGGTGCGAGCAAGGACAGCCGCAATGTCTTCTTTGTACCCGTGCGTATGGAGGAGCGATGCCTGGCACCGCCGGGCGACGGCGCGTACCCGCGACGGGAGATTGAGATCGAAGCGCCCGCTCGATGGAATCGCCTCTGCGCCTGCTCCCCGCGCGGCAGCTTCGCGGAGGAGCTGCGGCTCTGGATCTCCGCGGTCGACAACACAGGCGACGGTGCTGCGGATGTCTCTATCCTTCAGCGCGGAAACGAGCTGAAGGATCACCGTTTCCGCGCCCAGAAGGTCGCCGCTGCTGCGAAGGTGGAGCACGTGCATATGGGTTGGTTTCAAAACCAATTCGCGCTTATGGGGTGATTGGGACGCCGACGAAGGTCGCCGTGACCGTTTTCGCAGCGCTGATCTGCACCGTGCAGCTCGTGCCGGTGCTCGTGTCACATCCGCTCCAGCTCAGAAGGACCGAGCCCAGATTGGGCGCAGCGGTGAGCGTCACGTTCGAGTCGGCAATAAACGGCGCCGTACACGTGCCGCCGCAGTTGATGCCATCAGGATTGGACGTGATCGTGCCACCTCCAACGCCAGACTTGGTCACTGTCAGCGGGTAGGTTCTGGCGAACGTCGCCGTGACGGAGCGTGCGGCGGTCATCGCCACCGTACAAGACATGCCGGCGGTGGAATCGCATCCGGTCCAGCCGGTCAAAATGGATCCAGCGGCTGGAGCGGCTGTCAGCGTCACCGCTGTACCGTCGAGATAGGATTCGGAGCAGTCCGCGCCGCAGGCGATACCGGCTGGACTCGAGCTGACGGTGCCGCTGCCCGAGCCGACGACAGCGACCGAGAGCGCTTCGAGACTCCTGACCGTCAGCGTCGTACTGGCGGTGCCGCCAAGGCCATCTGTCGCGGTGATCGTCGTGGTCCCTCGACGGATGCCCGCGGCCCGTCCGGCAGCATCGATGGTGGCCACGGTTGCGTCGCTGCTCGTCCAGGTGAGTCCTCCAACCCCGCTCACGGCGACGGGCGTCAAGGAGTCGGTCGTGGTGCCGTTCCCGAGCTGACCATACGCATTCCAGCCCCAGCACCGTACGGACCGATCGGGCAGCAGCGCGCACGAGTGCCCGCCCTCGAAGGCGCCACCCGCGGCGATCTGGATCGGGCCGCTCAGACCGCCCACCTGTACGGGCGTCGACGAGCTCGTCACGCTGCCGTTGCCAAGCTGGCCGCTGATGTTGTGGCCCCAACACCTTGTCGCCCCATCGGACAACACCGCGCAGCTATGCAGGAAGCCCGTGCTGATCGCGACCGCATTGCCGATGCCGGCCACCTCCACCGGCCGGTTGGAGTACGGAAGCGTATTTCCGAGCTGGCCATGATCGTTCTCACCCCAGCACTGTACGGTGCCGTCGCGGAGCAGCGCGCAGGTGTGATAGCCGCCGCCACTGACAGCCGCAACATTCGTGAGTCCGCTCACCGGCACGGGCGTCGACGAAAAGAATCTGTCCGTGCCGTCGCCCAGTTGCCCGCGCGTGTTGCGCCCCCAGCACCGCACCGTCGCGTCCGGCATGATCGCGCAGGTGTGATATCCGCCGGCCGTCGCCGCGCTGACGGGACCGTCCAAGCCGATGACTGTCTGCGGGACGCTCCTGTCCGTCGGCGCATCGCCGTTGCCCAGCTGGCCGTCCTCATTTCGTCCCCAGCACCGCATGCTCCGGTCTGAAAGGATCGCGCACGTGTGGAAGCCACCCACGATTCCGGCGATCGCACCGCTGAGATTCAGCACCGGTTTGGGGACGTCCGACCATCCACCGAACGTCCCGTCTCCGGTTTGACCTACGTAGCTGGTTCCCCAGCATTGCATGGTGCCGTCGGCGATGAGCGCACAGGAATGCTCCATTCCAGCGCCGACGTCGACCGCGTTGGTCAGGCCGCTGACGGGAACGGGCGTGGTGGCGTTTGTGAAGAAGTGGCCGTCGCCGATCTGCCCCCAATTGTTCTGGCCGAAACATTGGACCGATCGATCGGACATCAGCATGCAGGCGTGATTTCCTCCGCCGTCGATCGTGGCCGGAATTGACTGCCCGTTGGCGGTGAACTGTTGCGTCTGCCCGACGAGCATCGTGGGATTGGCCGGCGTCACGCTGAGGCTGGGGCTCTGTGCCTGCACGGCGGCGAGTGAGATCCCGAGACCGAGCAGGCTTGCGGCCGCGAGTTTTAATGTCTTGTCCATGGGTTCCCTCTTCAGTGGTGCAGTCTGAGATATCAGGATGGCAGACGGGCAGCGTGCTGCCCGTCGGTCGGTGAAGGCCTACAGCAAACCGAGAAGGCGGAATGCGGCAGTCACAGATCTCGCTCTGTTCGTCGCCACCGTGCACGTGTTTCCCGAAACGCTGTCACATCCACTCCATCCTACGAAGGCGGACAGGAGGCCGGGGTTGGCGGTGAGTGTGACGGTGACGTTGCTGGCGAACGAGGCCGAACAGGTTGACCCGCAGCTAATCCCGGCGGGACTGGAGGTGACCGTGCCGCTGCCGAGACCGCTCTTGCTGACCGTCAGGCTGAAGAACTGCAGATTGAACGTGGCGGTGACCGACTTCGCGGCGTTCACGGCAACTGTGCACGTCGCGCCGGAAACCGAGTTGCAGCCCGTCCAACTGCCGAAAACCGAGCCCGCAGCAGGTGTCGCCGTGAGCGTCACGGTCGTGCCGTTCGTGTACGGCTGCGAGCAGTCGGCGCCGCAACTGATCCCCGCAGGGCTCGACGTCACCGTGCCGCCGCCCGCCCCCGCCTTGCCAACCGTCAGCATGAAGGTCGGCACAGTGAAGGTGGCAGTGACCGTCTTCGCGGCGGTCATGGACACCGTGCACGTCGCGCCCGACGCGGTATCGCAGCCGTTCCAGCTCGCGAACGTCGAGCCGGCTGCCGCCGCTGCTGTCAAGGTCACCGTCGTACCGCTGTTGTAGGACTGCGAGCAATCGGCGCCGCAAGTGATCCCCGCGGGACTCGAGGTGACCGTTCCACCACCGTTGCCTGATTTGTTGACCGTCAATGCGAACGTCTGCACCGTAAAGGCGGCGGTGACCGTCTTCGCGGCGGTCATCGAAACCGTGCAGGTCGCACCCGATGCCGTATCGCAGCCGTTCCAGCTCGCGAACGTCGAGCCGGCGCTCGCGGCCGCTGTCAAGGTCACGGTCGTACCGCTGTTGTAGGACTGCGAGCAATCGGCACCGCAATTGATCCCCGCGGGACTCGACGTCACCGTGCCGGCGCCCGTTCCTGATTTGCTCACCGTCAACGCGAAGGTTTGCTGGGCGAGCGTGAAGGTCGCGGTGGCCGTTCTCGCCGCATTCATCGTGACGGTGCACGTCGCTCCCGACGCCGTATCGCAACCGTTCCAGCTTGCGAACGCCGAACCCGCCGCTGCCGACGCGGTCAGGGTGACGGTGGTGCCGCTGTCGTAGTCCTCGGTGCAATCTGTCCCGCAGGCGATGCCGGCCGGGTTCGAGCTGATGGTTCCGGTTCCGCTGCCTTGCTGGATCGTGGACAGCGTCACGCGCGTCGTGGGCTGGGTGACGGTCAGCGTCGTACTCGCGCTTCCTGACCCGTCCGTTGCGGTGATCGTGGTGGTGCCCGCACCCACGCCAGTGGCCAGGCCAGCGGCATCGATCGTCGCCACGGCCGGGTGGCTGCTCGTCCACGTGAGACCCCCGGTTCCGCTCACGTTCACGGGACTCCCGGAGTCGGTCGTGGTCCCGTTCCCGAGTTGACCGAAGGCGTTATCGCCCCAGCACTTCGCCCGCCGGTCGGGCATCATCACGCACGAGTGGCCTTCGTCGAAGGTGCCCCCGGCGGCGATCTGCATCGGGCCGCTCAGACCCGTCACCGGCACCGGCGATGACGAGTTCGTCGTGGTGCCGTTGCCCAGCTGGCCGGTGTTGTTGTGGCCCCAGCACCTCGTCGTGCCGTCGGCCAAGATCGCGCAGCTATGCAGGAAGCCCGTACTGATGGCGACCGCCGTGCTGATCCCGGCCACCGTCACCGGGACATTGGAGAAGGCGAGCGTGTTGCCGATCTGGCCGCGATCGTTCTCACCCCAGCACTGCACCGTGCCGTCGCGCCGCAGCGCGCAGGTGTGATAGCCGCCCCCGCTCACCGCCGCGACATTCGTCAGGCCGCTGACCGCCACCGGCGTCGAGGAAGAGATCGACGTGCCGTTTCCCAACTGCCCGCGGGTGTTCCGGCCCCAGCACCGCACCGTGCTATCCGGCAGGAGCGCGCACGTGTGGTAGCCGCCGGCCGTCGCGGCGCTGACCGGCCCGCCCAATCCGACGACCGCCTGCGGCACGTTGGCGCTGAACGCCGTGGCCCCGTTGCCGACCTGGCCGTCCTCATTGAACCCCCAGCACCGCATGCTGCGGTCGGACAGGATCGCGCACGTGTGGAAGCCGCCCACGACGCCGGCGATCGCACCGGTGAGGTTCTGCACCGCCACCGGCACATCCGTCAACCCGTCGTTGCTGCCGTCACCCAGCTGACCCACGTACCTCGTCCCCCAGCAGCGCATCGTGCCGTCGGCGAGCACCGAACAGGAGTGCTCCATCCCCGCCCCGACATCGATCGCGGTGGTCAAACCGACCACCGGCACCGGCGTGGAGGCGTTCGTGAAGAAGTGGCCGTCGCCGAGCTGCCCCCACTGGTTCCGCCCGAAGCAGCGCACCGACCGATCCGACATCAGCATGCAGGCGTGATCGCCCCCGGCGTCGATCGTGGCCGGGGTCGACATGCCATTGGCGGTGAACTGCTGCGTTTGGCCCGCGACAATCGTCGGATTCGCAGGTGTCACGGTTCTTGCGGGAGCCTGACCCCCGGGCCGGGCCGCGGTGAGGAGAACGGCAATGAGAATCGAAGCGTACAGGTTCAGGGTACGACTGACGTGCTGATACATGTTTCCCTCTTTCGAACGAACGGTGGTGCAGCTGAACTCTGAAGATGGTCGAGAGTGGTTTACCGGTAACGCGGATCAGGAACGAACAACATCAGACTCGCGGAGAGGGTGAACGCCGGCAATCCCGGACGCGCCCGCTACCGTGGAGGCTCCAGCGTCCGGCATCATCATCACTTTGTGGATGCCGGCGGCGAGTGCGGCCAGCGTGTAGAGCATCTCCGAGTAGGCGAGAGATAGAAAGCATGCGCCGACGACGAAGCCGATGAGCGCCGCCATGAGCGCCTGCGTCAGCGCTCGATGGCGCGTGTCTACCGAATCAGCTCCGCGCCGGCTCGCGCGCCGCAACAGGCCGAAGCTGGCGGCGATGAATGCGACGAACATCACCAGCCCGGGAATGCCCAGCTCCGCACCGATTTGGATGAAGCTGTTGTGGGCGGCGTTCCAGCGCACACCAATATCGAGCCGCTGTCTATCGTGAAAGGCGGAGAGCATCCCTTCCGCCGCCTGAAAGTTCTGCGGACCGACGCCGAACACGGGGTTGCCGAGCATGTAGCCGACACCCCGCCGCCAGATTTGCAGCCGCCCGCTCTCGTGCGTCCGGTTGTAATCGGTGTCCGAGAGGATGGTGCTCATTTGTTCCCAATACCGATCGCTCGCCGTGCCCATCACCACCAGCGTCACGATCGCCGCCGCGCACATGCGCCAGCGGAGCGCGACGCCGGTGTATCGCAGCACCACAAAGCCGGCCACGGCGGCGAGCGCGATGAAACCGCCTCTGGACCCGGCGCGGACGAACGCCAGCGCGAGTACGACGAGCGCAAGGGCGGCGAGCGCGCGGCCGAGGGTCCGGCGGCTGGCGTGGAGAAAGTAGAGGCCGATGGGCATCGCCGTGACTGCGAAGGTCGCGAAATCGTTCGCGTCGTAGTAATACAGCCGGCCGAGCCGCCAGTCATTACCGATGCCGACTTCGAACCGCGTCACCACGACGATGGAGTACACGGCGGCAGCGGCAAGATAGATCATCGCCAGGCGCTCGACATCGCGCGTGGTCCGCACGCTTCCCGCCACCACGAGGTACATCAGAACGGTCTTCAGAAAATTGTCGACCACCAGTTCGAAGCTCGCCCCGGGGACCAGTGCGCCGGTGACAGAGAGCATCATCCAACACAGAAGTGCGAGCAGGAACTTCGTCGGCGGCGTGAAGAGATGGCGTGCCCGCCTGATTTCATAGCGATCGAACCAGAACAGGACGATTGCCAGCAGCCCGGTCAACATCGCGGGCCGAAGCACTCCCAGCGCCGGAAAGAGCTGGTGCACACGCCCGACGGCCGTCAGCACATAACCAGCGACGCAGACGAGCAGCAGATCCCACTTGAGATCCGATCGCGAGGCTTCGCGCGCTCGAGACTCCGCTGGAACCCTCAGCGCGGAAGCGGGTGTACTAACGCAGAGCTGCGCGGGGCTCGCCGAGAGCGGTGACAGATTCATCTTCAGACGTGCAGGGAGTTCGAGGAGTGAAGCCCTCGACTGACTAAGAGACGTCGAACGCGTCCACGACAATCATGTAACCGGCTGAACACGGTGGCGGTGTCGGTCCGGGGCTTGGAGTACACGTATCTCCACCGTGTTTCCGGCCGCTCACCTCTATGACGAGGCTGTGCTGCCCCGGTGGCAGGTCCGATATCGTGAAGAGGGCGGTCTGGTATTCATCCTGACGAGGGCCGAAGGTATCGACTTCGGCGACGGGCACACCATCCACGTATACGAGCGCGACACCGCCATCGCGCTGGCGATTACCGATCCATCTGACGGAGGTTCCCGTGAAGGTGAAGGCCGCCCTGGCACCCGTCGTGGTCGAAAACGCCACCGTCCGCCCGCTGAACAAGCTGTTCGGGTTGCTGTGCGTCCAGCCGTCGGTGAAGGTCACGGAGGAATGCATTTGATCCATGCGACTTACGGGCGGTGCGGGGGACGGCAACACCACATCGAGCGCGTCGATTACGACAACCGCACCCGTCGCGGATCCGTTCTTCAGGGCGGTCACATCGATCGTCAACACATGCCGCCCCGTGGCGAGGCCGGTGGCGGCAAAGACCGGCACGCGAAGCTGTTCGGTCGGTGAGTACAGATCCACTCGTTCAACGACTGCGCCATCCAGCGACACGTCGGCGATTCCAGCAGACGGTCCTCGAAAGCCAATCCAT
>DATBJG010000178.1:0-4845 GCA_036556585.1 Vicinamibacterales bacterium
GATTGCCGACGGGACAACACAGAAATTCACCAAGTTCGATCTCACCGGCAAGTTGCTCTACTCATGGGGAACATTCGGCGCCTTTCCGGGCGGCTTCTGGGGGGTGCACCAGTTCCACACTGACAGTGAAGGGAACCTGTATACGGCCGACGTCCACGTCGGGCGCCCGCAGAAGTTCAGACCAAAGAAGGGGGCCAACCCGGCCAACCTGGTCGGCCGGTACATGAGGGGAACAGCGACGGCGACGAACTGAGCGTGGAGGGCGGGTGTAAAGACGCGCCCCTACGGTTGAATCCTGTTGTGTCTCGTAGAGGCGGGTCTTTAGACCCGCCTGTCAATCAATCAGTTCCAGATACTTGAGCGCGCCTCCCGTGTTGAACAAGACGACCGTGTCGTCCTGTGTGATTGTTCCGTCGGCTTTTAACATGCGCAGGGCGGCGACGGTTGCGCCGCCCTCTGGCGCCGCGCTCACGCCCTCGTAGCGCCCGAGCTCGCGCATGCCGGCAATCATCTGATCGTCGCTCACGCTGACGGCCGTCCCGCGGCTTTCCGCGAGAGCTTTGAGCATGAGGAAATCCCCGATCGCCTGTGGCACCCGCAAACCGTCGGCGACGGTTCGAGCGTTTTCCCAGGGTGTCGCACGCGGCGAGTGCGCGTGGAATGCGCGCACGATTGGGGCACACCCATCTGCCTGTACCGACACAAGTCGGGGCCGCCTGCCCGCGGGCATCCAGCCGATGCGCTCGAGCTCGTCGAAGGCCTTCCACATCCCAATCAACCCGGTGCCGCCGCCGGTCGGATATATGATCCAGTCGGGCCAGCGCCACTCCATCTGCTCAGCAATCTCAAAGGCCATCGTCTTCTTGCCTTCGATGCGATAGGGCTCCTTGAGGGTTGAGACATCGTACCAGCCGAGCGGACGCCCGCGTTCGGCAGCCATCCGACCTGCATCTGTAATCAATCCGTCCACGAGCGTGACTTCCGCTCCATGGAGCATGCACTCGCGGATGAACGGCTTCTTGACGTCACGCGGCAGGAAAACCCTGGCTTCGAGCTGCGCGCACGCGGCGTACGCGGCCAGCGCCGATCCTGCATTTCCCGCTGACGGGATGCTGAGCGTTTTCACGCCGAGCGCCAGCGCGCGCGTGACGGCCGCGGACAACCCTCGTGCCTTGAAGGACTGCGTGGGGTTCTGCGATTCATCTTTGATGTACAGCGAAGTCAAACCCAGCACGGGCCCGAGAGTGCTGGCATGAATGAGCGGCGTAAACCCCTCACCCAGCGAAACGGCGCGATCGGCGTCGTAGAGCGGCATCAGTTCCCGATACCGCCACATGTCGGGGGTGCGCGTACGAAGTGAGTCTTTTCTCCAGGTCCGGGCGCGCTCGAGATCGTAACGCGCCAGCAGCGGAGCGCCACAGGAACAGAGGTGATGGATCTGGCGCGAGTCGTACGGGCCCGCTCCGCACGAGGCCGAACATTCGAGATGCGAAAAGTAGGACATGACGGGAGGTGTATACTCCGGGTTGAAAAGGCGAACCAGCGTATTTCTGCCATGAAGATACTGCTATCGATTGCTCTTATCGTCCAGGCCGCATTATTGACTGACGCCGGAACCGGCGATGCTCGAGCGGCGGTGGAAAAGGCCGTCGCGACGATGGGCACTGCCAGCCTGCAGTCGGTGCAGTACTCCGGTACCGGATCGACGTTCGGATTTGGTCAGGCCGTCGCGCCCGGCGCCGCCTGGCCTAGATTCCGGATTACCAGGTATACCGCGTCGATCAATTACGTCACCCCGACAATGCGGGAAGAGCTGGCGCGTATAGACGACGAAGATCCGCCTAGAGGCGGTGGAGCAGGACCGTACAATCCGGCAACCAGCCAGGGTGGCATCAGACCCATCCCGTTCGGCGAGCAGCAACAGGTCCGGCAGCTCACGGGCCGAACCGACCCCGGCCTCATCCAGATTTGGATGATGAACCCGCACGGGTTTCTGAAAGCCGCGGCCGGGACCAACGTCAGGGGCGCGACGGCAACCGTGCGCGGACGGACGACACACACGGTGGTATTTACCCTGGGTGGTCACACCATCACCGGAACCATCAACAATCGGAATCTGGTCGAACGCGTCGAAACACGGATCTACAACAACGTACTGGGGGACATGCTCGTCGAGGCCACGTATTCGGACTACAAGGATTTTGGTGACGTGAAGTTCCCCACGAAGATCGTCCAGCGTCAGGGGGGATATCCGACGCTCGATCTGAAAGTCGAAACAGTACGGCCAAACGGCGCGCCGTCACTCCAACTACCCGAAAATGCTCCGCCCGCAGGACCTCCGGGGCCGGTTCGTGTAGAAGCCAAGAAAATTGCCAGCGGCGTGTGGTTTCTCGACGGTCCGGCGCCAATGAGCTATCTCGTCGAATTTGGTGATCACCTGGCCATCATCGAGGCGCCCGGCAATGACGCGCGATCGGAGGCGTCGATTGCCGAAGCCAAGCGCACCGTCCCGAACAAACCGCTTCGATACGTGGTGAATACGCACAGTCACTTCGATCACGCCGGCGGGCTGAGAGCGTTCGTGGCCGAAGGGGTGACCATCGTCACGCACGAACTGAACAAGCCCTATTACGAACGCATCTTCAAGAATCAGCACTCACTGAATCCGGATCGCCTCGCGCGTGCCGAGCGCAGCGCGACGATTGAGACCGTCGACGAGTTGCGTTTGCTGGCGGACGATACGAGGAAGATGGAGGTCCACCACATTCGGGGGAATCTGCACGATCCGGCAATGTTGATGGTGTACCTGCCCGCGGAGAAGCTGCTATTCCAGGCCGATGCGTTCAATCCCAGGCCACCGGACGCCAGACCGCTGCCCGCGCCCAGCCCGTTTACGGTGAACCTTCTCGAGAATGTTCGGAGATTGAAACTCGATGTGGCGCAGATCGGTCACATTCACGGCGGCATCGATCCGTTCGATGCTCTTGTGAAAGCGGCCGGAAACCGGTGACGTCCGGCTGAAGCCGGACGCTACATGAGGACCGGATAGGCCCTTAGCGTAAGGGTAGCGTCCGGCTTGAGCCGGACGTTCGATCACTTGCCGGCCGTCGGTACCAGCTCCAGATACTTGTTGTTCTCGTTGCAGATGTATTCGAGAAGCTCGGTGTCGGGTTGAAGGATGAGCGGCAGCGTTACCGTCCACGGTTTCGTATACGCTTTCGGGTCGTCGATCGTAATCTCGATGTCCATGTGCCCGAAATCCTTGCGCCGGAAGCGTTCGGTCACGCGTAACTGATCGGTGCTGGGTTTGCCGAAGTTGTCCAGCCAGCCTTCGTCGTTGAAGCCGGACGTCTCGACGACGAACGCGTCACCCTGCCAGCGCCCGACGGAATAGCCAAACCACGTCGGATTCGGATCCTTCGGCAGCTCGCGCCCGTCAGCAAAGATCTGCCGATACGAGTGCACCGCTTCGTACAGAATGACGATCATCCCCGGAACCTGAAGAACCTTGAAGGGGTAGGGCACCAGATCCGATCGCGGCGTTCCACCAACGATGCAGCGAGCCGTTGGATCGTCCTTGCCGTGGTTTGCGACGCGGTGCTTGTACAGCTTTTCGGCCCACGGCTGGAAGGGCACCGAGCCCGGAGGCAGGTTCGCGGCAATATCGCCAATGAGGATGGCAGCCGGTCTCCACAGTCCCGACAGATCGGGCTTGCCATCCGCCGTTCGAGGCGCCGGCGCCGATAGATTCGGCTTACCGTCACTCGTCCGCGGCATGCCGGGAGTGGGATGGTTCAGCCACTGTGCGGACACCGACGTGGCCAGTAGGAAAACGGCGACGATGATGAGCCTTGCGGTCTGCATGAGAGTAAGGATATGTGGAAAAGTGCAAACGACACAACGTTTTCAAACCACAACGACACGACGAGCACGAAGGAATACAACAATCAGGGATATCAGGGATCCTTCGTGATCTTCGTGTCTTAGTGGCAGCGATGCTTTGTGTCCTCGTGGTTGGCCGTGGGACGGTGGCACCTATTGTATTTCCACGCTAGACTTTCGTACTTTCCTCGAGCAGCCCCCAACACCTGGTTCCCAACTGTTGTTTCCATCGCGCGTAGAAGTCCGACAGCTGCTTTCGGAATGGGCCTGCATCGACCTCGTTGAACACGAGACCGCGTTGAACGAGCGATGCGCGAATGCTCGTGTTCATCTCCTGCTGGTCGCGTCGCTGGAGTCGCACGGCAGTTGCCAGGTTCCGTTCGATGATGGTCCTGATGTCGGCTGGCAGCGTTTTCCAGACCGCCAGGTTGGCGAGCATGTTGAATCCCGACCACATGTGGTTCGTCATGCTGACGAACTTCACAACCTCATAGATCTTGAAAAGGTTCACGAGCGCGAGCGGATTCTCCTGGGCGTCGACTTTGCCGCTCTTCAGCGCTTCGTAGATCGAATCGCTGTTGATGATCACGGGTTCCGCACCGAGCGTGCGAAAGGCATCGGCCACCATCTGGCCGGCTGGGACGCGCATTCTGATGCCGACGAGATCCGCGGGAACCACGATCGGACGTTTCGGGCCGGCAATCTGCCGCATTCCATTGTCGAACGCGCCGACCTGAAACCCGACGATCCCTCTGGCGGCCATTTCTTCACGCAGGTAGGCTCCAAGCGGACCGTCCATCGCTCGGTGCGCCTGTGCCGCCGATTGGAAGGAGAAGGGCACCTGCTGCACTTCGGCAACGGGAACGACCGTACCAAGAATTCCTCCCATCAGCGTGAAGAACTGAATCTCGCCGGCCACCAGCATTTTGAGCGCCGCCGGATCGCTCCCTGGAATCTGATTGT
>DATBJG010000179.1:0-8539 GCA_036556585.1 Vicinamibacterales bacterium
AAGGCAGTGTGAGCTACACGTATGACGCAGCGGATCGGCGCGCCACGATGACCGTGGGCGGGCAGTCGCAGGTTACCTATGGCTATGACAGCGCGGACCGGTTGACGAGCATCACGCAGGGGTCGGCAAGCGTCGGCTTCACCTATGACAGCGCCGATCGGCGAACCCTGCTGACGCTGCCGAACGGGGTGACGGTGGAGTCGGCGTACGATGCCGCCTCGCAGCTGACCAATCTGACCTACAAGCTGGGCAGCAACACGCTCGGGGATCTCACGTACACCGACGATCTGGTGGGCAACCGCCTCACGACCGGGGGCAGCTGGGCGCGGACCGGGCTCCCGGCGGCGATGGCGTCGGCAACCTACGATGCGGCCAACCAGATTGCGACGTGGGCGAGTGCGTCTTTCACCTACGACAGCAACGGAAACCTGACCAATGACGGCAGCAACACGTACACGTGGAATGCACGCAATCAGCTCACCGGGCTGGCCGGAGGGATCACGGCGAGCTTCGCGTACGACGGAGTGGGCCGGCGCCGGGCGAAGACCGTCAGCGGCACGACGACGGGATTTCTCTATGACGGGTTGAACGCGGTTCAGGAACTGACAAGTGGCTCGCCGTCGGCGAACCTGCTCACGGGGCTCGGTCTGGATGAGGTGTTCACGCGCACCGACGGGAGCGGCGCGCGGCATCTCCTCGCCGACATTCTCGGGAGCTCGCTAGCGCTTACCGACGGCTCGGGTGTGGTGCAGACTGAGTACACGTACGAGCCCTTCGGCAAGACAACCGTAACAGGTACGTCAAGCAGTAATTCATCTCGGTTCACCGGTCGGGAGGACGACGGGACAGGGCTGCATTACTATCGGATGCGATACCAGCATCCGACGCTGCAGCGCTTCATCAGCGAGGATCCACGGGAGTTCGAAGCTGGCGATCCGAATCTGTATGCGTATGTCTACAACGCGCCGACGGGGTACGTCGATCCAACCGGGGAGTTCCCATGGCCGATGGTACTCGGCTGCCTCATCGGAGGTGGCCGGAGTGCGGCGAGCGACTACTTGGGCGGGCGCAAGATCAACTGGGGTACTGCAGGGGCCGGATGTGCGATGGGGGCACTTGGCGGGTTTGCCAGCGGTGCGGGCAGGGCCGCCGCGGCGACGAGTACTGGCACTCGAGGAAAAGCTACCGGTGCGGCTGCCCGAGCTGTTCGGGGCGCGTGGGCAAAGTGGACCGGCCGATACCCGACGAAACCCGGCGCTGGCGGCCGACCGCAGCCCTACAATCCGGCGAATGGGGAATATGTAAGGCCGGTCCCAACGTCACACTCGCCTGCCACCCAGGTCGCGGCCGGACTTGCTCAAGGGATTGCCAGCGGCACGTCGGGTGCGACAATGCCACCACCGCTCACGCCGTATCAGGGCTGGGCCCAGACTGTCGGACAATGGATTGGTACCGTTTGGCCACTCAAGTGATCTCGGCCCTTGGCGCTATCAAATGTTAACCGCTGGCATCTTAGCCGTCGCAGGAATTCTCGGTCTGTACCTCTTGCATCGGTACGCGAGTCGTCCGTACACATGGAAGGTTCCGGTGTCTGACTTGCGCAGTTCCCTGGAAACGCTTCTCCGTCGTGGCTACGATGGAAGTTTCGTGCTGATCAAAGAACCGGGCACTGAAAGGTTTGTGCAATTTGCAAAGTACATCAGAGCTCGAGGAGATTTCGGTCTCGAGTTAGGTTTTCCGCGAACAACATGGTCGGGCGAGTATTACTCGAAGCTGGAGAATTTGCTAGTCCACGAAGGGACAGTGTTTCGTCGACGGCCGGTGGCGACGGATCCAACCACCGAATTCCTCGAGGTTGATTGCGGCAAAGACACAGAACTCGCGTTCAGGATTGCCTATACCATCCTGACAACGATCTTTCAAATTCCCTTGTCGACTCGACTCAGAGTTCGGTTCTCGAACCTTTCGCTGACCGACGAGCTTATTGACACAAGATAGGTCAGCGGACTACAGCCGTCGCCGAGACGATCGCGCATGATGTGCTGCGCCTGAGTCGATTCTTCGCCGGCACAGCAACTTCGGGAAGACCACGGTTGTTGTCGGATCAAATTGGCAATACAGCTCGCTTTACCGGCGGGTCACGCAGAACTTTGTCGAGCTTTTTCACCTTAATTCGTGAATTGCGCGATCTGGCTATCGCTCCGATCCCAAAATCGCTCACCAGATTGGCGTTTCGTCTCTATCCAAACAAAACGGCGGGGGATTGGTTACTCACTCGGAGGGGACAGCGATCGCGTCGCGATTACCAACATCGGGAACGCCTCGGACACGACGATGACGACTGAGACACCGGCTCACTTCCTCAAGATTTTGTCCATGGCCTTTCCCTTGGCCAGTTCATCCACCAGCTTGTCCAGGAAACGGATCTGTTGCATGAGCTTATCCTCGATCTCCTCCACCAGATAACCGCAGATCACGCCGGTAATCTTGGAGACATTCGGGTTGATCCGTGGTGCCCGGGCGAAGAACGTCTCGAAGTCGACCTTCCTGTCGATCTGCTGTTGCAGCATCTGTTCATCGTAGCCCGTCAGCCAGTGGATGATCGCATGCACCTCCTCCTTCGTACGGCCCTTCTTCTCCGCCTTGGTGATGTAATGCGGGTAGACGCTTGCGAACGACATTCTGAATACTCTCGTGTTGTCCATGCCTCGTTGCTCCTCGCTACGACCTCCGTCCCCACCAGGATTCAAAGCCGTCCTTCGTCGTCCAAAGGTCCCAGAGGTGGTCCACGGGACCGTCGTAGGTGCGTTCGAAGCGGACCGTCTGCAGACTTGGTGCTTCGCTGTCGTTCTTCATTTCTTGATCTCCTTGGACTTCGTGCATATCAGTGCATACGCAGGAAGTCAAGTGCGTGTAATCGACCCAGTTTCTCAGTGTGCTTGACGCTCGCGGCGTCGTTCAATCGAACGCGTTTATGAGCTGGGCCCCGCCAAGTACTGCACGAGATATTTGCGTTTGTAGCGGACAGAAGGGGATGAGCGTCGCCGCCCACCTCGGCAGCGTCCTAGCGACGACCCTAAAGGTCCTTGGCCGCCGCGACCGCGCTAGACTGCGTCTGTGGCTTCAGCGTTGGGTAGGGTAGGTTATCGAAAAACGATCCACACCTATCGGAGAGTTGAATGGCGAGAAAGGGATCGAACCATCAGAACCGGATCGAACGGCATCTACGTCTTAAGGCGGCTCGAGGGGGCGCACGGAATCGATATCGACTCGCTCTGTACTTAGCATTGTCGCCAGCCGCGGCGCGGCATAAGGCCGAGTGCATTCACTTATTGGGGTTAGCCGCGAGAGACAATGATCCGCTAGCGCAATATGCCTTGGGTAGCTGGTACCTTCTTGGGATTGGCGTGAAGCGCAGTTACGCTCGCGCCATCCCCTTATTTGAGAGAGCGGCGAAAGCCGGACATGTTTCGGCGCAATTCAACCTGGCCCTCGCTCTCGAGAAGGGTAAAGGGACACAAAAATCTGTTACTCAAGCCGCGAAATGGTACCGAGCGGCTGCGCGCAACGGCGACAAAGAGGCTCAGGCAGAGCTAGGACGGTGCTATTTTTACGGAATCGGGGTCCGCCAGAACTATTCGAACGCCGTGCGTTGGTACCGGCTCGCTGCCCGCAAGAATCACTCCGAGGCTCGATCCGCGCTCGCCTTTTGCTACGAAAGGGGACTCGGTGTCAGCCGGAACAGACAAACTGCCCGCCGTGCAAGAAGGAGTGTCAGGTGAGTGCCGTAACAAAACCTGAGTCGAAGTTGGTGGGCCGAACTTGGGGGCTACCATCAATCGGTCTAGCGGGAACGGTCGCGGCGATTTGGACCGCTTTCGCTCGAACGGGGATGGAACCCGAATGGGTGACGGCGTTGGTTTCCGCCGGGGTCGGTGTGATTGTGGTGGGGATCGCGCTGATCCTTTTGAAGGTGGCGGCTCGCAGTGGTCGATCCTGACGAGCGGGCGCTCATCGGACAATGGATAACCTTTGCTGCGACAATTAGCAAATCCGACCAGAGACCAGCCCGGAACTTCACGCAAGCAGCAAACCTGTCCCGATACGACCCTGCAGTGTCCACACGTCATCCATGTAGCGCTGGAATGCAGCACACTTGGCGCGGCAGTTGCACCTCCCCAGGTGAGGAGGAACTATGGGCTGCATTCTCAAAACGTTCTCTGCGACCGCACTTGCAATGGCGTTCTTGGTACCGGCCGTCGGCTCAAATACTGTCGCCGCTCGTGCGAACGATAAGGTCAAAATCACCGGCTGCGTGATCCGCACGAACGACCAGGGTAGCGGCGGAAACCGATCGCTCGTCGTCTGGTCGGGCGGTGACGTCGTGTTCGCAAACGCCGTCGTCGAGTTCGAACCCTCGTCGGATTCGAAAGAGATTGGTAAGGTCGTGGCCACCAGCGGTGGTGGTCTGCCGATCTTCTACTGGTTGGACGACGATGATGATCTTGAAAAACACGTCGGCCAGTCGGTCGAGTTGACGGGCGAACTAGATGACGACTTCGAACGGGGTGAGATGAAATTCGGTCGGAAAGGCGAGTTCACGGAAATCGAATTCGAGGTGAATGGCAAAGACGTGAAGGCGCGCGTGCCGACGTCCATGCTGATCAACGCGGAAGGCAAGGACAGCAACAAAGACCGTAAGTACAACGTCGTCGTGCGGCGAGTCGACGTGGATAACGTGAAGATGCTGTCAGCGTCATGCAGCAGGTAGGGGCGCTTGAAGCGGCGGTGGTCGTCACCAGAGGCGCGCCTCGAGGCTGCCCGCGCGTGCGACAGATGGCAAAAGGCTCGTCGGCGGCTTGGAAGGAATCCGACAAGCTGCGTCGCCCGCATCTACGAAGGGGATTCCAGGACGACGCGCCGACGTGCGTTTTGCCGGGCTGCCGAGCGGCGCGACATGGTGACGACCACCCCCGATTCCAGGGGCCAGGCCGACTGAAGTTGGACGATACGTTTTGAAGGACGTCCGGCTGAAGCCGGACGCTACGTCTGAACGTCTACTGAAGCCGGACGCTACGTCTGAACGTCTAAAGCCGGACGCGACAATTAAGCATTCACCCCGAATCCCAAACCCCGAGTCAGTTGCCAATCCGCTGCAGCGAATTGCGCAGCATCTGCAGGCTCGCGTCGGAGCCCGTGAACACATCGGCAGGGAAGCGCCGGTAGTTGAGGATGTCGTCGTAGATCACGCCGTTTTCGTACAGGTTCAATCCCATCCCGGCAAGATATTGCAGGCGGAGATTCCGGTCGCGGTTGATCACCGCATCTTTCATCCACGGATCGAGATCCGGCCGTCGCCCGGCATAAGTGGCAAACAGGTCCACGGCGCTATTGATCCCAATCTGGCGCAGTGACTGAGCAACAGGCGCGTACTCCGGCCGATTCAACCGTGCCTGGATCTCGTCGATGTCAATCTTGAGCGGCTCCACCTGACCCAGGAGCACCATGTCGTAGCCACGGCCCTGGTGCGTGTTGCCCCAGATGGCGCCGTTCGGGAACACCTCGAGGAACGTCGCGACCTCGCTTTTGACCGCTGCCGGATTGCTCTCGTACAACTGCACGAACAGCGTGACCACACCACCGGGGTTGAGGTGATCCCGGACCGCCTCGAAGAACTCCTTCGTGTACAGCGTGGCCGCGCCCTTTACCCAGGGGTCAAGTGGATCCGACGTGATCGCATCGAATTTCTCCTTCGACGTCAGAATGAAATGGCGCGCATCGTCAATCCGAATCTGCACCTTGGGGTTCTTGACGACGTTGAAGTTGTGTTCGGCGAAATGTGTCGAGACGACTTCGGGCACCAGCGGCTCGATCTCGGCAATCGTGACCCGTTCGACTCGCGGGTCGATGGAGACAGCGCCCGCCGTCACGCCGGCTCCGCAGCCGATGACGACGACCGAGCGCGCGTTTCGCGGCATCAGCGTCGTGAAATGCCCGAGCATCCGCTGCAGCCGCATGTCCTGCGGCTCGCTCGAGGCCTGAATCTTGCCGGCGTTGTGATAGTTGAGGACGCCGCTACGCACGCGCGACACGGCCACGGACGAGTTGACCCCCTCGCCCATGTAGATGATTTCGCTCTGGTTCACCCAGGTCGCCGAGTATCGGCCATACGCAACGAGAAGCTCCGACATGGGCGGCACATAGCGGATTGCCAATCCGGCGAGGCCTGCGACTAGGAGGAGGCCGACGAATCCAAGACTCCTGAACCTCGCGGCCGGCGAGCGATCGACGGCTTGTGTGAGCAGCAAGAGCCCGGAAATCGCCGAGAGTGCCACCAGCAGTTGCTGGGCACGCTGTGACCCGAGCCAGGCAACCAGCAGCAAACTTGCGCCGAGCGATCCAACGATGGCCCCCAGTGTGTTGGCGGCATAGACGCCACCAACCAGCTTGCCGGCATCTTGTCGGCGCGAAACGACCGAGGCCAGTGCGAGCGGAAAACTCGCTCCCCAGAACAACGCCGCCGGGAGCAGCGTCCAGAAGGCTCGTACCAGATCGAGCTGAAAGTTGTACCAGATGTTGGACGAGATGGATGGGTTGATCGGCCAGTATGGAAGTGAAACTGACAGAACGTACGCTCCCCACGCAACGGCGAGCGCGGCAAACATCTGACACCACCCAAACAGCAGTCGCGGAGTCTGACTCGTCCGAGCCAGGAGCGATCCCATGCTGCTTCCAATGCCGAGCCCGACCAGAAATACCGCCAGGATGATCGAAAAGGTGTAAACCGAGGCGCCAAAAAGCAGTCCAAGCGTACGAGTCCAGATCACCTCCGACGCGAGCGCGCACAAGCCCGACAACGCGATGGCCACATACACGACACCGCTTCCGGCTTCGGGCTGCAGCGCAGGACCACCCTCGGCGACAGGTTCGTGCGCAAAGTTTCCTTCGTCGGCTGAGTACGATGTTGTCGAGGCGATCACGAGAGCCAGCACGGCCACACCCACGTTGATTGCCACGGCAACGTACGTGGCAATCGACATGTCGTGGACGCGAAGCAGATAAAAGCCCGCAAGCAGACAACCGAAAACTGCTCCGGCAATATTGCCGCCGTAGAAGAAGCCAAGCCACGAGATGCCGGCAGGTGTCGTCTGCACCCAGCGCGCGACGGCCGGCAACGTGGCCCCCATCAGCAGCGTCGGCGGGAGCAGCATGATGGCCGCCACGAGCCCGCGGAGCAGAAACCCGCTCAGCCCGTACCCTCCCCATGCCGTGTAAAGACTGCCGACTAGCGGCATCAACAGCAGCACCAGCAACCCGATTGCGCCAATGCCAAGCTCGATGTACGCGTAGACGCGCAGCGGATGAGATCTGGCTGAAACGACCTGCGGCAGCAGCAGGCTGCCCAGGCACATCCCGCCCATGAACGTTCCGAGCAGCACACCTAGCGAAACGGCTGACGAGCCGATAACCAGTTGCAGCAGCTGGAACCACACGATCTCGTAGATAAGAGCTGCGGCGCCGCTTCCAATAAAGAGCAGAAGGATCAACGGCAGGCGCCATCCTTGCGGCGCCTCCCGAGCGGAGACGGACGTCGGAACGTCGATCGACTCAGGCATCGGTTTAATCAAGGTTCTACGGTTCTAAGGTTCCAGGGTTCCAGAGTTCTACGGTTTAAGGTTCTAGTCGCAGCCTTCGAACCCTGGAACTCTAGAACCCTAGAACCTTTAGACTACGGTTGCTTCTTCAACTCCTCGAAGATCACGTTGAAGTTCCCACCGGGACCCCCGCGGCCGCCCTGAAGGTTGTAGTCCTTGAACTTCTCCGGCAGCTTGAGGCTCCCGAGTGCTTGTTCAGCCGTCTGGCCGCCTTTGAGCGCCGCACGCGCGTGGTCGAGGTACAGTCGATTGAACTCACCAAAGTCGACAAAGTCCTGCCACTTCATGAGGGTGCTGTGTCCGGGGATCACCGTGTCCACGTTCTTGATCCCGGCAGCCGCTTTGCCAATCGTGGCGCCGTAAGCGATGCCGCTCCCGCCGTTGTTTCCGTCAATGAACGGTTGACCCTTGCCAGCAAACACGTCGCCGGCGTGCATCACGCGCGCGTTGCGGAACACCACGAACGCGTCCCCATTCGTGTGTGCGGCGCCGAAGTAGTAGAGATCGATCGACTCGTTGCCGCTGAGAAGGGTCATCCTGTCGGTAAACGTCCGATCCGGCAGGCCATGCTTCTTGGCCGCGTCCTTGAACGCGTCCATCTTTTCCATGTTGGTCTTGGTGTTGGCCTGGGTGACGATTTCCACCGACGCCGGGAAGAAGTCGTTGCTCCCGTTATGGTCGCCGTGCGTGTGCGTGTTGATGATGTGCGTTACGGCTTTGTCGGTGACGGTCTTGACCTGATCGAGGATGGCCTGCCCGTTGTTGGCGAGCTTCGTATCCACGAGGACCACCCCGTTAGCGGTCACAAACGCAGCCGTATTCCCCCCCTGCCCGGGAATCATGTAGAGATTGTTGGCGACCTTTTCGATCGAGGTGACCGGAGG
>DATBJG010000180.1:0-16655 GCA_036556585.1 Vicinamibacterales bacterium
CCATCAGCCATCAGCCATCAAGCCCGGACAGCCACCAGCCTTCAGCACCGGAACGTCGGCTAGGTTCGGAGCAGCTGAAGATTGAAGGCTGAGGATTGAAGGCCGAGGGTTGAAGGTCGACGGCAGACGGCAGACGGCTGAAGGCCGAGGGTTGAAGGCTGAAGGCCGAGTGCTGAAGGTTGAAGGCCGAGTGCTGAAGGTTGAAAGCAGAAGGCTGACGGCTGAAGGCCGAGGGCTGAAGGTTGAAGGCAGACGGCAGACGGCTGAAGGCAGAGGGTTGAAGGCTGAGGGCTGAAGGCTGAAGGCTTGAATATGGTCACAGGCATCATCGGCAGGAAAGTCGGCATGACGCAGCTGTTTGGCGATGACGGCAGCGTCCAGCCCGCCACGGTCATCAAGGCCGGTCCCTGTGTCGTCGTGCAGCGTAAGACGGCATCAACGGACGGATACGAAGCGGTGCAACTGGGGCTCGTGGATGAACGGCCGGCCAAAGTGACGAAGGCCATCGCCGGGCATTACAAGAAAGCCAACGTGCCACCGACGCGCGTCCGCCGCGAAGTCAAGCTCGCGGGGACCGACGGCGATCCGAAACCTGGCGATCAGGTGCTCGCGTCAATGTTCACCAACGGAGATCGGGTGGACGTGATTGGGATCAGCCGGGGCAAGGGGTATCAGGGCGTTGTGCGGCGGCATCACTTCGCTGGCGGTGCCGCGACACATGGGTCGATGTTCCATCGCGCTCCAGGATCGATCGGTGCTTCGTCATTTCCCTCCCGCGTCATAAAAGGCATGCGCGCGGCCGGGCGCATGGGCGCTGATCGGATCACGGTGCGGAACCTGTCGGTCGTCAAGGTCGATGCCGACCAGCATCTGCTCGTCGTGAGCGGTGCGATTCCCGGCGCACCTGGCGGCTATGTGGTCATTCGCAAAGCCATTGCCGCCAAGCCGAAACGCGTACCGCAGGCCGTGGAAAAACCGAAGGCGGCGAAGAAGTCATGAGACTAAGCGGATCGTGATCGCGAATCACGCCGAGCGCTGAAAGCGCGAGGGACAGGTCGTTGAACAATGACAGTAGACATCGTCAACACTGAGAACCGGAAAGTGGGTTCGGTCGAGCTGAAGGATGAGGTCTTCGGCGGCCCCGTCAACAACGGGTTGATCTGGGCGTCAGTGGTCCACGCCAATGCCGCCGAGCGTCGTGGAACGCATGCAACCAAGAACCGGGCTCTCGTCAGTGGAAGCGGCAGGAAACCTTGGCGGCAGAAGGGCACAGGACGCGCGCGCGTGGGTGATATTCGCAATCCGCTCTGGCGAAAAGGTGGCACCGTCTTCGGGCCGCAGCCGCGGAGTTACGACTATCAGCTGCCGCACAAAACCGAACTGGGAGCGCTGAGGGCTGCGATTGCACAGCGTGCGCAGGATGGGGCGCTCGTCATCGTGGACTCGTTGGATGTCCCGGATGGCAAGACCAAATCGGCGGCCGAGTTGTTGAACCGACTGGGCGCCAGCGACAAGACGTTGTTGGTAGAGGTCACCCCCGGCGAAATGTTGACGCGTGCTGTCAGAAACCTGCCGGGTGTGAACCTCGTGACGGCGGGGCGCGTACGGGCCCGTGATGTGATGAACACCACGCGCGTGATTGCGAGCTCAGCAGCCATCGAACGGCTTCAAGAGGCTCTTGTGCCGGGGGCTGGGGCAAAGGCTTCGGCACGTGTCGACGAAGCGTCGCGGAGTGAACCGAGTGAGGCGCCCACGAAAGTCGCGAAAAAGGCAGCTCGTCCCCGTAAGCAAGCCTCCGCGCCGAAAGCGCATGGTACAGGTCGTGGACGTAAGGCTTGACGCTGAGTGGACTGAGCGGATCATGGTTTCGAAGTACGCCGAGCGCTGAAAGCGCGAGGTACAGGTCGTGGCGGTGCCGCCTTCGCGAAGCTTCGGCGAGCCTGGCCGAAGCTGGCGAAAAACGCGCAAAGCGTAGGCCGGGGGCCCCACGACAATAAAAAAATGAGACTGACAGACGTCATTCGTCGGCCACTGATCACCGAGAAGTCCGCCGTGCTTCGAGAGGACGGTCGCACGCTGGTGTTTCAAGTGGCCGTTGCCGCCAACAAGACCGAGATCAAGCGGGCCATCGAACAACTGATTGGCTCGAAGGTCGAAAGCGTGCGAACCGCTATCTCGCACGGCAAGGTCAAGCGACAAGGACGCTTCGCGGGTCGGCGACCTGATTGGAAGAAGGCGTACATCAGGTTGCGCGAAGGCGAAAAGCTGCCGGAATTCTTGGAAGGAACGTAAGCGCACATGCCTATTCGCACATACAAACCAACGTCGGCGGGGCGACGCTTCCAGACGGTGCAGGTCTTTGATGACGTCACGACGTCCAAGCCGCACAAGCCGCTGGTCGAGCCGTTGCACCGATCGGGCGGGCGCAACAATCATGGCGAGCTGACCACTTGGTGGCGCGGTGGTGGGCACAAGCGCATGTACCGAGTGATCGATTTCAAACGCGACAAGAAGGAAATCCCAGGCGTGGTCGCGACGATTGAATATGATCCCAACCGTTCGGCGCGGATTGCGCTCATCAGCTATGCGGACGGTGAGAAGCGATACATCCTGCAGCCGTTTGGATTGAAAGTCGGCGATAAGGTCGTGGCGGGAGAGAACGTGGACATCCTCCCAGGCAATGCTCTGCCACTGAAGAATATTCCGCTTGGAACCATGGTGCACAACGTCGAGCTGCGACCCGGCAAGGGTGGACAGCTTGCGCGCAGCGCTGGTTCCGCGGTTCAGGTGGTGGCCAAGGAAGGTGAATACGCATCGGTGAAGATGCCATCCGGAGAAATCCGCCTCCTTGCCATGGACTGCCGGGCCACGATCGGTCAAGTTGGGAACATCGACCATGAAAACGTCTCGGTTGGGAAGGCGGGGCGCAGTCGCTGGCTCGGCAAGCGTCCCCACGTCCGTGGGGTGGCCATGAACCCGGTGGACCACCCGCTTGGCGGTGGTGAGGGCAAGACTTCGGGTGGACGCCATCCGGTCTCTCCCTGGGGCGTGCCCACCAAAGGCTACAAGACACGAAACCGCAAGAGGACCGACAGGTTCATCGTGCAGAGAAGAAGCAAATAGCTCTTCAGGATCAAACAAATGAGTCGCTCACTCAAGAAAGGCCCGTTCGTTGACACGCCTCTGCTCGAGAAAATCGAGGCCATGAACCGTGGTGGGGAGAAGCGTGTCATCAAGACGTGGTCGCGTCGGTCCACGGTTGTTCCCGAGATGGTCGGACACACGCTGGCGGTGCACAACGGGAAGAAGTTCATTCCGGTGTACATCACCGAGAACATGGTCGGCCACAAGCTTGGTGAGTTTGCCGCAACGCGTCAGTTCAAGGGCCACACGACCAAGACCGAGAAGGCCGCTGCGGTGGCCGCAGCCGCTGCCGCTGGTGCGCCGGCTCCTGCCGCAGGCGGTGCTCCAGCCGGGGGTGCGGGTGGTAGTGGTGGCGGCGGCGGGAAGTCGGCGGGAGCGTAAGAGACAGAATTCTGAATCGCCCGGCGCCACACGTCGCAGTCGCGGGAATGGCCCGGGCGGTTTGTTGACTGAAGCGGATCGTTAGCCGAATTACGCCGAGCGCTGAAAGCGCGAGGTACAGGTCATGGGGGTGGGGCCCCATGACAAGCCAAAAATGATTGAAGCGATTGCAACAGCCAAATACGTGCGCACGTCGGCCCAGAAGGCCGGTCTGGTCCTGAATCTGATTCGCGGACGCGACGTCAATCGGGCGCTGGCAACCTTGGCGTTTGCCGAAAAGGCTATTGCTCGCGACATCGCCAAGGTGCTGCGATCGGCCATCGCCAACGCGCAGCAGAAGGACGGTTTCGGCGGCGATGTCGATCGTCTGTTCGTCAAGGCGTGTTACGCGAACCAGGGACCCTCGATGAAGCGCGTGCGCCCGGCACCCATGGGTCGTGCATTCCGGGTCGTCAAGCGCACCGCTCACCTGACCGTTCAGGTGGCCGAGCGACCGCTCGAGATCGAGCCCGTCGAGGCTGCGCCGGCGACGGCTTCAGGCGAAGACAAGCCTGCGCCGAAACCACGCAAGGCCAAGCCGGCGGCAAAGAAGGCGACCAGGCCGCGCGCCAGGAAAACCGGGGCTCGCAAGAAGGCACCCGCAAAGTCAGCCAAGGCAAAGAAGGGCTGACGCCAGTAGCAGCGCCGAGCGCTAAAGGCGCGAGGTGAAGAAGGACTGACGCATGGGACAGAAAGTTCATCCATTTGGGTTCCGGCTGGGCTTCAACAAGACCTGGCGGTCGCGCTGGTACTCGGATCGCGACTATGCCGACCTGCTCCACGAGGATCTCAAGCTGCGACAGAACCTCAAGAAGCGGTTCGCGCATGCAGGGGTTTCGAAGATTGAGACGGAGCGGGCTGCCAAGCGGCTCAAGATCGACATTTTCACCTCGCGCCCGGGCATCATCATCGGGCGCAAGGGTACCGAGGTCGAGAAGCTGAAGTCTGAAATCCAGAAGCGCACGAACCGCGAAGTCTTCATCAATATTCAGGAAATTCAGAAGCCGGAACTGGATGCGCAGCTGATTGCCGAGTCGGTCGCCATGCAGCTCGAGAAGCGCGTGGCATTCCGCCGAGCGATGCGGAAGGCGGTGGAGTCGGCCCTCCGGTTCGGGGCTCGCGGAATCAAGGTTCGCGTGTCGGGCCGGCTGAACGGCGCGGAGATCGCGCGATCCGAGTGGTATCTCCACGGACAGCTCCCGCTGCAGACGCTGCGCGCGGACATCGACTACGGCTTTGCCGAAGCCAACACGACCTACGGACAAATCGGGGTCAAGGTGTGGCTGAACAAGGGTGAGCGACTGACACCGAAGGTGGGTCGCGAAGAGGAGTACCGCGAGCGGGCGCCGCGACGTGCGCCGTCTGGGCGGGCGTAATGACAAGCGGATCGTTGCCGCGATAAACGCCGAGCGCCAACGGCGCGAGGTACAGGTCGCGGGGGTGCCGCCTTCGCGCGAGGCTACGGCGAGCCTCGCCGTAGCTCGCAAGAAACGGCGAGCGAGCGGAGGCGGGGGGCCCCGCAACAATAAACACTATGTTGATGCCGAAGAAGGTCAAGTACCGGAAGCAGCAGCGCGGCCGGATGATTGGTAAGGCCTGGCGCGGATCGACCGTGTCGTTTGGCGACTACGGTCTGAAAGCGCTCGAGCCCTGCTGGCTGACCGATCGGCAAATCGAGGCGGCTCGTGTGGCAATGACCCGCTTCATCAAGCGGGGTGGCAAAATCTGGGTTCGTGTGTTTCCGGACAAGCCGATTACGAAAAAGCCGCAGGAGACGCGCATGGGCAAGGGCAAGGGCGCGCCCGAACAGTGGGTGTGTGTCGTACGTCCTGGCCGGATACTGTTCGAGATGGACGGCGTGACCGAGGCAGAAGCTCGCGATGCCATGCGGCTGGCCGCCGCCAAGCTGCCAATCCGCACGCGATTTGCGGCCCGCTTTGCCGAGGAGAAGATGCTATGAGCGACGTGAGCGAACTGCGCGATCTCACGGCCGACGATCTCAGGGCCAGGGAGAAAGATCTGCGCGATCAGCTGTTCCGGCTGCGTATTCAAAAATCGATGGGACAGCTCGAAGGCCCAGGCAAAGTCAAGACGACGCGGCGAGACCTCGCCCGTGTGAAGACCGTACTGCGCGAAAAGCAGGACTAGCGAGCTATGGCTACGAAGACTGAAAAGATTGGTATCGTCATCAGCGACAAGATGCAGAAAAGCGTTGTGGTCGCTGTGGAGCGACAAGTGCGTCACGGGATGTACGGCAAAACACAGAGGCGGACGTCGACGTTTCTCGCGCACGACGAGAAGAACGAGGCCAAAACCGGCGATAGGGTGGCCATCGTCGAGAGCCGCCCGCTGAGTCGACGCAAGCGCTGGTCCGTCACGCGCGTGGTTCAGAAAGCCGTGGAAGTCTAGACGCTCGGAGACCGCCATGATTCAAATGCGTTCCATCCTTGACGTGGCCGACAACTCGGGCGCACGCAAGATTGCCGTGATTAACCCGATTGGCGGTTCGACCGGCCGGTATGCACGGCTGGGGGACATCGTGACCGCATCGGTCAAGGAAGCAACGCCGGAATCGAACGTGAAAAAGGGCCAGGTGGTCAAGGCCGTCATCGTTCGGACACGGAAGGAACAGCGCCGGAAGGACGGCAGCTACATCCGCTTCGACCGCAACGCAGCCGTGCTGGTCAACGATCAGGGTGAGCCCATCGGGACCCGCGTGTTCGGGCCTGTGGCCCGAGAACTTCGAGAGCGCCGTTTCATGAAGATCATTTCGCTGGCCCCTGAGGTGCTTTAAAGGCTCTCTTCGTTCTGTCTGCGCTGACGGCTGTTGGCTGAAGGCTGAAGGCTGACAATGGCTCAACTAGACACACCCATTCGACGCAACGACAACGTGGTGATCAAGACCGGCAAGGACCGTGGCAAACGGGGTCGGGTTCTGAAGGTGCTGCCGAGCTCGAATCGTGTTGTGGTCGAAGGCGTGAACATGATCAAGCGCCATACGCGACCGAATCCCCGCGCCAATATCAAAGGCGGGATCGTGCAGCGCGAGGCTTCACTTCACGCGTCGAACGTACAGCTCATCTGCCCTGAATGTGGTGCGCAGGCGAGGATCGGGCGGAAAGTGCTCGGTGATGGGCGCAAGGTTCGCATCTGCCGCAAATGCGAAGGGGTGGTAGACAAATGAGCCGCCTGAAGGATCGCTATCTGAAAGATGTCGTGCCTGCCCTGACCAAGGAGTTTGGGTACAAGAACGTCATGGCCGTTCCGAGGATCCAGAAGGTTGTGGTGAACATGGGTCTCGGTGAGGCGACTCAGAACGTGAAAATCGTCGATACCGGCAGCGACGAGCTGGCGCGGATTACGGGTCAACGTCCCGTCACCAGGCGAGCCAAGAAGTCTATTGCTCAATTCAAGGTTCGGAAAGGCATGCCGGTCGGCACGATGGTCACCTTGAGGGGTGAGCGGATGTACGAGTTTCTGGACAGGCTGATGAACGTGGCCCTGCCGCGTGTTCGCGACTTTCGGGGTGTTTCTCCGAAGGGGTTCGACGGACGCGGCAATTTCACGCTGGGGCTCCGTGACCAGTTGATCTTTCCGGAAATCGACTACATGAAGGTGGACAAGACGCGCGGCATGAACGTGTCGGTCGTGACGAGCGCCCGCACCGATCAGGAAGCACGCAAGCTGCTGCAGTTGATTGGCATGCCGTTCAGAGCGCAGTAGCAGGACAAGGATCCGAACATGGCTACGACATCGAAAATCGCCAAGGAATTGAAGACGCCGAAATACAAGATCCGGTTGCGCAACCGGTGCCGTCTCTGCGGGCGGCCCCGCGCGTACATGCGCAAGTTTGCGCTCTGCCGTCTGTGTTTCCGGAAGCTTGCGTTGGAAGGCGACGTGACGGGCGTGACGAAGAGTAGCTGGTAGCTGACAGCTGAGGGCTGAAGGCTGAAGGCTATTGAAGACGACTGAAGGCTATTGAATATGACCGATCCCATTGCTGACATGCTCACGCGGATTCGCAACGCGGTGGCTTCCAAGCACACGCGTGTCGATATGCCGGCGTCCAGACTCAAGGTCGAGATTGCCCGAATTTTGCAGGATGAGGGGTACATCCTCGGCTCCAAGCTGCTCGACGAGAAGTCCGAGGGCGCGATGACTCCGCGACGAATCATGCGGATTTTCCTGAAGTACGGACCTCACGGCGAACGCGTGATTACTGACATTCAGCGCATCAGCCGTCCGGGACGCCGCGTGTACTGTGGCCGCGATGAAGTTCCCCAGGTTCTGGCAGGACTGGGCACCAGCATTCTGACGACCTCACGAGGTGTCATGACGGGCCGACAGGCGGCCAAGGCCGGCGTGGGCGGAGAGGTTCTCTGTAACGTGTGGTAGTTGATCCTGAAGACTCGTTAATCGTTACGAATCATTGCCGAGCGACCAGAGGTCGCGAGGTACAGGTCGTGGGGGTGCCGCCTTCGCGCGAGGCTTCGGCGAGCCTCGCCGGAGCTCGCAGGAAATGCGAGCGAGCGCAGGCGGGGGGCCCCACGATGGATAAATAAATGTCAAGAATTGGTAAGAAGCCGATTCCCATTCCCAAGGGCGTCACGGTCAAGGTTGGGGGGGAAGCCGTCGAGATCCAGGGCCCTAAGGGGAAGCTCACACAGAAGCTGCCGCCTGGAATTGCGATGGAGCTTCAGGACGGGCAACTGCACGCAAAGCTGGTGCGCCAGGACCCTGAGCTCAACAAATTCCACGGTCTGGCGCGCAGCCTGGTCGCCAACGGTGTCGTTGGCGTCACCGAAGGATTCAAGCGCGAGCTCGATATCGTCGGGATTGGATACCGCGGCGAAGTGCGTGGCAAGCAGGTGATCTTCGCTCTGGGGTACTCGCATCCTGTCGTGTTCGACGTGCCGCCCGGGATTGAAATTGCGATCGACAAGCAGACACACATCACGGTGACGGGCGTCGATCGTCAGCAGGTTGGACAGGTGGCGGCAAACATCCGGCGGCTGCGGAAACCCGATCCCTACAAGCAGAAGGGTGTGCGCTACACGGGCGAGGTCCTCAAGAAGAAGGTCGGAAAGACGGGGGCGTAGCAGGGTCGACGGCTGACCGTCGGCACCGAACACAGAAGCCATGAAGATTAAAACCAGCGAAGATCGACGCCATCGGATCAAGCTGCGGCTGCGCAAGCGGATGACCGGCACGGTCGAGAGACCGAGGCTCACGGTGTTCAGGAGCCTCTCGCATATTTACGTCCAGGTCATCGACGACATGTCGGGCAAGACGCTGGTGGCGGCGTCGAGCATCGAACCGTCGGTCAAGGGTGGCCTCAATGCCAAGGCGCGAGGCAGCAACAGGGCCGGTGCCCAGGCCATTGGCAAGCTCGTGGCCGAGCGTGCGCTGGCCAAGGGTATCAAACAGGTCGTATTCGATCGGAATGGCTTTCTCTACCATGGCCGCATCAGAGCCGTGGCAGAGGCGGCTCGGGAAGCAGGCTTGGAATTCTGACGAGAGTACACTTTATGCTTCGGACCCGTGAGAAAATTGATCCTACCCAGCTCGACCTGAAAGACACGGTCGTTTCGATCAATCGTGTCACCAAGGTTGTCAAGGGGGGTAAGAACCTGAGCTTCAGCGCACTTGTGGTCGTGGGTGACGGTCACGGGGTCGTGGGCTTTGGGGTCGGCAAGGCCAAGGAAGTCCCCTCGGCAATCAAAAAGGGGATTGAAGCTGCCAAGAAGTCCCTCATCAAGGTGCCTCTCCAGGGGACGACCATTCCTCACGCGGTTCTGGGCAAGTTCGGATCGGGGAGTGTCCTGTTGAAGCCAGCGCCGGACGGCACGGGCATCATTGCGGGCGGTGCGGTGCGTGCGGTCGTGGAATCGGCCGGGCTGCACAACGTGCTGACAAAGTCGCTCGGGAGCGCCAACCCGCACAATGTCGTGCGCGCGACGTTTGCGGCGCTGCTCGGCGTGAAGGATCCGGTGACGGTGGGCCGCTTGCGCGGGAAAGATCTCGCAGAGATTGAAGACGCAGTGTCGGCGTAAGTCACTGGAAAGTTGAGATGGCCAAGAAAACTCTGAAGGTGACCTTGTTGAAGAGCACGATCGGCTTCGATCGGAAACAGGAAGCCGTGGTGAAGGGTCTCGGGCTGCGCCGGATCCGCCATACCGTTGAGTTGGCAGACACGCCGGAGACTCGCGGAATGATCCACAAGGTGCGGCACCTGGTGGAGGTGCACGAGTGAGTCTCAGTAATCTGCGACCCCCCAAGGGCGCCAGGCACTCCAAGAAACGGATCGGACGAGGTCAGGGATCCGGCCAGGGCAAGACAGCCGGACGAGGTCACAAGGGTGCGAAGTCGCGATCCGGGTTCAAGCACAAGCGCGGGTTTGAAGGCGGCCAGATGCCGTTGCACCGGCGCGTGCCAAAGCGCGGATTCCACAATCCCTTCCGGGTCGCCTACGCGGTGGTGAATCTGGACACGTTAACCGATCGATTCGAATCGGGCACCGTTGTGACGCGCGAACTGCTGCGCGACCTGGGTCTGGTGCAGTCGAACTCGCAGCCGGTGAAAGTGCTGGGGCGCGGGGAAATCACCAAGCCGCTCACGGTGCGCGTTCACAAGTTCAGCGCGAAAGCCGCTGAGAAGATCGTCGCCGCCGGCGGCGTGGCCGAGACCGTCGCCTGAAATTGCGGCAGGGAATTCCACATGCCTGTTGAGAGCTTCAAAAACGTCTTCGCGATCGCCGATTTGCGCAAACGCGTGCTGTTCACGCTTGGCCTGCTCGGTGTGTATCGGATCGGCACTCAAATTCCGACGCCGGGCGTGAATACGGAGGCGCTCAGGCTGCTCGCCGAGCAGATGCAGAACCAGATGCTCGGGTTGTACGACATGTTCACCGGGGGCAATCTGTCGAACGTGACGATCTTTGCCCTTGGAGTCATGCCGTACATCAGCGCGTCGATCATTTTGCAGTTGTTGACGGTGGTGTGGCCGTACCTCGAACGCATCTCCAAGGAAGGAGAGCTCGGACGGCGCAAGATCACCCAGTACACCCGGTACGGCACGATTCTGTTGAGCGTCATTCAGTCCCTCGGCATTGCCATCTGGCTCGAGCGTCAGACGCAGATTGCCGGCGGGCTTCCGCTCGTGTACGACCCTGGCTGGGGTTTCCGTATCATGACAGTGCTGACTCACACCACCGGCACGACATTCATCATGTGGCTGGGCGAGCAGATCACCGAACGCGGCATTGGGAACGGAATGTCGCTGATTATTTTTGCCGGCATTGTCGTGGGATTGCCACGTGCGGTGCTCAGCACTATCGATCAGTTGAGAACCGGTCAGCTGGGATTGCTCCCGATCCTGTTGTTGATGGTGGCCATGGTGGCAGTGGTGGCCGCCGTAATTTTTGTCGAGCGCGGAAACCGGAGAGTAACCGTTCAGTATGCCAAACGCGTCGTCGGGCGTCGTATGTACGGCGGATCGAGCACGCATATTCCATTGAAGGTGAATACGGGCGGCGTCATTCCCGTGATTTTCGCCTCGTCGATTCTCGCGTTCCCGGCCACTCTTGCGGGCATGTTCGAGCCCGGTGGGTGGGGAGAACGGATTGCTACGCAACTCGGCTACGGCATGCCGCTCTACAACCTGCTGTATGTCGTCGGGATCATCTTTTTCGCGTACTTCTACACGTCGATCATCTTCAATCCGGACGATGTCGCTGAAAACATGCGGAAGTACGGGGGCTTTGTTCCGGGAATTCGTCCCGGCAAGCGGACGGCCGAGTACATCGACAACATCCTGGCCCGCATTACGCTGGCCGGAGCCCTTTACCTGTCGGTGATTGCGATACTCCCGCAGTTGCTCATGACCGGTTTCAAGGTTGCGCCCATTCCATTCATCGGAGAGCGTCTCGATGCGATTCTGCCGAGGTTCATCACCGAAGGAATGAACCTGCAGTTCTTCTTCGGGGGGACGTCGTTGCTGATCGTGGTGGGTGTGGCCATGGATACGGTGCAGCAGATAGAGTCGCAGCTGATCATGCGTCACTATGACGGGTTCATGAAGAAGACCCGCATTCGCGGACGCCGTGGCTGAGCGAGCTTCGAGGGGTCGATGAAGAACGCTCCGGGCGGCGAGAAACGTGTAAATCTGATCATGATCGGACCTCCGGGCGCGGGCAAGGGAACGCAGGCGGAGCGGATTGCGAACGAGCGCTCCGTCCCGAGAATCTCGACGGGAGACATTCTGCGCGAGGCAATCCAGCAGGGAACGCCTCTGGGCTTGCGCGCCAAGGCCATCGTCGAGCGGGGGGACCTTGTGAGCGACGAGGTGATGATTGGCGTGGTGCGGGAGCGATTGGAGCGTTCGGACACGCGTCGCGGGTTCGTGCTCGACGGCTTCCCGCGCACTGTGCCGCAAGCCGAGGCTCTCGATGAGATGCTCGATGGCCGCGGGCCGCTCATCATCATCGAGATGGTGGTGCCGGCTGAGGAGCTCGACAAACGCATGACGGCGCGCCGCATCTGCCGTAATTGCGGGACCAATGCCGAACCTGCTGACAAGCAGTGTACGCGTTGTGGAGGGGAGATCGTCGCAAGGGCGGATGATGGACAAGCGGCAATCCGCACGCGGCGTCAGGGTGTCTATACGAGTCAGACCAAGCCGATTCTCGACTATTACCGGGCGCGGCCGACGTTCCGCACCATCAACGGAGCACAGCCACCCGATCAGGTGTCGGATGCGCTGACGGCGGCCATCGATGCGGCACTCGAGACGGCCAGTTCTTCACGGTGACGAGCGGTGATTGCCTGCAGATCTCAGCGTGAGCTCGAACGCCTTCGCGCGGCCAACCTGCTGGTGGCGCGAATCCTGGAGACGTTGAAGACACTCGTCGTTCCCGGGGTGACTACGGTGAAACTGGACAGTGTTGCCGAACATGCCGTGCGCGATGCAGGCGCCGTGCCGGCGTTCAAGGGTTATCACGGTTACCCGGCCACGATTTGCGCGTCGGTCAACGACCAGGTCGTGCATGGAATCCCATCGGACCGGGCGCTCGTGAATGGAGACATCATCTCGATCGATCTGGGTGTGCTGCTCGACGGCTACTACGGTGATGCCGCTGTCACGGTCCCCGTGGGTCGTGTGACATCGCAGGCGGCGACCCTGCTACAGGTGACCGAGCAGTCGCTGTGGAAGGGGATCGAACAGGTGGTCGTCGGCGCCAGAGTCTCGGATATCAGCCATGCTGTTCAGCAGCATGTCGAGGCGCATGGGTTTTCGGTCGTTCGGGAGTTTGTGGGCCACGGCGTCGGGACCTCATTGCACGAAGAGCCGCAGATTCCAAACTACGGTGACCCGGGACGAGGGCCCCGGCTGGCCGAGGGGATGGTGCTGGCGATTGAGCCCATGGTGAATGTCGGGAAGCCAGGCGTCAGGGTGCTGAGCGACGGATGGACGGCCGTGACGCGAGACGGCAGTCTTTCGGCGCATTTCGAACACACGGTTGCGGTTTCCGCTGCTGGTCCCGTGGTGCTGTCAGCTCTCGAGACGGCTGCGACGGTAGGAGCTCGGGACGAGTACTCGAAACGGGGGCCTCAGGTCCATCTCCGAGCTGATCCCTGAGCTGACACACCCATGAAGGCGGGAGCGGTTGAGGTTACGGGAACGGTAAGAGAACTGCTGCCGAATGCCATGGTTCGAGTGGAGACGGAAGACGGGCATTTCGTGCTGGCGCATGCATCTGGTGAGATCGGCAGAAATTTCATCAGGCTCCTGGCCGGCGATCACGTGCGTGTGGAATTGTCACCATTCGATCCGGGTCGCGGACGGATTACAACAAGGCTCAAGGCTCAAAGCTGAAAGCTGAGCAGGTACACCATGAAAGTCAGAGCATCGGTTAAGCGCATCTGCGACAAATGCAAGATCGTCCGACGGCGGGGCGTCGTACGGGTGATTTGTCCGAACCAGAAGCACAAGCAGAGGCAGGGATAATTTAGTCGTCAGTCGTCAGTCGTCAGTCGTCCAACGAACAGTGGTCAGTGGCCGGTGGTCAGTGACCAGTTGCTAGAAGGATCAGCAAAGCATGGCGCGAATTGCAGGAATCGACCTTCCGAATACCAAGCGGATTGAGATTGGGCTCACGTACATCTACGGGATCGGCCGGACGCGCTCCAACGGCATCCTGAAGGAAGCGGGCGTCAGCCCGGATGTCCGCGTCAAGGACCTGTCGGACGATGACGTGAGGAAGATCAGCCGGGTGATTGAGGAGGAGGGCGGTGTGGAGGGGGATCTTCGCAAGGAGATCTCGATGAACATCAAGCGCCTCATGGAGATCGGATCCTTCCGGGGTTCTCGCCACCGGCGCAGCCTGCCGGCCCGTGGGCAGCGGACCAGAACCAACGCGCGGACGCGCAAGGGACCGCGGAAGGGTGCGATTGCGAAGAAGAAGGTGGTTTAGAGGACAGAAGACAGAATCTCTCTTCGGAGTCTGAGAGTCCGAGTCTGATCGTTCACTGAGCGGATCGTTGATGGAATAACGCCGAGCGCCAAAGGCGCGAGGTACAGGTCGTGGGGGTGGCCGCCGTCGCATAGGGCTTCGGCGAGTCTCGCCGTAGCTCGCACGAAACAGGGAGCGAGCGTAGGCGGGGGCCCCATGACAATTAGAGAAAGAAAGACGGAAATGGCCAAGAGCGAACCGGCTGGCGGGGCTGTCCCCGAGAAAGCTGACAAGAAAGAGGCGGGGCGGAAGCCGCGCAAGACGTTCAAGAAGCGTGGCGAAAAACGCGTGGTGCATCATGGCCTCGCGCACATTCAGGCGTCCTTCAACAACACGGTGATTACGATCACCGACACCGAAGGCAACGTCATTGCGTGGTCGAGCGCGGGCGGTATTGGCTTCAAGGGATCCCGCAAGGGGACGCCCTTTGCGGCAACGCAGGCGGCCATCAATGCGGGGAATGCCGCCAAGGCATTTGGGTTGCGATCGGTCGAGGTCAAAGTGAAGGGGCCCGGATCGGGCCGCGAATCGGCAATCCGGGCGCTCCAGACGATTGGCATCGAGGTGAAGTCGATCCGCGACGTCACCCCGATTCCTCACAACGGTTGCCGGCCTCCAAAGCGCCGGCGGGTGTGAAGGTTACCCCGGGGCCGCGGGCCCACGGACGTTGCCGACCAAGTGGATCGTTGCTGCGCGAATAGCGCCGAGCGCTGAAAGCGCGAGGTACAGCTCGGCGGGGGTAGCCGCCGTCGCCAAGGCTGCCGACCAAGCGGATCGTTGTTGGGTGAACGCCGAGCGCTGAAAGCGCGAGGTACAGGTCGCGGGGGTGGGGCCCCGCGACAATTAATAGAGGACTTTGAATGGCTCGATACGTGGGTGCCGTCTGTCGGTTGTGCCGTCGTGAAGGGATGAAGCTGTTCCTGAAAGGCGAGCGCTGCTATACGGAAAAGTGCGCGATTGAGAAGCGGAACTTTCCGCCTGGTCAGCACGGCAAGACGCGCAAGGCCAAGCTGGCCGGCTACGGTGTGCAGCTGCGCGAAAAACAGAAGGTCAAGCGCATCTACGGCGTGCTGGAAGATCAGTTCCGCCGGTATTTCGAGACCGCCGAGCGGCAGCGGGGCATTACCGGCGAGACGCTGCTCCAGCTGCTCGAACGCCGTCTCGACAACGTGGCGTACCGGATGGGATTGGCCACGTCGCGGCCACAGGCCCGGCAGCTCGTCCGACATGGACATCTGCAGGTGAACGGCCGCAAGGTGGATATTCCGTCCTACTCCATCCGTGTTGGCGATGTGATCAGCGTGCGGGCCTCCAGTCAGAAAGACGTGTCGGTCCAGCATGCACTCGAGGAGGTCAAGGGGCGCGGTGTGCCGGAATGGCTGTCCTTCGATGCGGAAAAGATGAGCGGGCGCATTGTGTCGCTGCCCACGCGAGAGCAGATCAACCTGCCCGTTCAGGAGCAGCTGATCGTCGAGCTGTATTCGAAATAAGCCATCAGCCATCAGCCATCAGCCATCAGGACGTTGATGGCATCAAGCTGCTGAAGGCCGAAAGCTGAAGGCTTCGTTTTTAGAAAGGATCATCCGATGCTGTGGAAAGGGTTCCAGCGACCGAAGCGACTGGAGTTAGAGCGAGACACGCTGACCGATCGGTTCGGCCGCTTCTACGCACAGCCGTTCGAACGCGGCTTTGGAACGACAATCGGGAACGCCGTGCGACGCGTGTTGCTGTCGTCGGTCGAAGGCGCGGCAATTACCGCAGTCAAAATCGACGGCGTACTCCACGAATTCTCGCCGATCCCAAGCGTGGTCGAGGACGCGACCGACATCATTCTCAATCTCAAGCAGATTCCCATCAAGATGCACGTCGACCAGACCAAGACCCTGTACCTGCGGGTCGACAAGGCTGGCGTGGTCACGGCCCGGGACATCGAGGCCGATGGTGACGTGGAGATTCTCGAGCCGGACGCCCACATTGCGACGGTCAGCGAGGGCGGCAAGCTGCATATGGAGATGCGTCTGAAGCGAGGCCGGGGCTATGTGTCGGCCGACAAGAACTTTGATGAGGACCTCGGAATTGGCTGGATTCCGGTCGATTCCGTGCATTCGCCCATCAAGAAGGTCAACTATCTGGTCGAGGCCGCCCGCCTGGGTCAGACCACCGACTATGACAAGCTGACGGTGGATGTGTGGACCAATGGCGCCGTGACGCCGCGCGACGCGGTTTCGCTCGCGGCCAAACTGATCCGGGACCATCTGAACATTTTCATCAATCTCGAAGAATCGGCCGACCTTCCCCAGGAAGCGCAGGCCGATCAGCCGCGGACCGGTTCGCTCAACGAGCATCTGGACAAGAGCGTTGAAGAGCTGGAGTTGTCGGTCCGCTCGTACAACTGTTTGAAGAACGCGAACATCCGTACGATCCGCGAGCTCGTTCAGAAGACGGAAGCCGAAATGCTGAAGACCAAGAATTTCGGCCGCAAGTCCCTGAATGAGATCAAGGAGATTCTGCACAGCATGGGACTCAGCCTCGGCATGCGTCTGGATCAGCCGGCGGCGCAGTCGCATGCGGAGTGATATTA
>DATBJG010000181.1:0-13304 GCA_036556585.1 Vicinamibacterales bacterium
TAAAGGCGGGTCTAGAGACCCGCCGCTACAACGAGGCGAACAAATCGCACGGAAACATGCGTAAAGGCGGGCCTAGAGACCCGTCGCTACAACGAGGCGGAGAAATCGCACGGAAAACATGCGTAAAGGCGGGTCTTTAGACCCGCCGCGCTAAAGTGTTGGCTTGGTAAAGAGCAGCTGGAGCGGATTGAGGATGCGACCGTTAACGGTCACTTCGTAGTGAAGGTGAGATCCGGTGGCGCGCCCGGTGGCACCCACAAACGCAATCAGTTCCCCCTTCTTCACCTTCTGGCCGGGCTGCGCAACGAAACTCGAGAGGTGTCCGTAGCGCGTGACGATGCCAAAGCCGTGCTTGATGACCAGCAGGTTGCCGTAGTTGCCGGAGCGACCCGCTGACTCGACCGTTCCGTCCGCCGTGGCATACACGGGACGCCCCTTGTCGGCCGAAATGTCCAGACCCGAATGGAAGTCCGGCCGGCCGTTGAACGGATCGCGCCTCATCCCGTAACTGCCAGACAACCAGCCATGGGTAGGCCAGATGCTTGGCGTTGCGGCGGCAAGCGCTTCACGATGATCAACATCCTTGCGCACGATCATCAGGTTGCTCTCGAGGCCTTTGAGAAGATCGCGAAGCATCCCAAAGGTGTCTTCTGGCGATCCAAACGACGGAGCAAAGAGCGCCGTTGGCCGCATGACGGCTGGCGGCGTCCCTCCCCCGACTGCGCGTTCCTTGACTGACGACGGCAGCCGATCCATCGCCTTGACGGCGGATGGATCGATTTGGGAGCGCGCCCCGAGTTCGTCAACTGCGGTCTGCAAAGCCTGGATTTGTGAAGTCAGCGCTTCGGTGGCTGCTCGATAACTCGTGTTCTCGAGCTCGAGCGACGCCGTGCGCGATCGCAGGGTGGCGATCTCGTACAGTGCACTCCATCGCGCCCCAAGTCCCATGAGGATGGGCAGCGACAGCGTGAGCCCCACGGTGTAGATCGCCACGCGGAGACCAATGGTCGTCCGGCGGACCACACCCGTGCCACGATTAGCTATTACAATTGTGTAACGTGTTCGCGCCATTTACACGGGCAACGGAATTTACCATAGGGTCTATCGGCCTGGGAACCCCAAAGAACACCGGACAGAGAACAGAAGGCGAACGTCTATCGGTCCTCGTTTAGAGGGCCGGTACGTTGCGCCAGAACGTACCCGAACACGATTGCCAGCCCTGCGACGCCCACGAGCGGGCTCCACACATACAGCCCGATCAGGATGGCGACGACCACGACTCGGATGCCAATGTCGATCGAGCGCACGCGGCCTCCAGTCTTCCAAGGTCTCTACGTCGGTTGAGGATGGGGGAGCCGACGCAGAAATGAGCAATCCTGTTGCCACGAGCTCTTTCGCGGCTAAGCATTTCGCCCGCAGCGTTTTATGCAGGATTACAAAAGCAGTGCGTCGGCCACGCCGTGGTTCATCCTGACACGTCTGCGACGGCTGGAATCAGGCATCCGCTTGCAACGCAGGTGGTTCCATCGACCTGTCAGTTTTGTCGCAAGAAGAGAGAATGTGGGACACGAAAAGACAGAATTCAGAAGACCGAATTCAGAAGATCGAGGACACACGACGGGACGCTATTCCATCTGCACCTTGATCCATTCGGCAACGCCTTCGCCGCGATCGTTTCCTTCGAATTTCACTTCTGCGAGCCGGCCCGGCAGGATGTCAGCGACGGTGCCGGGCTTGCTCGGCATGCGCAGCTTGCTGAAGTCCAGGTAGACCTTGGTGCGTTCCGAGAGTTGCACCGTCCGGGTACCCGTTTGGTCGGTGGCAGTGACGGTTCGATTCTGTGCGTTCACAGCGGTGATCTTACCGATGAGCGTCAGCTTGCCTGAGAGGCCGGTGGATTGACCGACCGGTATGAACACTTCCGTGGACTTTTGTCCATCAACAGAAGGACAGAACGCCAGGCAAGTGACGATCACGACGGCCCACGCGCGCGATTTCATTGGCAGCCTCACTCCCATTGCAGTATTCCCCAGTCCGATCGTGTCGTTAGGTCGCTGCCAGCTCAGCGCGCGCGCTTGCCAACAAGCGGATGGCTTCTTCTATCAAATCCGACGAATATCGGCTCAGCACCTGGTCGATCAACTGAGCCGCTCTTTCCAAGGGCGACACGGCGCGAGGATGGAGACCGCCGCCGACAAGGACCAGGCCGGCGTCCTCGATTTCTGATCGCGCACGTCTCAGGAGGCTGACCGGATCCTCTCGGCGAGGCGGTGGGCTCTGCAGACGATCCTGAAGCAGACCGCTGGCCTGACGAATGTTCTCCAGGGCATTGAGGACCCTCAGGAATGCCGCAACGGCGACGACCTGCGTCGCGTCGAGCCGTATGGCCACCTGATTCGGATCGGTGCTGGCCAGGAACCGGCCACTCGGCGAATTCTTGAACGCTTCACCATTGTAGAACGCAACTGCGCCCTCGATCGTGTCAATCGCATTGTTATGGAAGAAGGGACCTGAGTCCGCTGCTTCAACCAACGGAGGCGTGTTAAAGGTTCCATCTCCTGGTATGCCGAGCCCATCGTCGATCGGCACTTGCTCTCCCGTGAGCTTCTGAGGAATATCCGGCAAGTTCTCGACGCCGGTGTTGAAGTTGGCGTTGCTCGGGTTGACGGCCGGAGGAATCACCGCATTCGCCCCGGCGTTCAGGTGGCAGATGTTGCACTTTCCAAGCGAGTTGTCGAGGAAGATCTCCTGTCCGCGCCGGGCGACGATTCCCTTCAGTTGCAATGGCAATTGAAGCTCCTGCTGGCGGCCGAGCGAAAGCTGAAATGCCTCCAGGGCGTTCAGTTCCTCATCGGTCGGCAGTCGGAAATCCACACCGGGAACCCTCCCGAGAGTCTTCGTGAAATGTTGGATGACGGCGCCGGTCGCGAATGATCGGATGGATCCATCACCAGGCGCTCCATCCCCCGACCATCCCGTGCGAGGCCCGTCGGAACTGTTTACCGAAGTCCGAAGTCCCAGGACGTGCGGCACACCTCGCATGGTGAACTTGTTCGGAAGATCATCAAACCCATCGAGATTCTCGAGGATGAGACCAAACTCCCGCATCAGTTTCGGATTCTCAAAATTCTTCTGGAGCGCCGGCACGAATTCCGCGACAAACAGTGGGTTATCCGCGGGCACCGTGGCGATAAATGCCGCGTCAAGAGCAAAATTGTTCTCGGCAGGGTGACAGGTCCCGCACGTACGTCCGTTGCCATTGAACGTTTCGGTGAAAAACAGATCTCGTCCCTTGGCGATGAGTTCTTGGTCGGGAGGAATCGGCGGGGGAGTGGTCCCAGGACAGCCGAGGACGGCAACGAGGCCGAGCGCGGCCGCTCCCATTACGAGCGGACGAATCCGGTTGCCGAGCATTCGTTCCTTTCTGTGAATTGAAAGACTCGAGGCAGCAAGCCGGGGGAAGACTCTTCTCGTACTGAGTTCACCGAGTCTATCACTTCCATAAACGCTCCCGAGCGACGTGGGCCGCAGAACTGCGTTCGCAGTTGCCACAACTGCACATTCAGGCGCTGAAAACCTCGTGTGCATCCCTCTACGTCATGCGGTACTGCAGCGCCTCGGCCACATGCGCAGCGCCGATGCAATCGGCTTCGGCCAAATCCGCGATTGTGCGGGCAACTCGAAGAACGCGGTGGTAACCGCGCGCGCTCAATCCCATCCGCTCCGCCGCAGTTTCGAGCAGACGCCGCGTCGTTGGCTCGAGCGCATGTGATTGTTTGTACCCAACGTCATCCGTATCCGCATTGAGGCGAGATGCACAACGTAGGCGTTGTCGGTCGCGTGCCTTCATCACGCGATCGCGAACTACAGCCGACGACTCAACCAACGATGGCTCGCTGAGCTCTGGTAACGGAACGGGAGGAACCTGAACAACGAGATCGATTCGGTCCAGCAATGGACCTGAAATTCGCAGTCGATATCGATTGACCTCCTGTGGCGTGCACCGGCATTGGTGGCGGCGGTCCCCGCGATAGCCGCAGGGACAGGGGTTCATGGCCGCAACCAGCATGAACCGGGCAGGAAAGGAAACCGTTCGCAGGGCTCGAGCAATCGTGACTCGGCCTTCTTCCAGCGGCTGCCGCAACACCTCGAGCACACGACGATCGAACTCGGGCATTTCGTCAAGAAAGAGCACGCCGTGATGTGCGAGGCTGATCTCTCCCGGCCGCGGAATGCTGCCACCTCCGACGAGCGCGACGTCTGAGATCGTGTGATGTGGGGCGCGGAACGGTCGGCGCGTCAACAGACCAGCACCAGGCGGCACAAGGCCTGCGACCGAGTGGATGGCCGTGCACTCGAGTGCTTCCTCGAACGACAGCTTCGGCAAAATGCCGGGTAGCCGTCGGGCGATCATGGTTTTGCCGGCACCGGGTGGACCCACGAGCAGGAGATTGTGGCCACCAGCGGCGGCCAGCTCGAGCGCACGACGGGCGAAGGCCTGACCCCGAACTTCGACGAGGTCTCCTGCCGAGGCAGGGTCGTCGGACCGCAGCTCTGGCATTGGCGCGGGTGGAGCTGCGGCCGGATCATTCAGGGCCCGGACGGCTTCCTCGAGACAGCGCACGGGGAAGAGTCGCAGGCCGGTCACGATGGCCGCCTCAGCCATGTTGCCCGACGGCAAGAGCAGTCCTGCGACCCCGGCGCGACGGGCAGCGGCGGCAATTGGCAAAACGCCGCGCGTCGGCTGAATCGACCCATCGAGCGACAACTCGCCAATCAGCACCACATCATCTATTTGACGACGCGACACGATGCCGCTTGCGGCGAGGATGCCCAGAGCAATGGGCAGATCGTACGAGGCTCCGGCCTTGCGGACGTCGGCGGGCGCGAGGTTGATGGTGACACGATGAGGTGGGAACTCGAATCCCGAGTTCCGGATGGCCAGTCGAACACGGTCGCGGCTTTCGCGAACGCTCGCGTCCGGCAGACCCACCATGGTGACCACCGGCAACCCGAACGAGACGTCCACTTCGATCGAGACCGGAAATGCCTCCACCCCGATAACGGCCGCGCTCCGAAGGCACGCGAGCATTGCCCGGAGACCTGCAAGGTCGCCACCGTCGTGCACGGTGCTGTTGGGCGGCCGATCAGAGGGTTTGTCCTACAGATCCTGCAGGAATTGCCACTCTCGCACTGTTCCGGCGGTGCAGTTACGTGCATCTGCGAGACTCGCGCGGATCAATTGACGGACCGATAAATTGGCTCGAACGCCTGAACGATCCGAACGCCCCGAACGATCCAACGCCCCGAACGATCCGAACGATCCGAACGTTTTGTAAGGAGATAGCCCATGCTCGACGCGTTCAAAACTCTCGGAACCGGCAAAGCGAAAGAGTCGGCTGCAGCTGAGCTGCAAACCCTGATTGCCAGCGCCCGCGAGGAGCGGGCGGCGTTGAGCGAGATGCTCACGCAGATTTCCCTTCGCAGTCAGAAGCTGACGCCGATGGGGAAGTCCCTCGAGCAGGTTGAGAAGAAGACGACCGGGGCAGCCGATCGCATCGACGAACTGGCCGAGCGCCTGAACAGCCTCGACGACCGGACGCGTAAAGTCGATGAGATCGACTCGCGGGTCACGCAGTTGGTGGAAGCGGTGCGACAGGCGCAGCAAAGCGTGGAACGCATCAGCGGGCCGGAAAGCGACCTGGAAAAGCACCGCGAAGCCGTCAAGCAGCTTTCAGCACAGGCGCTGCAGACGCAGGCCGGAATTGAAACGCTCAAAAAAGACCAGACGGCGTTTCAAGAGCTTCGCAACGAGTTGCGACAGGCGCACGGCGACGTGCAACGATCGCTTGGGTTGTCGGGGTCACTCAAGAACGATCTCGACCAGGTCCGGGGGCTCGCTTCCCAGCTCAACCAGGACTTCGTTCGGATTCGCGAAACCTCACGCGAGGCGCGCAACGACAGCAGCGCGGCCATGGAAACGGTCAAGGAAGTCGAGAAGAAGCTTGCCCTTCTGGGCGCTCTTCAGGAACTGACCAAGACCACCGAAGAGCGGATCACGGCACTCAACGCGCTGGCCGAGCACGTCACGCACAAGGCAAAGGCCCTCGACAGCCAGAAACACACGGTCGAGCGGGCCGTTGTCGAGGCCAATCGGCTCAACGAACTCGTGTGGGCCATGGACGCGCAGGTCCAGAAGCTGACTGAAGGGCACAAGCAGGTTACGCGCACCGAGGAAATGCTGGCCCGGATCGAAAAGCTTGCGCTCGACACCGGCGGGCAGCTCGATCTTGCAACGAAGGCCAAAGAGGAATTCGCTCGAGAGCTCGGTCGGTTGCAGAAGGACTCCAACAGTCTGGCAGAGTCAATTGGCGCCCACGTCGAGCGGCTGGCCGTCGAAAAGAAGGAGTTCGAGGCCTTCGACGAACGGCTGAGCGGCCTTCAGGCTTCGGTCAGCGAGGCCGAAGCTCGCATGGAAACGCTCAACGCAAAAGAGAAAACGGTCGTTCAGCTCAGCCAGCGGGTCGACACGATTGCCAAGCACTTCGCGGACCTGGCGGAGCAGTCCGACGAGCTGTCGCACAAGTATGCGGCGCTCGACTCGTTGCGCGACCGGCTTTCGCAGGTAGACGAGCTGTCGAAAACGACGACCGCTCAGCTTGGCAGTCTTGCGCAGAGCCGGACCGAACTGGAGGTCCTGCGCGGCGAGATCCACGACTTCCACAAAGAGTACGCGGAAGCGCTGCAACTGCGGGATGGGCTGGCGTCGGACAAAGCCGCGTTGCAGGTGTTTGCCGATCGCATGTCGGCGCTGACCCTGAAAACGCCCGAGCTCGACTCGAAGATGGACGCCATCCTCGCCAAGTTCAGCCTGATCGAGGACGGTACGGAAAACGTCACCCGCGTTGGCGAGCTGGCCACCGAGCTTGATGCTCAGATGGGCCGCGTCACAGCCCGGCTGCATTTCGTCCAGCAGGTCGAGTCGCGGTTGAACGCGCTCAATACCTTGAGCACCGACGTGGATCGCAAGCTCAAGGACCAGCTGGCGCGCCGGGCCGAGCTCGAGAGCTTGAAAACCCAGTGCGATGGGGTTTACGCCTCGACGCACGACGCGCAACAGAAGCTCGAGGGGGTGACGGTTATTCAGGCCAAGCTGCTCCCTCTGACCAACGAAGTGGCGGGGCTGCAAAGCGAGCTGACCAGAATCACCGCACAGATCAAGGGCGTGCAGCGCGAGGAAACGGTGCTGACGGACCAGGAGCGACGTCTGAGCGAGCTCGTGGAGAGCGGAAAGTCGCTGGCGAACGACGTGGCCGAGCGCGTCCGCCAAATGCAGGGATTGAACGACGAGCTCAACCGCTCGGGTGCGGTCAAAGACGAACTCCTCAACGAGCTCGCACGCGTTCAGGTGCGGCAGCGCGAGGCCGTTGCGCAAATCGAAGCCTCAGGTGATCAGCTCAGGCGGGTCGAATCGCTCCTGGCCCAGCTCGAACAGCGCCGGACGCAGTTGACCTTCACCGAAAGGAAAATCTCCGCGTTCGAAGCAAAGATCGGCGAACTCAAGCAGCTGACCGACGATGTCGACACGCAGATCGAGGCCATAACGGGGCGACAAGCGCTGGTCGCGGCCGTCAAGGCCGAAGTGGAAAGCGTTCACGAAGTGGGTGCGCGCAGCAAGGCAGATCTTCAGTATGTGGCCGACCATCGTGGCGACGTGGCCACACTCCGCAACTCGGTCGACGGGCTGCTCTCACTCATGGGCCAGACCGACGAGAAGTTGGTGCTCATCGAAGGTCGCAAGAAGCTGGTCGACGAAGTCGAGGCCAAGAGCACGATGATCGTCAACCTGCTGGAGGACGTGCGCGTGAACCTGGAAGCACTGGGCGAGCAGAAGGCGCTCGTGGATCACGTGGCCGAGAAGCTCGCGCGTGCCGACTTCGTTCTCCAGGAGGCTCAGAACACGCTACGGTCGCTCCATCAGGAGCGGGAGCTTGCCTCGCGGATCGAGCAGAGCATCAAACAGCTGCGCACACGGACAGAGCGAACCCCAGAGGAAGTACAGGAAGGGAAGTCGAAAAAGACGGCGTAAGAAAAAGGACAGAAGTCAGAATTCTCACATTCTGTCTTCTAATTCTGTCTTCTGTCTTGTGTCTTCTGACTCAATTCTTGTTAGCGGGTTCCCGCTGGCACGCGTGTCGCGAAGATCACCAGCCGGTCGCCGGCCGCAATGCGCGTGCCCTTGATCTTCGAATTCCAGCGCTTCAACGCCGCCACCGACGTGTTGAACAGCCGGGCAATCGACGACAGGGAGTCGCCTCGCTTGACGCGGTAGACCACGCGGGTAACCGTCGGCTCGGGGGCTTCGGTGGCCGGCCTTTCGTCGGCAACCGCCGGGGACGCCAGCGCGAGACGCGGCTCGACCGTCCCCGTCGCAAAAAGCGGCGCCGGACGTTCGGTCCTGGCCGCCAGCAACGTGGTCGGTTCGCGCGGGACAATCAGTTTCTGGCCGGTCTTGACCTTGCTACGGGTCGTCAGATAGTTCGCCTCGGCAAGATCCGACGACCGAACTTTCAGCTTCCGTGCGATCGACGCGAGCGATTCACCCTTCTTGACGGTGTGCCAGTTGAGGGCAACGAGGTCTTCCTGTTCCTTGATGGCCAGTTGCGATTTGACCACCTCTGCCGTCCCGACCGGCACCTTGATCTCGTAGTTCGTGTCACGCAGTGGCGTGGTCCAACGGCGCAGTTCGGGATTGAGCGCCTGGATTTCGTCAATCGACGCGCCCGTCCACTCGGCTATGCGACGAAGATCCACGGCGGTTGACAGCGCAACGCGTTCAAACGCAACCGGGGCCTCGGCGGGCTCCTGGAACCCATACTCGACCGGGTTGCGGGCAATGATGATGGCCGCAAGGATCATCGGGACGTATTCGCGCGTCTCGCGAGGAAGGACCCGCCCGCTCGAGAGCGACCAGAAATCGTCCCGGCGCGTACGCTTCATGGCCCGCTGGACGCGCCCGGGGCCACCGTTGTAGGAGGCGAGCGCCAGGTGCCAGTCGCCGTCGAAAATATCTTTGAGGGTCAAAAGGTATTTCGCCGCCGCCTGAGTCGCCTTCTCCGGATCCGAGCGCTCATCGATATACCAGTCGTGTTTCAGGCCGTTCTCGGCGGCCGTGCCGCGCATGAACTGCCAGATCCCCCGTGCCTTCGCGCGCGAAAGCGCCGTCGGTTTGAACGCACTTTCAATGAGCGGCACGTAGGCAAGGTCGAGCGGCACGCCTTCGGCCCGGAACACCTCCTGGATCATCGGGAGATACTGGCTGCCGCGCTGAAGCCCGGCGTTGAACCACTCCCGCAGGCGACCCTGGAAGAGCTCGACGTATTGAAGGACTTTGGTGTTGAGAGGAATCGGGATGTCGTGCTCGGTTCGCTCGAGGTCCGACTTGATGGCTTCTTCCAGCTCCGGTGCGGGCGGAGGGGCGGTCTCGAAGGTGGTCGAGAGCGCCAGCAGCTCATCCAGCGACGCCGGTTCCGTCGTCTTCTCCGCAAACCCGTCGCCCTTGGCCAGGGCGCTAATCTCATACGCGCTGATCCGGTCCACCAGCCGGTCGAAATGCTCGCGGATGCGTGGCTCACCCCGCGCCCCAAACCGCGATTCCAGGAGCACGTCCAGCGCCTGGTCGAACTGACGCCGGGCCTGTTCCAGGTGCCCCAGTTCGAGCTCCTTCTGGCCGGTCTCGAAAAGGCGTTGTGACTGCTCGATGAGAAGCTCGACGGGATCGGGTGGGGGTGGTTGAACGGTCGGCGGTGGCGACGGCGCCGCGGCGACCTCTGTAGGAGCCAGCTTGGGAGCCTGCTTTGCGCCGGACCCGCACGCTGTGCCCAGGATACCGATTAGGACGGCTGCCAGTCCCGGCAGCCATACACGCCGCATCTTCACCTCTTAGATACCTGTCACAGATACCTGCCAGGCGCTGCGCCCACCAGCGAGTTGTAGTCCGGGAATGCCGGAAAAGAGAACCGTTGGATGGTAACACCGTCCTGGAAAGTTGGTCAACCCCTTAAGTCATTTCAAATCAGTAATAAGCGTCGTCTTTATGATACGGACTGCGAAGACGAGACGAAGACATGTCGGCTTTCGCCCAGATCTCGGGCGGACGGCGTCACGATGGTGCGATCCGAGACGACAATTTTCCGCCCCTGAGCCAGGGCGGTGCGAACGTCATCTTCACAAACAAACTCGACAGGGGCCTGACGGTCCTCCCGGACAGGTGGGGGCGGCGCGACAGAATAGGGTGATTCCCCTAGTCCTCGACCTGACAGGAACTCGTCAATCCGAGCTGTCAGAGACGCGGCTGTAATGCCACGGGGCTGTGGTACCTGTTCACGGGAAGCGGAAGAGGGTGCCTCACGAACCGAACGGGGTCGATCGCTTGCCGATTCGGCTGGCTTCACCTCGTACGCCACTCGTTTGATGTTCAGGAGGTGACGAGGCGAGATGTTATCTGACGTGATGTTGCCACCATATCCACCGCACCCCAGGGTCATTGCCGGATCCAGTCCCGTCGTCAGTCCAATCGATCCGTGGGTCGTGGGCGTATTGACACAGATTCTGAACGCCGGTTTGCGCAATCCGAACTCGAGAATGATGTCGTCGTTGCGGGAGTGAATGGACATCGTGTGGCCGGTCCCGCCGTATCGAAGGATCTGTTTGCAGCGCTCGCAGGCTTCGCGCCAGTCCTTCACGACGTAGAACGCGAGAACAGGGCAGAGTTTTTCAATCGAAAGGGGGTACTCCCGCCCCACGCCATTCAAGGGCGCCAGAAGGACGCGCGTCTGGGGGGGTACCGTAAACCCGGCCTTCTCGGCAATGTGTGTCGCGGGCTTTCCGACGAGCTTGGGATTCGGCAGCCGCTGCTCGGTCACCAGCACCTTCGCCACGGCGTCCGCTTCCTGCGAGGAGAGAAAATGGCCCCTCTGGCTCACGAACTCCCGCTTGACTTCTTCGGAGACGGCTTCGTCCACCACCACAGCGTTTTCAGACGAACACAGCACGCCGTTGTCGAACGTCTTGCCGGTGATGATGTCGCGTACGGCCTTCTTGAGATCGGCCGATCGTTCGATATATGCCGGTGCGTTCCCGGGGCCCACTCCATAAGCCGGTTTTCCGGCGCTGTATGCGGCACGGACCAAACCCATGCCGCCGGTAGCCAGAATGACCGCAACGTCCCGGGTCTTCATCAACTCCTGCGTACCCTCGATGCTGACTGTGGTCATCCAGCCGACACATCCTTCCGGCGCACCAGCTCCCCGCGCCGCGTCGTACATGATCTCGGCAGTTCTGGTGATACACCGCACAGCAGCCGGGTGCGGGCTGAGAACGATCGCGCAGCGCGCCTTGATGGCGATCAGGATTTTGTAGGCCGCCGTCGAAGTCGGGTTGGTTGAAGGAACGATTGCCGCGACTACCCCGAAGGGTTCGGCAATCTCAATGACCTTTCTATCCTCGAGCCTGTTGATCACACCCACCGTTTTCATCGGCCGGATGAATTCGTAGACCCGGTCCGCGGCAAAGAGCGTCTTCTGAATCTTGTCCGCGACAATCCCGTAGCCGGTTTCCTCGACGGCCAGCCGCGCCAGGGCCTCAGCCTGCGGCCTCAGGGCCGCCGCCATGGCATCAACGATGGCATCAATCCTGTCCTGGGAGAGTTCTGCGAGCTGAAGCTGCGCCTGCGCGGCGCGGCGAGCGAGTGTTCGAGCTTCCTGGATTGAGGTGAGGTCCCGATTCGTCGAAGTCTCAGGGCTCAAGGCTCAACTCCCCAACTTGAGCCCTTCAGGCTTGAGACTTCGGAAGGATCTTTTCCACCTCCGCATGCGGACGCGGAATGACATGAACTGAGACAAGCTCGCCAACGCGACGCGCGGCTGCCGCGCCTGCGTCGGTCGCAGCCTTGACGGCCCCCACGTCGCCACGCACCAGCACGGTGACGTAGCCGGCACCAATGTATTCCTTGCCGACGAGCACGACGTTCGCGGCTTTGACCATGGCATCGGCTGCCTCAATGGAGCCGATGAGACCTTTGGTCTCCACCATGCCGAGCGCTTCGAACGCCATAAATCAGTGGGCGGTGGCTAGTGGTCAGTGGTCAGCAATTGTAGTCAGCGGTCAACTCGATGGTTGTCAGAACAGTGACGAGCGATCACCAACCACTGACCACCGACCACCAATCGCTGGTAAGGCGGTGACTCTAACAGATTGCTGTACGTGCGGCAACTGGACTAATATCCGCTCGCCGTGACATTTGCAACTGCCAGATTGCGGATCGGCGTCATCGTGTGCGTCACGATGGTCGCGTGTGGTTCGAAAGAGGATCCCGTCCCCCCTGTTGCGACCCCAAGCTTTACGATGAACCTCCAGCGAGTGCCGTTGGGCAGCCCGGTCGACATCACCTACAGGTTTGCAGTTGCCCCGAATGCGCCACCATTCGCCAAGGACTACCTGGTCATGGTGCACGTGCTCGACTCAGATGAAGAATTGATGTGGACCGACGATCACCAGCCGGCCACGCCGACACGGCAGTGGAAACCGGGACAGGTCATCGAGTACACGCGTACGGTGTTTTTCCCCGTATACCCGTATCTCGGCACCGCAACCATTGAAATGGGGTTGTACGCCCGGGACACCGGGGAACGCTTGCCGCTGGCAGGCGAGGATACCGGGCAGCGGGGCTATCGTGTCGGCCAGATCGAGCTCCTGCCGCAGACCGAGAACATCTTTGTCATCTTCAAAGACGGGTGGCATCCGCCCGAATCTGCTGAAAACAATGCCACGCTCGAATGGCAGTGGATGAAGAAGGACGGCACGTTGTCGATGCGCAACCCGAAGCGCGACGTGCTCTTCTACCTGCACGCCGATCACCCTCGCAGCGTGATGACCGACCCGCAGCACGTCACCGTGACCATCGGGGACCAGATGATTGATGACTTCACGCTCGAATCTGGCGCCGAAGTGATTCGAAAGCTGCCGTTAACGGCCGCACAGCTCGGACAAGGTGACACCACGGAAATCCGTATCCACGTGGACCGGACGTTCGTACCTGTGGCCATCGCACCCGACAAGACCAAAGACCCGCGCGAACTAGGGCTTCGAGTCTTTCACGCCTTCATCCAGCCAAGGTAGTTCGGCTCTGGGCTCCAGGCTCTCAAGTAATGGTCCATTTTGAGACGTGAGCCCTGAGCCTTGAAACTTGTTACACTGGAAGTCCGTGTTTCCCAGACCCTTGTCGTATCTCGCGGCGGTGGCCG
>DATBJG010000182.1:0-15106 GCA_036556585.1 Vicinamibacterales bacterium
TCCTGCAATCCTGCAATTCTGCAATTTCAGGGGGGTCGTAGTTCAGTTGGTTAGAACGCCGGCCTGTCACGCCGGAGGCCGCGGGTTCGAGTCCCGTCGACCCCGCCAACCTTCGCTCACGCTTGTCAACGCTGCGTGAGCTACGGTTGGCAAGCCACGCCAAGGTTGTCCACCGTAGCGCGCAGTGCGAAGGTGGACTTCATTCCGTCCTTGCTGCCCGACAGCTCCAAGCCCAAGCCTGCTTCGTCTCTGAAAGGATCCTTATGCGTAGAGTCGGCTCCCTGGCTCTTGTGATGCTTGCCACCCAGGTCGCGAGCGCGCAATGGGTGAACTATCCGACGCCCGGCACGCCGCGCACACCCGATGGGAAGCCGATTCTGACCGCGCGCACGCCGCGGGCGCCGAATGGGAAGCCGGACTTGTCAGGTGTCTGGCACGTGCAGCCGACCTCACGGGAAGAGATGAAGCGCCTCTTCGGCAACGACGTTGACGCCATCGAAGTGCCAGGCATGGAGATCGATACGATCTCCAAGTACGCCGTCAACATCTTCCTGGACTTCAAACCGCAGGAGGCGCCGGTGCGGCCCGAAGTAGGCGACGTACTGAAGCGGCGGGGTGACGGCAAGCCGGAAGTGCTCCCAGCCACGCACTGTCTGCCCATGGGCATCCCTCTTTCCACGATGTTGTCCGAAGTCTCGAAGATTGTGCAAACACCTGGCTTGATCCTGATCATGCTGGAGCTCGGTGGCGTTCGGCAGATCTACATCGACGGCCGGAAGCATATGGCCGATCCGTCACCGTCCTGGCTCGGCTACTCGGTGGGGAAGTGGGAGGGCGACACGCTCGTCGTAGACACTATCGGATTCAACGGCGAGGTGTGGCTCGACCTCATGGGCCACCCCCAGAGCGAGGGTGCTCGCGTCATCGTGCGGTACCGGCGCCGCGACTTCGGTCACATGGAGGTCGAGATCACGATCGACGATCCGAAGTGGTACACGAAGCCGTTCACGGTCAAGGTGACGCACCTTCTGCAGCCAGACACAGACATCCTTGAGTACTTCTGCAACGAGAACGAGCTGGACCGCCGCCGCATAGGGCTCTAGCGAAATCCCAGAAATCAAGGGTTAGGGCTTTCCGTCCTGGCCCTTCTCTCCCTATCAGCCCCCCTCGATTTCCGCTGCGTGAAACACGTCGAGTACTCAACCTGCTCTCTCTGTGTAATTACACTTTGACGCCAGTTCCTTTAGACTGCCCGAGAGATGGACGTTCCTGCAGGTGGTGGACGAGGCTTTCCCGCCACCCGGCACACGATGGTGGCCGGGTTGCGGAGCGCCGACCCTGAAGTAAAGCGCGCCGGGCAGGACACGCTGGTCTCTGCGTACTGGAAGCCGGTGTACAAGTACCTTCGCATGAAGTGGAGTGCAACGGCAGTCGACGCGCAAGATCTCACGCAGGAATTTTTCATGCGGGCGCTGGAAAAAGGCTTCTTCGAGAGCTATGAGCCTGCAAAGGGTCGATTTCGCACCTTCCTGCGCACCTGCCTTGACGGGTTCATGTCCAATCAGCGCAAGGGTGAACGGCGGCTGAAGCGCGGCGGCGGAGTTCTGCCGGTCGCGCTCGACTTCGACGATGCCGAACGAGAGCTTGATCGGCACGCCGTTGTCGACGACACGAATGCCGAAGCGTACTTCCATCGCGAGTGGATTCGTAGCGTTCTTGGACAAACGGTGGACAGTCTGAGAGAGGACTATGCGCGACAAGGTAAGGCGCTCCAGTTTCGGATCTTCGAGCGGTACGATTTGAAGGAATCCGAGGCGGGTTCCGCGACGACGTACGCGCAGGTCGCGGGCGAGTTCGGTGTCTCGGCGTCCGACGTCACCAACTATCTCGCGGCGGCCAGGCGCAGCTTCCGGCGCGCGCTGATCGAACGATTCAGGACCGTGTGCGAGAGCGAGGCCGACGTCGAGCGGGAAATTCGAGACCTACTGCTCGGAGACGTTCGATGACGTGGCTGTCCGACGGCGTTGTCGCGCGGTTGCGGAATATCGCCGACTGGCCGACTCCAAGCGACGCTCGGTACGACGTTCTCGAGCCGCTCGCGCGAGGCGGAATGGGAACGATCTATCTGGCTCACGACCGAGTGCTCGATCGGTCGGTTGTGTTCAAGGTGCTCGCGACACCCTCGATCCCATCGAACGAGCAGGCCCTCGCGTCGCGTCTGGAACTCGAGGCGCGGATCCTTGCGCGCCTGAATCACCCAGGGATTGTTCCCGTCTACGACCTTGGCAGCCTCGATGACGGACGCCCTTATTACGTAATGAAGCGCGTGGAAGGGCCCACGCTGGCCGAGTACGCACCTACCGTGCGGTCGCTCGCCGAGCGGCTGCGACTCTTCCTGCGGATCTGCGAGCCGGTGGCCTTTGCCCACGCCCGCGGCGTGATCCATCGCGATCTGAAGCCTGAAAACATCATGGTCGGCCCATTCGGCGAAGTGCTCGTGATGGATTGGGGCATCGCCAAGCTGGTTCCCTCGCAGGGCAACGAGACCACAGAATCTGACGGCGCGGACTCGGGCCCGATCTCGGCGAGTCGCAAGACGCGGCATGGCACCGTGCTTGGCACGCGCGGCTATATGGCGCCCGAGCAGGCGCGTGGTGAGGTGCGGATTGACGCCCGAGCGGACATTTACGCGCTGGGAGCGATTCTCTCGTTTCTTTTGGATAGCGTGCCGCCCCCCGAATCTGGGCCACTCTCTGGTGTCCGGCCGCTTCAGGCGATCGCTCGCAAGGCTTGCCGCAGCGAGCCCGTCGAACGCTATCAGGATGTGGCCCTGCTGATGGCCGAGGTAGGGCGATTCCTCGCAGGCGACCCCGTCGAGGCGTATCAGGAGAGGCCCATGGAGCGACTGGGGCGCTTCGTGCGAAAGCATCGAATCGCTCTGCTGCTGGTGCTCGCGTATCTGGTCATGCGCATCCTGGTAGCGCTCGTTTGATGAGCGCTGTACACGACCTCGACGGCTACGTGTAATAGACAGTCGGAGGCACGAATGAGCAAACCGATGTTTGGGATGGTGCTTGGCGGAATTCTGGGGATTTTCGACGGGTTGACGGCGCTGGTGTCCGCTCCAGAGGTCGCCCCTCAAATCGTGAGCATCGTTGTCGGTTCGATGATCAAAGGCATCCTGACAGGTGCGTTGATTGGCATGTTTGCGAAGCGGATCGGATCGTTGCCGCTCGGCATTGTGTTCGGCTTAGCCGTCGGACTCGCCCTGGCCTACTTGGTGGTGCTGCTCCAGACCGCGAACGGCCAGCCGGCCTACTACTGGCAAATCATGCTGCCAGGAAGTGTCCTCGGTGTCATCGTGGGATATGCGACAAACAGACACGCGCCGCCACTCGCGAAGTCTTGAGAACAAAGTTCGCCCCAACCGCCCGGAGACACACGTCGCGCACCACAACGTCTTTCACCAATAGCCGGGACACATGCTAGCAGACGACTCGCTCCGCGGTGTGTCAGTGTTGATTGCCGGTGCAGGTCTCTCCGGTCTTGTCGCGGCGCGCGAGCTTCAGCGTTGCGGCGCCAAGGTGATGATTGTCGAAGCGCGTGACCGGCTCGGCGGTCGCGTCTGGACCTGGCGTGAAGGGTTCGCCGAAGAGCAACACGTGGAAGCCGGCGGCGACATGATCGAAGAGTCGCAGACGGAAATTCTGCGCCTGGCCGAAGACCTCGGCTTGCGCCCCGTGCGGATTCTTCGACGTGGCTTCTCGGGATTTCATTCCGGTGTAACGCCCGCTCATCGGGGCGCGGCGCTCGGCTGGGAGGGCGTGGAGCAGGCCTTGGCAGCTCCCATTCGTGCGTATCGTCTGGCGGAACGTCGTTGGGACAGCGCTGTTGCCGAAGCGCTGGCGAGTGTTTCGGTTGCCAGCTGGCTCGATCGCATCAATGCCCCCGCGGAGATGCGGTCGACGGCGCTGGGGATGCGGGGTTTCTTTCTAGCCGATCCGGAGAATCTGTCGCTGCTGGCGCTCGTGGATCAGTTCGCGGAAGAGGAGACACCCGGCCAGGGTCGCATGTACCGAATTGATGGTGGTAACGACTCGCTCGTGACGGTGCTCGCCAGGACTCTCGACGATCAAATCCGACGCCAGACCGCGCTCGTCTCGGTTGCCCACTCCGTTGATGGCATAGACGCGACGGTTCGAGGAGCGGATGGGCTGCTCGGAACATTGCACGCAGACTATGTGATCTGCACGCTTCCAGCGGCAGCGCTCAAGACGGTCCGGATTGAACCGCATCTGCCATCGCCGCAGCTCGACGCCATTGAACGTCTTCCGTATGGGCCGGCCACTCGAACCGTACTTCAGTTCGCGCAGCCGACCTGGCGCGCGCTGAGAAAACCGCGTGCCTACGGAACCGATCTTCCAATTGGTGCGGTCTGGGATGGCAATGAAGAACAGAAAGGCACGTCGGGAATCCTGACGTTGCTCGCCGGGGGATCGGCCAGCCATCAGACGCGTGAGTTGCTCGCACGCGGCGGTGTGGCCGAGATTGTCAAACAGCTCGACTGGCTATCGGTCGATCGCACACCACTGGTCGCGCACCGCGCCTTCAGTTGGGAAGACGATCCTTGGGCCGGCGGCGGATATGCGTACTTCTCACCAAGCTACGACCCTTCGTGGCGCACCTGGCTTGCGCGACCCACCGGCCGTTTGCTGTTTGCCGGCGAGCACACCAGTTTTCGCTGGCAAGGCTATATGAACGGTGCCGTGGAGAGCGGGCTGAGAGCTGCTACAGAAGTACGGGCGAAACACTGCCAGCTTCTGTAGGCAATGGCGTCACGAGTACGACACGCCGGGATGCAACATCTTCAGGAGCATCGAGAAGAGAGGGTCGGTGAATGCCGGAAAGATCTGCCAGGCGACAACCAGACCCAGCATCGACATCATCGAGTTTGATTCCAGAGCACGCAGGCGCGCCGCGTGGTGATCGGGAAGAAAGATACGGAAAACCGCGAAGCCATCGAGTGGCGGCACGGGCAGAAGGTTGAACAAGCCGACGAACACGTTGAGCACGAGCAGTACTGACAGCGCCGTGGTCACGAAGCTGGGGCCACCGCTCGCGACTTGGACCAGCGTTTGAAGATTCGCGGTGTCGGGTGGCACGAACCATCCGACCGCGAGGCCCATTTTGAGCGTCATGAATGCCGCGAGCGCGATGAGAAAATTGCCGGCTGGCCCTGCCGCCGCCATCAGGGCTGCACGGCGTGGGTACCGCTCCGCCCAGAAAGGATCATAGGGGGCACTGGCCCAACCCATCGCCCAGCCCTGCGTAAACGAAGTCAAGAGCGGCACGACAACCAGGCCAATCGGTTCGCGCATGATGTGTGGAACCGGCGAGAGCGAGACCTGTCCACCGTGATACGCCGTCGGATCGCCGCCCTTCCATGCGACAAACGCATGCATTGCCTCATGTAGAGTTGTCGAGAAAAGAAACGCGATGAACCAGATGAGCCCGGAAGCGAAATCAATTTCCATGGTTTTGATGGTCTCCCCGAATCCCGAACCCCGAGCTAGTGTAATATCCGGCCGTAGGAGGTTTGACGTGCGAAGAACGCAAATGACGACCTTGCTGGTTGGGCTCGTTCTGGCGTCCACCTTCGACAGCGGAACCGCGACCGCGCTGCAGTCACCTCCGGCATCCCCCGCCTCCGGCACAGGAAAATTGATTGTCTACGGCGACATGGCGCTTTTTCAGCCGCCGGGTCATCCTGAGAATTGCATCCTCAGAAATCGGTTCAAGCGTGGTGAGCCGGTCGGATGGCGCATGTTCGTCGCCGATCCCTCTACCGGAGATCGTGAGGCATCGGCCCAGCTCATCGTCCACCTGACCGTCGCCGGAAAAACCATCGACATCCCCATGCGATATCGTGCCACCGAAAAGCAGCCAGAACGTCAGTTCTGGGTTGCCAAGTGGATTGTTCCGCAGGACACGCCGATTGGCATCATTCGCTATACAGTCACCGCGACCGACAAGTACGGCCGGAAAGGCGAGTTCAAGCCGTTCGAAGTCCAGGCTTCGCAATTGACGATCGTGGAATGAGCCAGACAAAACTGTCACCGAAGCGTCCAAATTAGCACGCTCCAGGTCCGGCCAGGACCCGCTACCAATCAGTTACGTTCTTCGCGCGGCGGCATCTGAGTTGCGAATGGGCCGTCCATGCGCATTGAAGTCATTACCGTCGCCGCCGTACTGACCACATCCCTGCAGCCGCAGCTTGTCACGGCACAACAACGGACGCCGCGTGCGTCGGCATCTGTACTGTCAGAGCATCACCTCGAAGCCCTGAAATCAATGACCCCGCAGGAGCAGGCAGAGTTGCTGCTCGAGCGCGCCATTAACCACTATCGAGGGGCCAACGAGGAAATCACGGCCCGGGCCTCTGGATGGCTGGGCCACATCAAACTGACGCCGGGCCTCGAATCATTGTTCAGGATGGCGATCAACTCGGATGATATGCGCGTTCGCACGGCGGCAATCGAGATGAACGTCTCGGCGCGCGGTCTGTCACGGGACTCTGCGACCATCGATCGGCTCGAGCCCGACGCTCGGTTCGGCGGGCAGGGTCCACGCGCGAATGCCCTGTGGGACATCGGCCTGCTCGGCAACCGTGGCATTCAACCAGAACGTGCCTTCGAGATCATCACAAGCAGTCTGCATGACCCCAACGTGAACATTCGCTACTGGGCTGTCGAAAGTCTGGCGTTCCTCGGGACCGACGACGTGATCGAGCCGTTGCTCGAGATCTTCCACGACGACGCTTCAGCGATGATTCGCGAGCGCGCGGCTTGCAGCCTGGCCCAGTCGGGCATGTTGAATCAACAGCAGAGGTGGCGTGCGGTGCCGCGGCTTCTCGAGTATGCCGATGACTACTCGCTGGATTCCGAAACCCGGCAATGGGTGTTCCAGGCTCTGCGGGACATTACCGGCCAGACGCTGCCGCCCGAGCCATCAGCGTGGCGGAACTGGTACGCGCGCAAGCCGCTGCGGTAACCCACAGGCTCCTCACGAGGAACTGAGTGACAATGTTTCGGCGCAACGCTCCCAGCGCCAGTCGCAAGCCAACCTCACGCCTTCTGAGACTGACTGCATAGCTGAGCGTTCCATACAACCCCACATTGTCAAGGGCTGCGTGCAGGTGTGAGGTCGACCGCTTCTCGTTCGTGGTACACTGCGCCGTTTTCAGGCACGCCCTTCCATTCCTATTTGCTCCAAGCCGTTTTGTCGAGTCGAGAGGGCCAGAGATGAAAGTCAGTGAATCGATTCTCGATGTGACGTTGCTTGCCGCTCGCCGCGACCAGCAAATGGCCACGCCCGAAGGTCAGCGCGTGGGCCGGCTTGCCGAGGGAGTACAAGTACGACCGCTTCCGACACTTGTCGATCTGCGCGGTAGCGTCTGCGAACTCTTCGATCCAAGGTGGGGGTGGCACCACGATCCGCTCGTGTTCGTCTACTGCTTCACGATCCGTCCGGGTGTCGTCAAGGGCTGGAATCTTCATCGGGAGCACGAGGATCGCTACGCGTTGATTCAAGGTGAATTGGAGGTCGTCCTTTACGATCCACGCCCGGAATCATCGACATGCGGCGAGGTGAGCAAGATTGTGCTTTCCGAACATCAGCGATGCCTCGTCAATATTCCGAAGAACGTGTGGCATGCGGACCACAACATCGGCACGACCGATGTGCTCGTCGTGAACTTTCCGACCACCGCGTACAATCACGCACGCCCAGATAAGTACCGACTGCCGTTGGATACCGATTTGATTCCGTATTCATTCGGGAATGTCATCGGCGGATAGCCTCTCGTTCGCCCGACACACCTTGTTCAATCTGCTGGGGCAGGGCGTGCCTCTCGTTGTGGCGCTCGTGTGCCTGCCGGTCGTGCTAAGTGGCCTTGGTGCCGACCGATTGGGTCTGCTCATCCTGAGCTGGACGATTCTGGGTTATGCCGGTCCCTTTGATCTGGGCATTGGCCGAGCGGCTGCCCGTTTGATGGCGGCCGCACAGGCCCAGGGAATGACAGAAGGTGTCCCGCGCGTTCTCGGCACGGCGCTGATGGTGCAGGCTGTTTTTGGCATGTCCGCGGGTCTGGGCATTGCCGCGGTGACCCCGATGCTGGTGAACGATGTGCTGGCCCTCCCGGCCGGATTGAAACCGGAAGGTGTGTCGACACTCCAGCTGGTCGCGCTGGCGATTCCAATTGTCTTTGCATCAAATTCTCTCAGAGGGGCGCTGTACGCGGCTCAGCGCTTTGATCTTGTGAATGCCGTGCTCATACCGGCGAGCAGCAGCCTGTATGTGATTTCCGCGGTCGGAGCCGTGACCGGGTGGACGCTTCAGGTCATTGTTGCGTGGCTGGTCGCTTCAAAGGTCGTCGCCCTCGCCATGCTCGGCCTGCTTGCCTGGCGTCACTGTCCCGGCCTTGCGGGACGCCGTCCGTCCCTCAGTCCGACCGCCTTGGCGGCGCTACTTCGGTTTGGTTCGTGGGCGACCGTGTCGAGCGTCACCATTTCGCTGGTTTCTCACGTCGAGCGGCTGCTGATTCCGGTGTTCCTTTCGGTTGGGATGCTGACGTACTACTCGGTGCCGTACGAGGCGGTCTCACGTGGCGCAATCGTGCCGGTCAGCATGGCTCTGGCACTCTTTCCGGTTTTCAGTCGATTCAATGGCAGGGAAGGACAGCCGTTGACGAGTCTGGTCGTCAGACCCCTGAAATATCTGTTGTTGATCATGACGCCTGCCCTGACGTTTGTCGTGCTGTTTGCCCGTGAGTTACTGTCGTTTTGGATGGGTCCTTCGTTCGCGGCTCGAGCGGCAGCACCGCTACAGTTTCTGGCTGTGGCGTTCTATATGGGCGCTTTCAGTCACATCCTGCGTTCAGCGGTTCACGGTCTCGGACGGCCGGATCTCAAAGCGCAACTGGACTTGCTCAACGGAATCCTGTTCGTGACGTTGCTATTCACGCTCATTCCGAGATTCGGTCTCGTGGGGGCAGGCGGAGCCCGCGCGATGACCGCTCTGACCGAGCTGGTCGGCCTCGTCATTCTCGTTTCCAGAATTGCTCCACACTCGCTTGAGCCAGGACGTCTCTGGCACGCACTCAGTCCAGGGTTGGCCGTGGGCGGCGGATTTGTCTGCATCGCCGCAGCGATTGCGTTGATGCGAGGTTCGACGCTGGCGTACGCGGTGTTTGCCGTCCTGACATTTCTTTATATCCCGCTCTTCTGGCGGCGAGCGAGCGACTCCTCGGATCGGGAAGCCGTCGCGCATCTGCGAACCTGGCTCGAGCGATGAACGTTCACCGCTCCCCGCGTTTCAGCATCGTGCTGCCCACGCATGACCGGGCGGATGTGCTTCCATACGCAATTCGCAGTGCCTTGTGCCAGACGGTTGACGACTTCGAGCTTCTCATCGTCGGTGACGGCTGCACCGACAAGACCGCGGAAGTTGTCGCGTCTTTTCATGATCCTCGCGTTCGATGGTTCGATCTTCCGAAGGCGCCCGGGATTGGTTACGCAAATCGGAACGTCGCCCTGCGAGAGGCACAAGGACAGTACGTGGCGTATCTTGCTCACGATGATCTCTGGTTTCCAGACCATCTCGAGCGCCTTGGAGCTTTGCTCGACAGCACAGGCGCAGAGTTTGCCTACAGTCGCGGACTTGGAGTTGGCATTGACGGTCGGATTCGACCGTATTGGTACAACCTGCAGATCCCGACACATCAAGCGGGGTTATGGCGCGGAGAAAGCGCCATCACGATGTGCACGGTCGCCCACACTCGATCGTGCCTCACCAGGTATGGCTATTGGGATGAAACGCTTCTGAGATCCGGCGACATCGTCATGTGGCATTCCATTGTCGCGGGGGGCCACTTCAAGAATCTCACGTTCTTGGCCGAGCCGACCGCTCTTCATTTTGTCGCCAACTGGAGAAACACGGCCCAGCATCGGGCGCGGTCGCGGTTGACGAGCTTTCTGTTCCAGCACGCGTTTCGAGGAGTTCTTGCCGATGCCTTGAGCCTCCCGGTCAGAGCAGGCGAAACCCAACAAGAATCGGCCTGGAATCATCTGACAAGCGATCCTCGCGCCATACCTGAAATTCGCGCCGCGGTCGTTCAGTTTCAAGATGCTTTGCTCTGGCCGGTCCGAACCCCGGTCGGGTTGATTGCCCTTCGAACCGGATTGTTGCTTGCCGGAATGCTGGATTCCGGATTCCGTGGGGCCATGTGGATGAGCTCGGCCAGGAGAAGGGGACTCTTCAGACGTCTGCGGCAACGGACAGCATCGCTCCAGAAAGCGTCGGGTCCCGAATCCCGAATCCCGAACCCCGAATCCCGAGCCCCGAACCCCGAATCCCGAGCATCCTGACCAGAAATTCAGCAACTCTTCAGATTCATCCCCGGGAACCCGATCGGATAATTTCCCGGTCGACTTTCTGTCCAGATCCGATGCTCAAGCGACTGCTCATCTTCGTCCATCGCTGGGTTGGTGTCGCACTCTGTCTGTTCTTTCTGCTGTGGTTTCCATCCGGCATTGGGATGATGTATTGGGGATTCCCGACCGTGACGCCGGACGACCGTCTCGAACGTTCGCCGGCGCTCGATCCGTCGAAGGTCGTTCTTTCACCAGTTGAAGCCGCCCGGAAGATTGGCATCGAAGCCTTCCCGGGACAAGTGCGTCTCAACATGTTCGATGGGCGTCCAGCCTACCGCTTTGGAGGAGGGCGGGGCAGCGCCCGAATCGTGTACGCCGACACGGGTGAAGAACAGATCGAAGTCTCACGGTACATGAGGAACCGCGCTGCAGCGGGCTGGACGGGACAACCCGTCGGCGCCGCGACGATCGAATCGGTTCGCGATGTCGATCAGTGGACCGTTCAGGGCCAGTTTCGCAGCCTCAGGCCGCTCTGGAAGTACTCCTGGCCAAATGGCGAACAGGTCTACGTCTCCGGGGCGTCTGGAGAAGTCGTGCAGTACACGACAACGGCGTCGCGCATTGGCGCCTATCTGGGCCCGATTCCTCACTGGATCTACTTTACGCCTCTGCGAAAGCACCAGCCCGAGTGGAGCAGGCTGGTGATCTGGTCATCCGGTATTGGAACCCTGGCCGCTCTCATTGGCGTCGCTATTGGCGTATGGATGTATTCACCTTCAAGACGGTACCGGCATGCAGGCACACCGACGAGCATTCCTTACCGCGGTCAGAAGCGTTGGCACATTGTGCTCGGGTTAATCTTCGGTATCGCCACGGCCACATGGGCGTTCAGCGGCATGCTCTCCATGGATCCTTTTCCTCGTTCTGAGCCTCGTGGCGCGGCAGGTCGCCGTGGAGGCGCCGGTATTGCGGAGGCGCTGCAGGGTCACGTGGCTATCGAAGACTTCACACGCAAACATCCACGCGATCTGCTCGCCGAGGCGTCGGATCTGCCAGTCAAAGAACTCGAGTTCACGTCGTTTGCGGGTGAACCAATGTACGCCGCCAACTTGGGCAGTGGGCGAACGCAGATGATCTCGTTGGACGGACATCGCGTTGCCGAATTCGATCACGAACAGATCGTGAATGCTGTCAAAGGGACTGCCGCCGATCCAAGTGTCGTGAAGGCACGCGTGGTCCGGCAATACGACCGTTATTACCTGGATCGGGAACGTCGTCGCCCGCTTCCGGTGGTGCTCGTGCTGATGAACGACGCTGAAAAGACGCGGTACTACGTTGATCCGAAAACCGCGCGGGTCGTGGGCAACTACAGCAATCGAAACTGGGTCGGTCGGTGGCTGTACAACGGTCTGCACTCGCTGAATTTCCCCTGGCTCTACAACTATCGACCGTTGTGGGACATCGTGGTCATCACCTTCATGCTGGGCGGGACCGCCCTCTGCATCACTTCCCTCGTTCTCGCGTGGCGGGTGATCGGCCGCACGCTCAGGCGGTGGCCTGCGAGAAGGAGCGGCGGCCCGCTTCCGGACTTGTCGTAGGAAACGGTCACGCCGCTTGCCGAAGAAAGGCGGTTCATTCCAGGGCAAAGACCCAGACGGCCCCGCCTTCGGGGACCTCCGGGTACTCTCCCGGGAAGATTCGATTGAGCGTGTTCTGCATTCCCCGCGGGTCTCCACCCCAACCAGTGTGGACGGCAATATGCTGTTTGCCATCGATGGCAAACGTCGTCGGTGGAGCGACGATGCCAGAGTTCGTTGGAAACTCCCACAAGAGTTGTCCTGTCTGGGCATTGAACGCATGAATCTTCCGATCGCTGGTGCCTCCGGTAAAGACGAGTCCGCCGGCGGTGGCGAGCATCGAACCCCAGTTTGGACTATTCCTGTAGGCATGTGTCCATGCGCGGTTTCCGGTATCCACATTCCAGGCCTGAACCTCGCCAACATGGTCGGCACCAGGCGCCAGAAACGACCGGCCTCCTCGCGCACCGGCAAATCCGCTGCCGCGTGAATATTCGACGGGGATACCCGTGAGCGTTCCGCAAAGATTGTTGTTCGCAGGGATGTAGATCATCCTCGTTTGAGGACTGAATGCGATGGGGGGCCAGTTCTTGCCGCCATGCGGCGACGGGCAGAACTGCGCTTCTTTGCCGGTGCCAGGTTTGCGTGCCGGATCCACGTCAGGTCGTCCGGTCTTCGGGTCGAGTCGCAGGAAAACGTTCTGGGTGACGAACGGCTTCCCTTCGATGAAGTTGATCCTTCCGCTCGTGCGCTCGAGGAACCACAGATAGCCGTTGCGAGCGACGTTGATGAGTCCTTTGACGCTCCGCCCGTCGCGTTGATAGTCCACCAGAATCGGCGGTGATACTTCGTCCCAATCCCAGGATTCGTTGGGGTTGTACTGGAAGTGCCCTTTGATCTGGCCCGTGGCGACGTCTATCGCAATCGTTGAGGCGACGTAGAGATTGTCACCGGGTCGCTGGTCGCCCATCCAGGGACCGCCATTTCCTGTTCCCCAGAATGCGAGATTGGTTTCGGGGTCATAGTTACCGGTGACCCACACGGGAGCGCCACCTGTTTTCCAGTGGTCGCCGGTTGGCCAGGTCTCGCTGCCGGCTTCCCCGGGTGCGGGCACCGTGTAGGTCTTCCACAGTTCTTTCCCCGAATCCGGATCGAAGGCGGCCACGAAGCCGCGAACGCCAAATTCACCACCAGAGGCGCCCACCATCACCTTGCCGTCTGCGACGAGCGGTGCGAGCGTGAGGTAATAACTCGATTTGTTATCAGCGACGGTGGTCGTCCAGACTTCGAGTCCGGTCGTGGCGTCAAGGGCAACCAGCACCGCTTCTCCGGCGGCGTAGAAGACTTTGTTCCCGTAGAGTGCCACTCCGCGGTTGGTGTCGTGCAGGACGAACGCGCCAGCGGGCCGTGGTCGCCGATAACGCCATAGCACGTTACCGCTTCGCGCATCGATGGCGATCACCTGATTGTTGGGCGTGGAGACGAACATCACGCCGTTGTTCACAATCGGTGCGGCCTCGTGGACTTTCGTTTCACCGGTCGAGAAGATCCAGACCGGTCGCAACCGCATGACGTTTTCTGGCGTTACTTCGGCGAGCGGGCTGAAGCCCCAGCCGTCGTACGTCCGCCGAATCATCAGCCAGTTGTCGTTTTCCGGCTTCTTGAGGCGGTCGGCTGTCACGGGCCGGTATGCGCGGAGCACGGCGGGCACCGGCGGGTCTGGCGCGGGCTCCTGCTGCGAGAGTCCGACCACACTGGTCAAGGCGACCGCAGACATGACTACGATGGCAAAAAGGGGTCGGGAGTCTTTTTCCCTTGCGCTCATTGAAGTCCTGGGGCGGGGGAAAAAGACTCCCGACCCTTTTTCCTTTTTCCTATTTCTTGTCGGGCAAGGCGAAGACGTACAGCGCCTGACCCGTGGTTGGAACGCGAATCTCCGGCGCAAGCGTGGCCGGCACCAGCCTCGGGCTTCCTCCGCCGAGCCCTGTGGGAACGGCCACGTACTGCTTGCCGTCAACGCTAAACGAGATTGGGAAACCCTGCACCGAGGTGGCAAGTCGAGTCTGCCACAGGATCTTTCCCGTCCGCACATCGACTGCCTTGAAGTACCGATCGAGGTCGCCGACGAATGCCACGCCGCCGGCGGTGGAAAGTACGGCGGTCAAGAATGGTGCTCGCTGCTGGATCGCCCATGTTTCCTTCAACGTGTTCACGTCAAAGGCTGCCAGCTTTCCGATGTTACCGTCGGTGCCGGGCATTTCGTACCAGCGCCGGTCTGCGCCACCCGCGCTGCCGCCACCCGGCCGCTGCTCGATTTTCTGCGCGCGAATAGCCAGACAGCTCTGACTCAACGGGATGATGAGCTGGTTTGTCGCGCGGTGGTGGCTCATGGCCTGCCAGTTGTGTCCGCCTTCCGTGCTGGGGCACCCGTCGATCCATTGGCCGACCTCGTGCGCCAGGATGTCTTCGCGGTACCGTGGCTCGCCGGTCTGCGGGTCGATTCGCTCCCAGACGTTCTGGAAGACGGTTTCCTTGTGACCGATGTACTTGCCGGTCTTGCGGTCGAGCTTCCACAAGACGCCGTCTTTTCCAACCGTAAAGACCAGATTCTGTCCGCCGCTGTCAACCAGAACGCGTTCGAACACGACGTCGAGGTCCAGCGCTTCGCCGGGTGCATGTGAGAAGTACCAGGCCAGCTTGCCCGTCTCTGCGTCGATTGCAACCGTCGAGCTCGTGAAGAGCGCTTTGTCGAGAGAGTGCATGCCACGGCTTGCCGGCATCCAGGGTTTGGCTTGCGCCGTTCCCCAATATGTGAGGTTGAGATCCGGATCGTAGCTGCCCGTGATCCACGTCTCACCGCCGGCTCGGAAAAGATTCGTCAGCGTGCCCCACGTATCACCGCCAGGCTCGCCTTCTCGCGCGACGGTGTGGAACCTCCACAGCTGTTTGCCTGTTGCAGCGTCGTACGCGCTGATGAAGCATTTCTGCTCGACATACTGCGAACACCCGCCCATGCCTTGAATGACCTTCCCGCGCGCCACGAGCGGCCCGCTCGAGCTGCCACGACCGTCGGGCATCAGGACATCCCACGCAATCTTG
>DATBJG010000183.1:0-4837 GCA_036556585.1 Vicinamibacterales bacterium
AATGAGAACGGCGGCCGACCTCACCCAATTCCAGCTTGCCAAGCTCATCGGCACGACGGCGTCGGTCGTCTGCCGCTTGGAAGACGCGGATTACGAAGGGCACTGACTGTGGATGCTGCGCAGGATTGGAGCAGCGCTGAACCAACGAGTTGAGATCCGATTCGTACCGATTCGGTGCTCGGCGTGGTGCTCAGCTCGCCGTGATCAGGTCTCGGGTCTCGCGCTCCATATCACGAGCGCCGAACGCCGATTCGCCGCTGGAGAAGTACACGCTGGTGAAGCGGCTGGTGCAACCGCCTGCGAAGGGGCGCGCGATCGCGTTGCCGCAGGTTGGTGGCCTGCATCATCAATACGAACGTCGTGCAAACCTGGGCGGGCGAACGGCACGAAACGCGATCGGACCAGGCCTACTGCGCGGGCCTGTTCGAGAAAATCCAGGGCGAGGTGAAACGTATGCTCTGGTGATCCCCTCGGTCCGTTAACGCCTCGGTGAACACCCAAAACCGGCCATTGATGATCACCTGAAAACCGGCCAACGGTAGGCCGCTCCCAGGACGTTGACTCTGACGCGAGCGGGGTATGCTCCGTCGATGTGAGTAACGTCTTGAGCGAGGAAAAGAAACAGCAAGTCATCGCCCTGGGGCGGTTGGGATGGTCGTTGCGGCGGATCCAGCGCGCGACCGGCGTGCGCCGCGAGACCGCGGCGAGTTATCTGAAAGCGGCTGGAGTCGGCTTTCGGCCGCCGGGCCGCTGGGGGCGGCAGGCGCGGTCGGCAAAACCGGCCAACGAGGTGATCACCGACTTTACGACGGCAAAACCACCCGACGACGTCAGCCCTGCCCCGGCCTCAGCAAAACCGGCCAAGGAGGTGATCACCGACTTTGGCGCGGAGTTGACCGCGCCTGCGGTCGCGACGGCCGCGCCGCAACCCGGCCGGAGTCCCTCTGCCAGCGCCTGCGCAGCGTACCGGGAGACGATCGAACTGGGGCTGTCGCGTGGCCGCAACGCGATGGCGATCTGGCAGGAGTTAGTGGACACCTGCGGGTTCGCCGCCGGCTACCAGAGCGTTCGGCGCTTCGTCCGCAAGCTGCAGGGAAGCCCCGTGCCGCAAGCTTGCGCGGTGATCGAGACCGCGCCGGGGGAAGAGGCGCAGGTCGATTACGGCAGCGGCCCGATGGTGCGCGATCCGCTCAGCGGCAAGTACCGGCGCACCCGGCTGTTCGTGTTGACGCTGGGCTACAGCCGCAAGTCGGTTCGCCTGCTGTTGTTCCGCTCGAGTTCGCAGACCTGGGCCGAGCTGCATGAGAAAGCCTTTCGCCGGCTGGGCGGGGTCACGCGTGTGGTCGTGCTCGATAATCTGCGTGAAGGCGTGCTGGCGCCTGACATCTACGATCCCGCGCTGAATCCCTTGTACCGCGACGTGCTGGCGCATTACGGGGCGGTGGCGCTGCCCTGCCGGGTCCGGGACCCGGATCGCAAGGCGTGCGTTTCATACTGCACCTCATTCCGCCTGTGCAACGGTGAACGTTGGCTGCACGGGCCGTCGGCCTCCGTGGCCTTTGAGAATTGCGTGCTCGTCGAGCGGTTCGTATAGACAGCGCCTCAGATTGTCGTAGCGGTGCTTTTGAAGTCGGCCTTCTCTTGCCCAAAGGTTGATTGTAGTGGTCGTCACGCCGTGACGGACGCTCATCTCTTTGGCGGTGAGCAGTCCCCTGGCGCGCAAGCGGTCGTAACGGCACTTCAGATTGAAGGTCTGGCGGATATGCGCAATCTTCTTCAGGTTGAAGGGCTCATTCTGCCAAGTTCGCCGTCCTTGCCGATTCAGAACTTCTGCGACCTCGCGATCACAGTACCGGTCCAGCAGCGCGTCGATCTCGGCGACGACCTCCGGCTTTGTCTTCCGAATCTGAGCAATAGGCAACGGCTTGGTCAGGGTGAGACTTCGAGTGGCGCCACCCCGGAGTCGCACGTGCACCTGGATCCTCTCTCCATTGAGCAACGTCACATCCTCGACGAGCAGCCGCAGAATGCGTTTCCGCTCACGGTGTTCGACCGATGGATCATTCCATACTTGCGGGAAGTCGGCGGCCAAGGACAGCAGTTGCTCGCGCGTCTGCGAGTCGATCAGCAGGCGCTGCTTCTGTGTCTGCTGTTCGTACTGCTCCTGCGCTTCGGCGAGGGAACGCAGCTTGTTGTTCCACTCCGCTTCCAGGCTGTCGGCGACAAGGCGGTGATCAGGGTCAACTTTCATGTAACGACGGCGGGCCAGTTCGGCTTCGTATTGCGCCCGCTCAACGTGCTTCCGTCGCAACGCATCGGTTTCGGCAATCCGTCCCTCCACTTCCTGCTGAACTGCGAGGGCAACTTCCAGGGTCATGGGCTCCATCAGCTCCAGTATCAAGTTGCTGATGGCCTGATCGACGACGGTGCCCGGCACGCGCTGACAGACCTTCTCCGCTCTCCGGACGGATGCTTCCTGGCAGACATAGGTCGGGGCCAGTTGGTGATACGCGATGCTGTAATGAACGCTCATTCGTTCTCCGCAAACGCCGCAGATCACGCGGCCTTGCACAAGCGCGGGGCCTTCCCGTGCCGGACCAGCCTTTCTCGCTCCTCCGAAGCCAAGGGCGTTTTCGGCGAGCCGCTTTTGATTGGCTTCAAACTGTTCCCAGGTGATGTAGCCGGCGTGAACGCCGGGAATTACAAACTGCCAATCCGACCGCGGAACCTTTATGGTGCTGTTCGAGCCGTCGGGCCGACGGCGGGTGCGGACGCGGCCGTAGACGAACGCGCCGGCGTAGCGAGGGTTGTGCAACACCTGGAGGATCCGGCTGTGTGCCGCCCGCACCCAATGCAACTCACCCTTGCCCAACCCCTTGCGAAGGCGACGCGGGAACCGGAGACCTTGTTCGTGGAACAACTTCACGGTGTGCATGGCTGATCCAGTCCGGTCGAAGGTCTCGAAGACCAAGCGGATGGCAGCCTGCACCTCGGCGTCCGGGTCGAGAATCAGAACGCCATCGTCGCGGTAAACGAGACCAACGGGCGGCCGCATCTCGAGTTCACCGCGTCGGGCTTTGTTGATCATGCCACCTCTCATCCTCGCCTTGAGGAAGTGGAGCTCCGCTTCCGACATGGTCCCTTTCAAGCCGAGCAGGAGTCTGTCGTTGAAGTTGGTTGGATCGTAGATCCCATCTTCGTCGAGAATGAGGGCGCCGGCCAGAGAACACAACTCAATCAGCCGGTGCCAATCGGCGGAGTTCCGGGCCAAGCGTGATACTTCCAGGCCCATCACCAAGCCGGCCTTGCCGAGGGCGACCTCACTGACGAGCTTTTGAAACCCGTCTCGGCCGGCTGATTGTGAGCCCGACTTGCCGAGATCGCAGTCGAGTACGTGGATTTGCTCGAGCGGCCAGCCCAGGGCCACAGCGCGATCACGCAAGGCATACTGGCGTTGCGTGCTCTCCGTGTTCTCCAGAACCTGACGTGGTGTGGACTGTCGAATGTAGAGATAGGCGTCGTGCTCAAGATGCTGCGGCGTAACTTTCGGTTCAGGCATGCAGAAAACGCTCCTGTCGAGTACTGAGGATCAGCCCGGCTACCAACCGGACGAGTTCGGCTCCAACGGAGGTGAGAACCGGGGATTCGGATGCAGTGTGGAGATGAGATACGCGTGGAGCTGCCGGCACGATTGAGGTCCTGATCTGCGCCCAGGCAGCCAAGCCACGGCGCAGGAGAATGCCGCGACCTTGCATGTCCTCTGCTCGTCCATCCAGTTGGACCACTTGCCGACGGATTCCTTCGTAGGCTTCCAGAGTTCCCTCCGGAATCGACGATCCTACGCCGGACGGCGCGGTTTTTTTTTGCTCGCCAACGCCCGCTCCAGACTGCGGCGATGTACCGTAATCCCGAACTTCTCCTGAACGGCTTGGATACAGGCGACCGTCGTCAAGGCTGGCTGGGCAGCTCGCAAGGTTCGCACATGCTCGAGGACCTCGGCGGACAGCTTGTGCCCCTCCTTGGGCCCGCGCTGTTTCGGAAGCAGACCGCTCAGGCCACCTTGCTGAAAAGCTGCCTGAGCCTGGTAGACGGTTGGGCGCGACACGCCGAAGTTGGCAGCGACATCGACGATCGCCGCGCCCTCCACGCTGTGCCGGCGCAGCATCTCGTAGCGGACCTGAAGAAGATCCTTGGGATCGAAGAATGGATTCTCTTTGAACAGGGTGTCGGAAACCGACTCCGGGCGGGGGTTGAGGGTGCCAGTCCGTTTGAGTTCCAGCGTTTTCGGATCGGGCTTTTTCAGTTTGGCCATCCGATCGTTCAGTGCGGCTAGTGTAAGTACTATTATGCCTCATAAGCAGACTCTGTCAAGCGAAAACCGACCAGCAGCCATCGGCGCTTTACCGTGCAAAACCCAAAAACCGCCGCATGTATGACCAATGAAGGCCCGCGGGCGATATTGCCACGCCCTGCCCGATACGGCAAAATAGTCCTGACGAATGCGGCGATATTCTCTTTACGTTCACGGCTCTCCTTTTCCGGCTTCCTTGCGCTTGTCGATGAGACGCCACAGTTCCAGCAGATCGTCCACACGAAATGCCGACCGGCCTGCGGAGATGCGCTCGAAGGCATCTTTCGACATCACGTCCGTCACGTTGGTCAGCAAAGACTTAAGCTTGCCGCTGGGGTCGTAGTAGAACACCCGATCCTCGCCCCAATTCAGTCTTCGGGTGACCAGTTCGTACTCGGCACCGCAGAGTGGATGGAAAGGATGGGTGATCCGGAATCGGCCCACGGTTTGTCCCGAACAACCTGCATTCGATGACTCACGCCAAGG
>DATBJG010000184.1:0-2366 GCA_036556585.1 Vicinamibacterales bacterium
GTAGCAGGCACCGTGCCGCGTCGAAATTGGCGTGATTGTGCGCGGGACGTGATGAGCGTTGCAGAAACTTCCACGCCGCGAGTAGCCAAACCTTCGAACGTTTCGAACGATCCGAACGACCCGAACGACCCGAACGACCCGAACGATCCGAACGACCCGAACGATCCGAACGATCCGAACGACCCGAACGACCCGAACGACCCGAACGATCCGAACGATCCGAACGATCCGAACGAAGAGGATCTTCTTATGGCTGTCATTCGCGACGTCATGCCGGCCTTTGAGCTCTTTCAACCGGCGTCTGTCATCGACGCGTTGTCGCTGCTCGATCGGTATGGGGCGACGGCGTGGGTGCTGGCGGGGGGACTCGACAGCTTCGACTGGCTGAAGGATCGCATCAAACGGCCTGCGGTTGTCGTTGATCTCAGCGGTATCGCAGAGCTCAAAGGTATTCGGCCACGCGATGGCGGCCTCGAAATCGGCGCCATGACGACGTTGACGGAGGTGGTGCAGCACCCCACGGTACGCGAACGATATGGAATCCTGCTCGAAGCCGCCGAAGCGGCGGCATCGCCGCAGATCCGCAACCAGGGCACGATTGGCGGGAACGTGTCGCAGGATACCCGCTGCTGGTACTACCGTTCGGGATGGGACTGTTATCGCGCGGGCGGAAACATCTGCTATGCGGATACTCCCTCGGCCCTCAACCGCGAACATGCCATTCTCGACGCCGACCGGTGCGTGGCCGTCAACCCCTCGGACACTGCACCGGCGCTCATTGCGCTCGAAGCATCCATGGTGCTGCAGACGCCGGCAGGAGAACGCGTTGTACCGGCCGAGGAGTACTTCATAGGGCCTGCCGTCGACATCCGGCGCATGACCATCTTGCGTCCGGGCGATCTCCTGACGGCAATTCGGCTGCCTGCGCGCTGGGCCGGGTCCCAGTTCCATTTCGAAAAAATTCGCGACCGTAACGTATGGGACTTTGCGCTGGTCAGCGTCGCATCCGCAATGGTGACCAACGGCGGAACCATCGAACGTCTTCGCCTTGCCGTCAACGGCGTTGCCGCGCGCCCGCTCCGGCTCCTCGCGGTTGAGGAAGCGGTTCGCGGGAGGTCACGGACAGAAGAGACGGCCACCTTGGCCGGGAATCTTGCCGTCGAGGGCGCCGAGCCGCTGCAGCACAACGCTTACAAGATTCCGTTGCTGCGGAATCTCGTCAAGCGTGCCATTCGACCGGCGCCTCGCGCAGAGACCTGACGGCGGATTACGACGTTCGAAGGGAGACTGCATGGATTTCCTCACGTGGGGTCATAGTCCGTGGCGCGAGACGGTCCTCACGCACATCTCGTGGGATCTACTCTGGGCATCGCTGTTTGCTGGTCTGGCTTTTCTCGTCGCCCATGCGAGTTACATGGTCCTGTCGCCACACCGCAAGCGACATCCCAGCGAGACTGACGCGCTGGAGGTGGCGCGGCCCGATCTACCCGCCCGTATCGCGCGACATTCGTTGACGGCCCGGTTGTTCCACTGGGTGATGGCCGCGGCCATGTTCGTGTTGCTTTTCACCGCCTTTCTGCCAATCGCGGGAATTCAGTTCCCGTGGGTCACATTCCACTGGGTGGCCGGTCTCGTGCTGACGGGGTCCATCCTGTTCCACATCGTCCATGCCACGATCTGGCTCGATTTCTGGTCGATCTGGGTTGGTCCGAAGGACATTCCCGAGTTCAAGGCCGAGATCTTGAGGGAGATGGGACACGACGTGCCTGGCCCGAAGCCGGGCAAGTACCCGCTGGGGAATCGTCTCTATCACCTCGTGATTGTTGTTGCCGCTGTCGCGGTCGTCATCACGGGCTTGTTCATGATGTCCCGTATCAGAACCCCCTTCTTTGCGCGGAATCCTTACTTGTTTGGTGATGCCACGTGGGGGTTCACCTACGTGCTGCACGGCATGGCAGGGGTGGCGCTCGTGGGGCTTGTGATTGCGCACGTGTACTTTGCCGTGCGTCCAGACAAGTGGTGGATTACCAAGTCGATGATCGTTGGCTGGATCACCCGCCGGCAGTATCTCGAGCATCACGACCCGCACCGTTGGGCCCACAAGAGCTGACGGGACATCAACACTGACCGGGAGTAGAAGACCGCATGCTAGGAAAACTCATCTGGATCCTTGGCGCGGTTGCGCTCGCTGGCGCCTGCAATCAGGCCTCACCCGAGATGCAGGTCATCAACGATGCCGCTGCGGCACTTGGTGGCGCGGAGCGGATCGCCGCCATCAAGACATTGACCATGGTAGGGGAAGGCTACGCCACGGCCGTGGGCGGGAATCACACCCCGGTCGCCCCGCAGAATAGTTTTCGCGTGAC
>DATBJG010000185.1:0-3623 GCA_036556585.1 Vicinamibacterales bacterium
TCTCAAGTACGAGCCCGCCACCCGGTGGCCAGCCGACGGCGAAAACGTCAACTTGCCTTCGTACCGTTTTTCGTCGGTCGTTCGCACGTACGGCACCGACGTGGGCGCCGCAGTGGTAAAGCCCGTTTCCTGAGTCTGAAAACGTCCCGCATTGAAAAACCAGAGGCGATCGGTCATCACCGGCCCACCGACGGTGTACTCGTAGGTGGGAATCGTGCTGTTGGTCTTGATATCGTTCACAAATGGGGTCTTGCTGCGCCAGTTGTCGTTGTTGAACGACTGGCGGTACGAGCCGCTGAACTGGTTGCCGCCGGATTTCGTGACCGCGCCGACCATGCCGCCGCCAAACCGTCCGAACTCCGCCGAGACGCCCGACGCAGTAATCGTGGTCTCCTGCAGCGCATCTTCGATGTAGAGGTGAATCGGCTGGCCGCGCAGGTTCTCGGTCACGGCCACGCCGTTGACCGTGTACAGACCTTCGTAGGAGACGGCGCCGGAGATTGAGTAGTTGCCGCTCGGGCCCGTGGGGTGCACGCCGGGGAAGAGCAGAATGGCTGCATCGAGCGATCGATTCGACGGCAGCGTCGCTATCAGGTCCTGCCTCAGCTTTGCGCCCACCTGCATCGTTTGTGTGAAAGTCTCGGCGCCGCCGACCACCGTGACTTCTTCGGCCAGCTGCGACACCGTCATCGTCTCGTCCAGCGTGACGGTTTGCGTGCCCGCGAGACCGATCGTTTCCCGGGCCGTCTGGAAACCGGAGATCTCGAACGTCACCGTGTAGTCACCAGGTGGCAAGAGCGGAATCAGGTAGTCGCCATTCTCGGTCGTGACCGTGGTTCTGACGCCCTGAAGCGCAGGAGACGCGGCCGTGATAGTCACTCCCGGCATGATGCCCCCGCTTTGATCCGCCACATGACCGGAAATCGTACCGGTCGGGGACTGCCCCAAGACGGGCAGAGCCGTCATGAGCGAGAAGACAACCAGCCCCACAATCCTCGTGCGCATTGCCACTCCTTGTCGTTCAGCTCTGCCGTTCACGCGCCAGGTGTTCCAGAACGTCAGAGTACGGTCCGGCCGTGTGCCCTCGGCGGGACCGCGTGTCGAAGCCCAACCAAGCCTTGTGCCACCAGTTAGATGAGGACGTCGCCCTAAGGATCAACGCACGGACGGACATCTCCAAACGGGGCCGTGACCTGTCTATCGGCGGACAGGTCTAGTTGCGGCAGTTGTTTCATGAAAATTCACCGATCGCCGACGTACGATCCGCTGAGTAATGTAGAATGTTCTGTGCTTCAGTCGAGTCGAAGCGCGTCGAGTCTGGCAGTCCGGTCTTGGTATAACCCTCTCCGAATTCCCCTCTACGGTTTCTTGGATTACCGCCTCAACTGCTTGGATTTTCGGGCAACCTTGCATAACCGATCACGTTGAAAATGCTGGGCTTGCCAAATCTTGGCACGTGGAACGATTTTTGGTATATGATCCCGCTTTTGCGTTTTGGCCAGCGCGATAAGTAGCTGGCAGCAGGAAGGATAACGACAGGGCTTATGTAAAGATTAACTTTCCTTTCACATCAAACCATCACACGTAAGAAGCTCAGGTTCAGTCCATCCAAGGAGAGAGAGCCAATGAGAAAGCTACTTCTTGCGATCCTGGTCATTGTCGTGGGGCTGGCGCTCGCGACTGGTCAGGCTCTCGCACAGGAAAGGTTCGGAGGGTTGACCGGCTCGGTCACCGACGAAAGTGGTGGCGTGTTGCCGGGCGCCACGGTCAACATCACCAACAAAGTCACGGGGCAGATTCGATCCACGGTGACCGGGAGTGACGGACGCTACGCGGTCCTCGATCTGGATCCCGGACGCTATTCGGTTCGAGTTGAGCTCACCGGGTTCTCGAGCGCGCAGGTCGAAGACATCAACATCCTGCTCGGCCGCACGCTCGACTGGAACGCTCAGCTCAAAGTGGGGAATCTCGCCGAGACGATCACGGTGACGGCCGAGGCCACGCCGGTCATCGACCTGCGCACCACCACGATCGCCCACAACGTCACCGCCGAAGAGTTCGACCGACTGCCGAAAGCGCGCAGCTTCCAGTCGATTGCCTTGACCGCTCCTTCGGTGAACTCAGGTGAGATCGAAGGTGGCTTTCAGGTCAACGGGGCGAGCGGTGCCGAAAACGCTTTCACGGTTGATGGCGTCGTCACGAACTCCTTAATTTACGGCGCGTCACGCCAGAATACCGTGTTCGAGTACTTGCAGGAGGTGCAGGTCAAGACGACGGGTATCTCCGCGGAGTACGGCGGCGCGCTCGGCGGCGTGATCAGCGCGGTCACCAAGAGCGGCGGCAACAGCTTTCGCGGCGAGGGGCACTACTACTACGACGGCAGCGGCCTCAGTGCCGGTCCGGTGAAGCGCTTGGTGCTCGACCCAGTCGGCGATTCGACGGGATTCTACATTCAGGACGACAAGCAGCCAGATCATCGCAACGAGTTCGGCGGCTCGATCGGCGGACCGATCGTGCGCGACCGGCTCTTCTTCTTCGGGTCCTATTCTCCGCGGGTCGCCAGTAGGACGAACAGCTACTTGTTTGAGAACGGCGTGGATCCCGGCGAACTGAGCCGCGATATAACCTACCAGCAGTTGTTCGGCAAGTTGACGTATTCTAACAGCCGTTTTACCGCACATGGTTCTGCACTCTGGACGCCGACCAACGCCGACGGAACGCTGTCGGCGTACGATGGCTCGGTCCCCAACGGGATCGTCACGTCGCAGGCTGCGGTTGCGCCGAACCTCACTCGCGGCTACGAAATTAACCAGGTCAACACGAGCGGTACGGTCGACATCACGTTGAGCAACAGCGCATTTTTGAGCGCGCGAGGCGGGTACTTCCAGGACAGGTATAGCGACACCGGGATTCCAACGACGACGTCGTGGACGTACCAGAATTCGAACGCGCTCACCATGGCGGGATTGCCCGCGTCGTTGAGGCTGCCGAACCAGTCTACGAACACCCCTCGGGCCCAAATTACAGAATTCGACAAGACGAAGCGAAGCTTCTTCAACATCGACTACAACCACGCCTTCACGGCGGGCGGTATCCACACCCTTAAGGGTGGCTTCGGGTCGCAGTACAACGAAAATACGGTCAATTCGTTCTATCCGGGTGGTTACGTGTTCCTCTTCTGGGACACGGCGTTTCAGTTCGGGGGACAATCCGGCCGTGGAACGTACGGTTACTACGAAGTCAACGATCGTCGGATTAACGGCACCGCAGGCGCCACCATACTGTCGTTGTACGTTCAGGATCAGTGGACGATAGGGAACCGACTCACCGTCAACCTCGGGCTTCGCACCGAGAACGAAAAGGTTCCCACCTTCAGGCCGGATTACCTGGAGAACGCGATCGAGTTCGGGTTCGGCGACAAGCTGGCCCCGCGGTTCGGGGCGACCTACGACCTCAGGGGCGACGGCAGGGCCAAGCTGTTCGGCAGCTGGGGTCGCTATTACGACTGGACGAAGTACGAGCTTGTCCGCGGCTCCTTTGGCGCGGAGATCTGGTGCGTCTACTATCGCGGCCTGGAAACGCTCGACCTCAACAGTCTGAACCTCGACAACAAGCCAGGTGGC
>DATBJG010000186.1:0-19327 GCA_036556585.1 Vicinamibacterales bacterium
CTACCCGCCGGGCAAGACGCCGATTCCAAAGTGGGACGCCGGGACCCCGGCCGACCAAACCAATCAGAAAGCCAACGAGCTGACGCTCCCGGAAGGGCGCAAACCTTAGGAAGTGATCAGAAGTTATCAGTTATCAGCGGCGCTCTGGGACCGAAATCGGGCTGGTCTCAGGCGCGTACGAGTGACTGGTGTGCGCGCTGATTATTGGCGTGGCGGCGGAGTCGACATCGGCGGGTCTCAAGACCCGCCTCTACAAATTCACCACCGTGACTACGTACCCGTAGAGGCGGGTCTTTAGACCCGCCGACTACCCGAAGCAATAAATCACGCCGTCTTGCGCGCCGATGACCACGCGGCCCGCGGCGATAGCCGGCGAGGCCGTGATCGCGTTTCCGGTATCGAACTCCCACTGCTTCTGACCAGTGGCGAGGTCGAGCACATAGAGCCGGCCATCGTTCGAGCCGACATACACGCGACCACCCGCGATTGCCGGTGAGGAGTCCACGCGCGCTCGAGTGGTAAACGTCCAGGCGGCTTTGCCGCTGGCGGCGTCGATCGCGTGGATGACCTTGTCGCGTCCGCCGACCACCACGCGTCCGTTGCTGAGCGCCGCGGACGAATAGTACGGAAAGGTCCGAGCCGGGTCTCGATAGCGCCACGCCACCTTTCGCCCCTTCAGGTCGAGCGCCATCACCTCATAGTTGAAAGTTCCGAAGTACGCACGATCGCCGTCCAGCACCGGCGATGCGCCCGTGTACGCGCCAGAATCAATCTGATATTCCTGCTTGCCGTCCGAGATGCGGATCGCCCGGAATTTTTCGTCGCAGCCGGCAATGAAGACCAAATCTCCCTGAACGGCCGGTGTCGCATGGACCGGGCCTTCGGTGACGATCTTCCACCTGAGCTTTCCCGTTCGCGACTCCAGCGCGTAGAGGTGACCGTCATACGAACCGATGAGGACCAGTTCTTTGACGAGAATCGGCGACGATTTGATCTCTCCGCCGGTCTTGAAGGTCCAGAGCGGCTTTCCGTCCCCCTTGGCAACGGCATGGACCATCCCGGCGAGATCCCCGACGTACACCGCTTCGGGTCCGACCGCCGGAGATGATTCTCCAATGAGATTTTTCGTCGAGTACTTCCATCGGAGCGTCCCATTGGCCAGGTCGAGGGCAATCAGCTCACCGTTGCCGACGCCGACATAAACGACCCCGTTGGCAATGGCTGCTGACGAATCGATGACGTCGCCGGCTTCGTACTTCCAGAGGACTTTGAGGTTGGCTGGTGGCACGCTTGCGGTTACACCCGTCAGCGTGGCGTTGGCGCGAAACTGCGGCCACGCGTCCGGTGCTGCTGGTGTCTGTGCACGCGCGGGCAGAAATGCTGGCATTGCCAGCAGGCCGATCAGGAAGATGCGGATGAACGCCGTCATCATTTATTAGGGCGCGTGGGGCCCCACCCCCACGCGCTGAAGACCGACGCGTCGCGCCGTAGCACGCTCAGCATCGGGTGCCCTCCGGCGCCTCGCTCGGGCCGCGGGCGCTACTATTTCACTGCCAGTGCGAAGAGCTCCGTGCGATTGTTGAGAAACAGCGCACCGTGCGCGGGGACCGGCGTCGAGTAGACGGCGCTGCCCATGTTCATTTCGGCGAGGACCTTTGCCTCCTTGCCGTGCTGCATGACGACGATATCGCCGTCCTCGTCACCGAGGTAAACCTTGCCGTCCACGACAAAGGGCGACCCCCAGACGGCCGCAAACACGTCGTGGGTCCAGTAGAGCTGGCCGGTCTTGGCGTCGAGGCAGTGGAGGAAGCCGCTGAAGTCCGCAATGTAGAGCAGACCATCCGCTACGGCCGCCGTCGAAATTGATCGGCGAATCTTGTCGAAATGCCAGATTCGACCGGTTTGCGTGATGTCCCCGCGCTTGGTGGCGTCAATCGCGTAGAGGTGACCCACGCCTTCGCCGTGCTCGGGGTCCTGGCCGTTGGCGATGTACACGCGATCATCCACGATCACGGGCGTGCCAATCAGCTCGTTTCGAGTTCTGGGCCAGACCGACTCTTTCGGGTTCGAGTCGAACTCCCAGAGCTTCTTACCCGTGGCTGCTTCGTAACCGCGGACCCAGCCGTCACCCTGAGCCGACACGACCTGTACGACGCCGCCGATGGTCCCGACCGAGGGTGTTGACCACTGGCCGTGGAGAATCCGATCTTCGACCGAGTTGTCCTCCCAGACGAGCTTCCCGGTGTCCTTGTTCAGCGCGATGATGGCCGGCGCGCGTGGTGATGGGACGTTGACATGGCTTTCGTCGTGTCCGTTCGAGGTGCTGACGAAGATGAGATCCCCCCACACGACTGGCGAAGAGTTCGACAGGTTATGTGGATAGGAGCCAACCTCCTCCATCATGTCGAACGTCCAGATCACGTCCGCATCGAACTGGCCGGTGAGCTTCTCGTCCTTGACCTGGCCGTCGTTTTCTTTGTCACGGAATCCCTGGATGTCGAGACAGATCACCACGCCGCGGTTACTCGTGTAGTACAGGTGGTCCCCAATGACCAGCGGCGAGGATGCAATCCCCTGAAACGGCCAGTCGTTGGCGCGTCCCGATTCGAGCTTGGCATGCGTCTGCTGCCAGAGAAACTCGCCGTCCGACTCGCGGAATGCCATCAACACGCCCCGATCGCCGGGCTGCTTGGGATCTCTTGCAAGCTCGTTGTTGGTGCCGACAAACACCATACCGCCGGCCACCACGGGATTGCCGTAGCTCTGTGACCCGAGCTGTGCCACCCATTTCACGTTCTTCTTGGTCTTGATGTCCCACTCACCAGGGAGACCTTTGGCCTGCGAAACCATGTTGCGGTCGGGCGTGCCACCCCACATCGGCCAGTCACCACTGCCCGGTTCGCCGGCAACGAGTCGAGCAACCGCCGTTCCCGCCAGCAGAACGAACACGGCAGTGTATTGAAAGCGCCGTATTAGGAAGATAGTCATGATGATGTTAATCACTGATTCTTCGTCAGCGCGAAGTTGTCCAGGTATGCCCCGAACTGGGCATCGAGGAACAGACCTGGCGCGCCTTGTCGATTGCCAATCGGATCGACCTTGTCAATCATCCAGGCCTGCGGTTCCATTTCGCCGACAGGCCAGGCCTTGCCCTGCGCCCGGACTTTCCCGTCCGGAGTGTTCTCGACTCGAAGCTTGAGTCGGTACCACGTGTCAGCCTTCCACATAAACGGGACCGCCACCGTTCGTGCGGTTTCCGGCTCCCACGGCTCGAGCTTCAGCCGCTGTGAGTTGCCGTACAGCACGAGCGAGTATCGCTGCACGGTGATTCCAACGTCGCCCATCTGACGACGGGCGGTGGCAGCGCGCACGTCGGCTTCGAACGTGTAGTTCGACCAGTCGGTAGGCCCGATGAAGACGCGGGCCCGCTTGAAAATCGTATTGTCCGCGGCTTTCTGCAGTACTTTCTGTCCGTCGACGGTCACCACAGAAAACTTGCCGGCCGCGGCATTCACCCAGCCGGGCGGCACGGCGCCATCGGCGTACGACTCGAACGTTTCTTTCCACGGTAGCGGATGCACGACGCGCGCACGCGCCTGACCGGTCAGTCCGCCAACAGAAGCCTTGATCAAGCCAGCCTGCTCGACTGGTTCGCTCGCGACCGTGAACGCTCCATCGGTGACAGTGCCCTTCAATCCTTCGAGCGACCACGCGGCCCTGTCCTCGCGGAGGAACCGGCCCTTGTCGTCGAAGAGTCGTGCGCGCAGTTTGACCGTCTGACCGGGAGCGAGGACGAGCTCGGTCGGAACGACCTGCACGTAAGCCGGGTTCCCTTCGCCTTTGCTCACCGGTTGGTCGACGGCAAACCCGCTGAGCGTTTTTGCCTGCTTGGAGCCAATGGCGTAAACGGCATCGCTCGATACGAAGAAAACACGGCCTCGCGAAATGGCCACACCGCCAAGAATCTGTTCGGCAGTGCCTTCTGACCCGCAACAGCTGTTCGTGCTGTTGGGAAGTTCGACCTTGCTCAGGATCTCTCCACGGTCGGCACCGGGCCGGACGATGAAGAATTCTCCGCCTTCGGTGCCGACGTAAATCTTCCCGTCGGCCAGCACCGGCGGCGCCTTCTGACCGGTCGCGAGCGGAAGTGTCCACAGGGATTTGCCGCTGCCGAGGTCGAACGCCGAGAGCGTGGAGCCGTTGTCAATCTGGTAAACGCGCGTACCGTCAGTGACCGGTGACGAGTACCCGAACTCGATGCCCTTGTTGGCCCACGTGGGGGCTTTGATGGTCCCGGACTGCGATCCGTCAATGGCGGCAATCAGTCCCATCTGATTGGTATCCAGATTTTCGTCGCCGTGCGAGACGATCACCGAATTGCCGCTGACCACGACGCCCGTGTTGATCGCGCGTTTCGCGGCGACGAAACTCCAGACCTTTTCCCCGGTCTGCGGTTTGATGGCGTGAATGGCACCATCACCAAGCCCCGCGATGAGCAGGCGCATTCCGTTGATGCTGGCAACGAGCGGCGCGGCATAAGCGGTGTCGTAGGGGCGTCCACCGGGGTTGGCGACGTACATGACCTCGCCTGTGCGCTTGTCGAGTGCGATGAACCGGTGTGCCCGGTTCGCTTCCGAGCCCCAGTTGGAGACGGCCGCGCTCACGATGACCAGATCGCCGTCAATAAGTGGCGACATCGTGCGCCCGCCGTGCGTGGTAAACGCGGCGTACTCCTCACCAAACGATCGCTGCCACAGCAGCTTGCCGTCGCGGCTGAGCGCAATCACCTGCGCGCCACCGCTCAGCGCGTAAATGTTGCCGGTTTCGGGATCGGCCGCCGGCGAGGCCCATCCGACACGATGGGCGGGCACGTCACTTTGAAAAAGGTTGAACTTGTATTCCCAGACCAGCTTGCCGGTGTCGGCATCGAGCGCCATGACCCGCTCCTGCAACTCGGCGCCACGACCGGCTGGATTCTGGAGGTAGACACGGTTGCCCAGGACGATGGGAGCCGATCGGCCGCCATAGGGAGCCCGCCACAGGAAGTTCTCGCCATTGAGCGCCCACTTGTCGATGAGCCCTGTTTCGGTGGACACCCCATCGCGGCTCGGACCTCGCATCTCCGGCCAGTCGCCCAGTGCCACGCGCCTCGGATTCTGTGCCGAGATCGCGACCCCGAAACCCAGCACCACGGTTCCAAGGAGGCCTAGCTGTTTCAACATGGAGCGTCCTCGCATATCTTCCTATTCTATCCGGCGCAAGACCCCCCCGGAGCGAATCCTCGTGCCCCGGTGGTAGAGAGCTGTTTGCGTTCTCTGGGTTCTCCTTAACCTCTGTGTCTGTGATGAATCAGAAGGTCACCCCTCCACTGATCCCGAATGTTCGGGGGCGACCGCTCTCCCCGACGAACCCGGACGGGGCAAAACCGGGGTAGGCAAACGCGATCGGGATATATTTGGTGTCGAAGGCGTTTCGCACCCAGGCTTCCGCGAACACGTACCGGCCCCGAACGCCACCCCGAAAATTGGCCAGCGAATACGCATCCTGTCCGGCAGTGTTCCCATCGTCGTAGCTGAACGCGCCGTAGAACACGATCTCGCCTCGTCCGTACAGGGTTGCCGCCGGATTCAGCACGTGCGAGAGCTGGGTTCCCAGTGTGGTCGTGAAGTCCGGAGTGTTCGGAAGCTCGTTGCCAGAGATGTCGCCGTTGGTAGACTGGCTTCCGTCCTTGAATCGGCCGTTCGTGTAGCCAAACGAGCCAAAAAGATCGATCCCGGCCTGAGGCCGGGCGGTGAGCTCGAGCTCGAATCCGCCACTTCGCGCGTTGCCAACGTTGGCAATGTAGAACTGAGCTGGCACGAACGGGTTGGGCAGATTGAGCTGAAGATCCTTCCAATCGATGTAGAAGCCCGCAAGGTTCGTCGCAAGTCTGCCGGCGGCCCACGTCGTTTTCAGACCTCCCTCGAAGTGCCACGTGTGCTCCTCGCCGTAGCTTTCGCTTCCCACTGGAGACGCGGGGTTGAACCCGCCAGCTTTGAATCCGCGTCCAACGGTCGCATAGAGCATTTTGTCGGGTTGAAGGCGGAACGAAACGGCAACCTGCGGAGAGACATTGGAAAAATCCCGCTCGGCGGTCACGAGATTGCCGGGCGCAATTGGCGGGACGACGAACGAATTGAGGACCGCCTGCTTGTCTTCGTAGTCCACGCGGGCCCCGGCTGATATCTCGAGTCGATCGCTGAACGTGGTCGTGGCCTGTCCGTAGACTCCAATGCCCCAGTCTTCCAGCGCCGACTGTGGAGAATGCTGCTCGAGTGCAAACGGGAGGAACGCCGGTGGCACGAATGGACTGAAGGTATTGATCGCGTCCTGATCGTAGTTCTGGGTAAAGAAGAACACGCCGCTTTGCCACCTCAGCGAGGCGCGATCCGAGAGCGTGACGGCAGCCGCCGGTGCCGATGCCAGTCGAACTTCCTGCGTGAACTGAAACGCGTTCTCCGTGTTGTCGCGCGTGGCAAATGGAAACGGCGTGTAGTCGAGATCGGTCAGGTCACGAGTTTTCCAGTCGACGAAACCGGTTGTGGTGGAAAACGAGAATTTTCGTCCCTCACGGCGTGCGAGGATCGTGGTGGAGAAGATGTCACGATCGGTCCGCCCTTCGAAGTCGCGCGCCACGTGGAACGGATTCTGTCTCAGCGCTTCGAGATCGTTCAGGGCATAGTCACCGTCCCGAGCCCGTTCGCCCGAGATGATGAGCCGCGTTTCCCAGTTACTCGATGGTGTCCAGAGCAACTGACCTTTCCCCGAGAATGCCGAACGGTGGTCGAGGTCGTTGCCCGTGATGTCGTTGATGGTGTAGCCATCGCGACGTTCGTGTCCGAGCGTGACCGCCAGCCCAAGCCGGCCGGCCACCAGCGGCCCGGAGACGCTTCCTCGCACGTCTCGGGCTCCGTAGTTTCCCAACGGTATCGACAGGTTCCCGTTCCACTCCATCAGCGACGGTCGCACGCTCATGACGTTGATGAGACCACCCAGGCTGTTTCGACCGAACAAGGCGCTCTGCGGCCCCCGCACGAACTCGATCTGCGCCTCGTCGAGCAGGTCGATGCTGGACGTGTTGGTGTTGAGTTGAGGCACGCCGTCGAAATAGGTGGTGATACCCGGGTTTGCCGGGCTCGACCCGATACCCCGAAAACTGGCGTTGCTAATCTTGCGGGCTGTCAGCTCCGAGAAAAACGTATTGGGCGCATAGATGGCGGCGTCGCTCACGAACGTTATGCCCGCATCCATCAGCGTCCGGCCCGAAACCGTCGTCAAGCTTACGGGCAGTCGCTGAGCATCGGCCGGCTCTTTCTGGGCGGTTACGATGACAGTCGGGAGAACAATCGGTCCGAGGGGTTGCTGCCCGGTCGACGAGGGCTGTGGAGCTTGAGAGCCGCCGGACGACTGGGCTTCCACGGGGACGGTGCCGATCAACAAGGCGCATGCGCTCAGGCAAAGGGGCAGCATGTGCCGCCCAAGGCAGTCGGGAAATAACCAAAGCACTAGGACGCTCCGTTCGACATGATTGTTTGAACCTTGCAGCAGGGTCCGACCAGGGCGTCGTGTATTCTAGCATCGGCACGAAAGTGGAGGTCGTTATGCGCAGATGGGGTCTTGCCATCCTTGGGGTTACGGTCTTTGTGACGGTGTCCATCAGCGGACAGCCCCGAGCGGGGTTGGACTGGCCGCAGTGGCGTGGACCCGAACGCACAGGGCTGTCCCGAGAAACGGGTCTTCTCAAACAGTGGCCACCGTCAGGGCCTTCGCTAGCCTGGTCGAGCGGGAATCTCGGCGGGGGATACGGATCGGTTGCAGTCGCCGGCGACTACGTGTTCGTTCAGGGGCTTCGCGGGAGAGAGAGCATCCTGTCGGTGCTGAATCGCGCCGATGGCAAGAGCGTGTGGTCTAAAACTATCGGCCCAGGCGGCGAAAACGATCGCGGCTCCGGACCGCGAAGCACGCCGACGGTCGACGGCGATCGCGTGTACGTCCTCACCGAGACGGGAGAGCTCGTCTGCATCCGCATTCAGGACGCGGCGATCGTGTGGCGTCGCAACATCCTCAAGGATTTCAGCGGTCGAAACATCAATTGGCTCTTGAGCGAGTCACCGCTCATCGATGGCAACAACGTCATCGTGACTCCAGGCGGTCGCAATGCCGGCGTGGTCGCGCTCGACAAGATGTCGGGGAAGACCGTCTGGACCAGCAAGGAGTTGAGTGACGAGGCCGGCTACGCGTCGGCAATCGTTGCCGACGTGCAGGGCGTACGTACGGTCATGACGCTCACCTCAGAAGCAGGAATTGGCGTGCGGGCATCGGACGGCAAGCTGATGTGGAGTCACCGTGGGGTTGCCAACTCCACGGCAAATATCACGACGCCAATCTTCTTCGACAACAAAGTGTTCTACAGTTCCGCCTACGGCACCGGTGGTGCGTTGCTCGGACTGCAGGCGCAGGGCGGGGAAGTCAAGGCACAGGAGATCTATTTCACGCGTGACATGCAGAACCACCACGGTGGCATCGTGCTCGTGAATGGATATCTGTACGGATTCAACAACAACATCCTGACGTGCCTGGAATTTTCGAGCGGCAAGCTGATGTGGCGACATCGAAGCGTCGGCAAAGGCTCGCTGGCCTACGCGGACGGAAATCTGTACTTGTTCAGCGAAGACAACGTCGTTGGACTGGCCGAGGCGACCCCGACTGGATACAAGGAGAAAGGTCGATTCGAGATCTCCGACACGGGTCTCCCGAGCTGGGCCCACCCGGCCGTGAGCGGCGGACGGCTCTATGTCCGCAACCAGGGTACGCTGATGTCCTACGATATCCTGGCGCGTTAATGGTTCTTCACCGGACCCTCACCAGCGTTTCACAATTTCTCGACGCCAGGTTTCGGGAAGTTGTTGTATAGTCAGCAGGTTGTACTTAACAAGGACCTAGCGAACGGAGGCGACACTTGATGACGTTATTTCCACGGTACGAAGACTCCAACGATGAGTTTCTCGGGAGTGACGCGGCCAGCCGCGCGCTTTCTGTGACTGCGGTGGAGACGGATTTCGTGGAAGACGTCTACGAAAAACTTGCTTCTGTTTACGACTACACGTTCGGCCCGACGCTGCATCCCGGCCGGTTGACGGCAATCCGGCGTCTCGGCATTCGTCGCGGCGACCGGCTCCTCGAAGTGGGCGTCGGCACCGGCATCAACCTGCCGCTCTATCCGCAGATCTGTCAGGTGACCGGGATTGACCTGTCAGATTCGATGCTCGAGAAGGCGCGCTCTCGCGTCGCTCGTAACGCCGTGGCGAACGTCCGTCTCTTACAGATGGACGCGGCGGCTCTCAATTTTCCGGACGACAGTTTCGACATCGTCTACGCGCCCTACGTGATCAGCGTCGTACCCGATCCGGTTCGCGTTGTGTGGGAGATGCGTCGCGTCTGTCGCCCCGGCGGCCGGTTCATTTTCCTGAATCACTTCCGGAGCACGAATCCTTTCCTCGCGCGCATCGAACGCATCATTTCACCAATGACCGTTCACATCGGATTCAAATCCGATCTCGATTTACCTGCCTTCCTCGCCCAGGCCGATCTCAGACCCGAATCCATCGAAAAAGTGAACATCCCGAAAATCTGGTCCCTGGTGACGTGCCAGAAGGAATAACAAGGCTCAAGGCTGAAGGCTCACGCGCGTCAGGTCAACATCTGCACGATCATTTCGGCGGCAACTCGAGCTCCGTCGATCGCAGGCCGTTGGTCGGGCGCACGCGCGGCAAGCAGCCGTGTGATGTACGGCCCCCAATCCCCTGACAACAACGCCTCTTGAGGAATGAACTGCGAGCGCGTGCAGCGCTGCATCCCCGTCACGAGCACGTCATATTCAGGAAACCGTCCGCGACTTGTGTAGAGAATGGCCGTGTCGTTGGCAATGCACTCCGAGACGATGCCGTACCCGGGCTTGGTCACGACAATATCGACCGCACGCACGAGGTCTTCGTATCGATATCCCCGGCGCCTGAGCTCAGACTCGGAGATCTGCGCCACGTTTCTTGACAGGCGATCCCGGGAGGGGCGATCCCGCCACAGATCGCTGCCGCTTGCATCGTCAGTGATCACCAGCGTGCAGTCTGGCAGCCGTTCCGGCGTTCCTGGATTCAGCCCACGCAACCCGTAGCCTCCAAAAGAGAGCAGCAGAAGCGTTCCATCGGGCAGGCCAAGCGCCCGTCGACATTCGGATCGGGTGTGGGCGGACCGTCGCGCAATGAGCGGGATGTCGCGGATCGCAAGGTCCAATCCGGCGAATCCCCCGTGCAGCGGAAGTCTGAGCACCAACGCTGCCTGCGCGTACGCGCGTCGAATTGTTGGAACGAGCGACGGATGCGCCGAGATGTGCTCTTGGAACCCTTCGTAGATCCAGTCCCAGGTGAAGTTCCCGATCGCGACGGAAGGAATACCGGCGGCGGCAGCCGCGGCAAAGGCCAGCGGCGGAATGTCGCCGAGGACCAGCCTCGCGCCAAGCCCGCGCAGGAACTTTGCTTCTCCCGAGACCAGGTCGTCGAACGCGCCATAGAACTCCGACGCGCGCTGGATGCTTGCTCGTTCATCGGCGTGCAAGCTGTCGGTCTGGACCAGGCCGGTGTCACATTCGATGTTCCGCAGGGTCACCGACGAGTCGAGCGACCGTTCGAACAACCACTGCGGAACTTGCGTGGAGACCGTGATCGGCAGATCGGGTGCAAGGCCTTGCAGGATCCGGATGATTTCGATATCGCGCGTTGCGTGACCGAAGCCGTGGCCTGAAATGTAGAAAACGAGCATGAACGAGGTCCCAAGCCTGAAGGCTGATGGCTGAAAGCTGGAGGCTACTGCGTAAGAGCTATGCCTGAGACTTGACTGTCTCGGGCAAAGCCACTTTCAGGACCTCCTCGAGGGTCTCGGCTGGGACGAACGTGAGGTCATCGCGGACTTCCTTTGGCAGCTCGCTCAGGTCGGGTTTGTTCTGGGCGGGCAGGATGAAGGTCTTCACTCCCTGCCGGCGGGCGGCAAGCGCCTTCTCGCGAATACCGCCGACGGGCAGCACGAGTCCACTCAGCGTAATCTCGCCGGTCATGGCGACATCCGATCTGACGGGCTCGTTGCGTACCGCGGACAAGATAGCCGTGGCCATCGTGACGCCCGCTGAAGGACCATCCTTCGGGATGGCTCCCGCCGGCACGTGGACGTGCAGATCCCGGTGCTCGAGAAAGTCAGGTGCAATACCGAGCTCGCTGGCATTCGATCGGATGTGACTGACCGCGGCTCGCGCAGATTCCTGCATGACGTTTCCCAGCTGACCCGTCAGGATGATGTTCTGATTGCCGCCCGGCATCAGCGTCGCCTCGATATAGAGGACGTCGCCGCCGGTCTCGGTCCAGGCGACACCGGTGGCCACGCCGGGCCGGGATGTCCTGAAAGCCACGTCGCGCCTGAAGCGGGGCGGCCCGAGAAAATCGGACAGCTGTGGCGAGTCGACGACCTCGGGCGGTGCCGGATCTGTTGACCGGCGGCTGGCGACCCGCGCGGCGACCTTACGTGCGATCGTGCCGAGCTGCCGCTCCAGGTTGCGGACGCCCGCCTCACGCGTGTAGTCGGCAATCACCTCCTGCAGCGCGGCATCGGTGAGCTCGAACGCGTTGGGCTCGAGGCCATGCTCCGTCACCTGCCGCGGCAAAAGGTACCGCCGGGCAATGTGCATCTTTTCCTCTTCTGTATAGCCACTCAGCGAAGTGATTTCCATGCGATCGAGCAAGGCCGGGTGAATCGTACCGAGCTGGTTCGCCGTCGCGATGAACAGCACGCGCGACAAATCGAAGGGCACCTCGAGGTAATGGTCGCGGAAACTGTTGTTCTGTGCTGGATCGAGCACCTCCAGCAAGGCGGCCGCGGGATCTCCCTGATATCCGACGCTCAGCTTGTCGATTTCGTCGAGCATGAAGACCGGGTTCGCAGACCCTCCCTGCTTGAGCGCTTGCACGATACGCCCGGGCATCGACCCGATGTAGGTCCGCCGATGCCCGCGAATTTCGGCTTCGTCGCGGATTCCGCCGAGCGAAATGCGGACGAACTTCCGGTTCATCGCGCGGGCGATTGACTGTCCCAGAGAGGTCTTGCCAACGCCTGGCGGACCGACGAAACACAAGATCGGTCCTTTCATGTCGCCTTTCAGTTTGCGGACGGCAAGATACTCGACGATGCGTTCTTTGACTTTGTCGAGATCGTAGTGATCCTCGTCGAGCGTGCGGCGTGCTTCGACGGGATCGAGGCGATCCTCGGTGGTCGTGGTCCAGGGAATTTCGAGGAGCCACTCGACGTAGGTGCGGATCATCTGCGATTCGGGCGATGAGGGACCCATCCGCTGGATGCGATCGATCTCGCGGGTGGCAACGGCCGCGACGGCGTCTGGCAGCTTGGCTTCTTCGACGCGCTTTCGCAGATCGGCGCCGTCCGGACGGTCACCCTCGCCCAGCTCTTCCTGGATCGCCTTCAGTTGCTGGCGCAGGTAGTACTGTCGCTGCGCGTCGGTCATCTCCTGCTGCGCCTGTGATTCGATCTTGCTCTTCAGCTCGAGCAGTGAAATCTCGCGCGACAGGGCTGCCTCGACGATCGTCAATTTCGCCGTCAGGTCGTCTGTCTCGAGCAGCCGCTGTTTCTCGTCAGCTTTGATGTCGAGCATGCTGGCCAGCAGATAGCCCAGGCGCAGCGGGTCCTCGATGCTCATCACGGCGCCGCGAAGTTCCTGCAGGCCGTCGGAGGCCGCGAGCGCACGCTCCATGAGTTCGTGGAGACGGCGCATGTGTGCGTCCACCTCGAGCGTCCGCTCGGCCTTGTCGGGAACCGCCTCGATGGTCGCCTGAAATAACAGGTCCGTGCGTGTAAGAGTCTGGGCTCGCGCGCGAACGACCCCTTCGACCAGCACGTTGACGCCCGTTGGCGTTTTCGCCATCTGGCGAATGATGCCGACCGTACCCACCCGCTTGAGATCGGAAGGCTGCGGGTCGTCGGTTTCGCCTTCCTGCAGGAGAAGCAGGACCATCCGGTTGGACGACAGCGCCCGATTGATGCTTTCGACGGAGACCGGTCGATTGACGGCCAGCGGGATGAGCGTGAGCGGAAACGCCACCATCTGCCGGATCGGCAGCACGGGGAGCACAGTCGGAATTGGCGGGGTTGCTTGTACGTCGGCCATGTGAGCCTTCAGCCGTCAGCCTTCAGCTGTGAGCCAAAGCCTTCAATTTTGGTCTCGTTGCGTAAAGACCAGCGACTGATGCGACGGGATCTCGAAGCGCTTCCCGCACGCTTTGCACGTCAGCAGGTCGTCCATGCGGACCATGTGATCGCGGACCTTCCCGAACAGCGCGCGATCCCGTTCGTTCGCGCCAGGGGGCAGCCGGTCTTTCTTGGTCCGCCGCACCCATCGAACCAGATACTCGTTGCGACGTTTGCATCGCGGGCACGTGAAGTTGGCCGGCAGGGTTTCCGCACGCTCGGTGAAAAAGTCGCGTTCTTCCATGGCGAGATCATATCAAGCCTTCAGCCCTCAGCCTTCAGCCTTCAGCCGTCAGCCTTCAGCTTGGCTTTCAGTCGTCGCCTCCGGCGTTAGCCGGACGTGCGGATTTCAATACACGAACGGCAGAACTCTCCACTTCACGGCTTCCATGTACCGGCTGTATCCCTCACCGAGCGACGCGCGCAACGAGCGTTCTTCCCACGGGATTGCCACGACGATGTACGCGGAGCTGACAACAGCGAAGGTCAGGCGATCCACCGACATGTCCGGCGAACCAAAGACGAACATGATCCAGGCGGCGTACAACGGGTGGCGGACCCAGCGATAGGGGCCGACGACCTCAATTCGCGGTTTCTTGGCCTGACCGAGCGCCTGTCGAATGCCTGCAAGCTCCAGCACATCAAGTGCGCTGGCGACGCGGTAGCTGAGAAAAAGTCCGAATACCTGCACACCGCGAATCACCCATCCTGGCCATCCGTCCACTCGATACAGCTCACCGCCCGGCACGGGTCGCCAGGCAAGACACACGAGCGCAAACAGCAAGCTGGCGACCCAAACATATGTCGATCGTTCGAGTGACGCGGGGAGCCGACGCGTTATAAGCTGCTTGACTCGATCGCGTGCAAAGAGGCTGTGGTGAACGGCGAATGCGCCGAAGAGCAGCACGTCGATTGCGAGATGCGGAACGAGTATTTCGCGAGGCGCCGCGCGGTGCCCGAGCACCGCGTAGTAGAAGAATACAAACCAGGCAAGCGAACCGACGAACAATGCGCCGCCAGCCCACGCGAAGACCCGTACGGCCGAGCTTGGAAGTCGCGGGCTCGCCGACATGGTTGCGCGTATTATAGGCGTGAACATCATGCGCATCGCCATCACCGGGATCGGTGTCGTGTCACCGTTCGGGATTGGCCGCGAGCGATTCTGGCAGGCCGTCAGCCGGGGCTGCAGCGGCACGCGTGCGATCACCGACTTCGATGCGTCTGGCCTGCCGTGCCGCGTTGCCGCGCCTGTTCCTCCTCTCAGCTCGGCCGACATTCCCGCGGTTGACGGAGACGAAGACGGACAGTCGCGTGCCGATCCGCGGCGGTACTCGCGTGCGGCGCTCATTGGAGTGATTGCCGCGCGCGAAGCCTGGAGCGATGCCGGGCTGCGAGCGGAGGAACCCGACGCTGGGGTTGTGATCGGGACCGGCGGTGGGGGCGTGGATGTCGGCGAGCGTCAATACGAAGACTTCTTCCTCAACGGCGGGAAGCACGTCACGCCGTACGCCATTGCGCTCGGGATCGTCGGCATGATTTCGAGCGAGTTGTCGATTTCTCTTCGATTGCACGGCGTGAGCCATGTGTTGTCCACCGGCTGCACGAGCTCCACCGATGCCATTGGCTATGCCTGTTCGCTGCTCCGCAGCGGCGAAGCCGAAGTGCTGCTTTCGGGCGGCGTGGATGCGCCTGTCACGCCTGGGATGATTTTCGGGTTCTCGCGGATGCGTGCCGTGTCAACGCGCTACAACGACACACCCGCCCGCGCCTCGCGGCCGTTCGATCGTGGCCGTGACGGATTTGTCCTTGGCGAAGGTGCCTGGATGCTGGTCCTCGAGCGGGAAGACCGTGCGAAGGCACGCGGCGCCCAGATCTACGCGCGCATTGAAGGGTACGGCTCGACCTGCGACGCGTATCATCGCGTCCAGATGGCTGCCGATGGCGAGCAGATCATGCGTGCGATGGCCCTGGCGGTCGATCGGTCACGTGCAGCCGTCGAGGAGATCGACTATGTGAATTTCCACGGCACCTCGACGCTCCTGAACGATGCTGTCGAAGCACGGTGCGTGCGGCAGTTTCTGGGCGCGCGCGCCGACCTCGTTCCCGGATCGTCGATCAAGTCCATGATCGGTCACCCGCAGGGTGCAAGCGGAGCGGCCGGCGTTGCGACAACCGCCTTGGCCCTGTCGCGGCGCTTCCTGCCGCCGACCATCAACCTGCACGAGCCCGACCCGGACTGCGACCTTGATTTCATCCCGAACGTCGGACGGCCCGCGTCGCCTCGCCACGCCCTCTGCAACTGCCTGGGATTCGGATCAAAAAACAGTGCGCTTCTTCTGAGCGCTCCGGCATAGGGTACGAGGGCCAACAGCCAACAGTCGACAGTCGACAGTCGACAGTCGACAGTCGAGAGCCGACAGCGAGAGCCGAAAGCCGAAAGCCGAGAGCCGAAAGCCGAGAGCCGAACCATGTGGGATGTCCTCATTGCCGGCGCCGGGCCGGCGGGATCGATTGCGGCCACGCTGCTGGCCCGTGCGGGTGCGCGCGTGCTGTTGCTCGATCGCGCCCGCTTCCCGCGTGACAAGCTGTGCGGCGACAGCCTGAATCCCGGAACGCTCGCCCTGCTGCGCCGCTTGAACGTGTCGGCCTGGATTGACACGCATGGGATGCCCATTGACGGCATGCTCGTGACGGGGCCGGGGAAAGTACGCGTCGAAGGGCGATATCCCGCCGGCTTCTCTGGGCGTTCGGTCGCGCGCCGAGATCTGGACTACGCGTTATTGACAGAAGCTGTTCGTGCGGGTGCGCAGTTTGACGACGGCGTGACGGTGCGCCGTGCGCATGTGCAACCGAAAACCGATGGACCCGTCGCATGTGTCCGAGGGCTCGTCGTTTCGTCATACAAAGGCGACGTGACAATCGCGGCCCCTGTGGTTATTGCGGCGGACGGACGCCGATCGCCCGTCGCCTTTGGACTGGGCCTGGCGCGCCATCCCCTGCGACCACGACGCTGGGCCGTCGGCGGCTATTTCGAAGGCGTCTCGGGCATGTCGACACTTGGTGAAATGCACATTCGAGTGGGAGCGTACATTGGCGTGGCACCGCTCGACGGTGGCCTCACCAACGCCTGTCTCGTCGCACCCGCCTCGACCATTGGCCAATCGCGCGATCCGGAAGCGGTGCTGCTTGGTGCCATTCGTCGCGATGCCGTGTTGCGCGATCGGTTTACCCGCGCGCGACTGATTGGACGTCCGACCGTGCTCGGACCGCTGGCCGTCGAGGTCGAGACCCCCAGCGTGGCCGGTCTGTTACTTGCGGGTGATGCGGCAGGCTTCATCGATCCCATGACGGGAGACGGAATGCGATTTGCCGTGCGTGGTGCAGAGCTGGCAGCAGAGGCGGCGCTTGAAATTCTGGCGACAGGGCAACCGGACGCGCACGTCCTTCTGGCCAGACGGCGCCAGAAAGCATTCGCGTGGAAATGGCGTTTCAATCGTGTGCTTCGCAGCCTCGTCGACACGCCGGCTGCCATCGGCGCAGCCGCATGCGGCGCCGCGATCGCCCCTTCGGTTCTTCGATCTGTCATTCGAACAGCCGGTGATTGCCAATGCTGATTGCCATCGTTACGCTCATCGTTGCCGTTGCGATGATTGGTGAGGCGACGGTGTCACGGATGCACGAGCGTACCCTCAGAGCCGAAGGAGCAGTCGAGCCGCGTGGCGATGTGTATACGGTGATGCAGCTGGCGTACCCAGGGGGCTTTCTGATGATGGCAGCCGAGGCCTGGTGGCGAGGTGCGCCTGGTCGGCTGATCATCCCTGGTGCGGTCCTTTTTACGATGGCCAAGATGCTTAAATGGTGGGCCATCTCGTCGCTGGGAACCCGCTGGACCTTCCGCGTGCTCGTGCCAGTTGGCGCGCCGCTCGTCCAGAGCGGGCCGTACCGCTGGATGCGTCATCCAAATTACGTGGCGGTGGTTGGCGAGCTGGTCGGCGCGGCAATGATGTTAGGAGCTCCCTGGAGTGGAGCGCTTGCGGTCCTGGTGTTCGGCGCCCTCATGTTGAGACGTATCCACGTGGAGGAGCGGGCGCTGGGATTGAAAACCGAATGAGCGACGGAACCTGGAAGGCGCAACCAGAAGACAGCACGAGATCCGACCCTCCTTCCATTCTCCCTGCGTGGGCACGGGCCGCCGACATCCTGTCGCTCCTGCTTCTTGCGATTGGCGTGCTCCTGGTGATCTTTGGTGGCCTCAGGTGGCGCTTCCTTGGGGTTCGCCTGTCGCTCACCTCACCCTGGCGCGTCATCCTCTGGGCTCTCGCAATCATGGTGGTTCGTCACCTGGTGGTTCGCCAGCAGCCCATCTACCGTCGTCTGCTCGAAGCCACACGCGCGGGCATTCGGTCGCAGCTGTTCGGCGTCCTCTGGCCGATCTGTCTGGGGACGCGGCTGCCCGTCCTGCTCGTCGGCTACTTTGCCGTCGTGACGATTGGTTACAAGGTGGCAGAGCCGCCCAACCGCATTTCCGACAATGAATTTCTGAATCTGCCTTCGAGGTGGGATGCCAGCTGGTACGCCGGCATTGCCACGTACGGCTACACATGGAATGCCCGAGGCCAGGAGCGCGATCAACAGAGCATCGTGTTCTTCCCGGCATATCCGCTTGCGATGCGTGCCGTTGGACGCCTGCTCGGCTCGCGCTACGTCCTGGGCGGCATGATCCTGAGCTTTGCCGCGTTTCTTGTTGCGCTCATCTATTTGTATGGGTTGGCGCGACAGTGGTTGGACCACGAACAAACGGTCACGGCGCTGTGGTTACTGGCATCGTACCCATTTGCGCTCTTTTACAGTGCCGTCTACACGGAGTCGCTCTATCTGTGCGCCGCCGTGGCTGCCTTCTTTCACTTTCACCGCGGCGAGCTCGTCAAGGCCAGTATCTGGGGCCTCGTGGTTGGACTGACGCGCCCCAACGGCTGCTTTCTCAGCCTGCCTCTCGGCATTCTGGCGCTCGAGCATCTGTTTCGGGGTAGCGGTGGAGCAGGGCCGAGGCGCTGGTGGCACGAGGTCGTTCACGGGCACCCGGTTGCCGGTCAACCCCTCGCGGTGTTTCGTCCACGGCCGTTTGCGACGTTGCTGACGGCGGCGATGCCGGGGATTGGGATGCTGCTCTATTCGCTGTTCATCTACAACCTGACGGGTGACGCCTTTGCCTGGGCCAAAGGACACATAGCCTGGGGTCGTCAGTACGGCGGGCTTTCGAATCTCTTCGTCAACAGCTACGTCTACGTCTCGTACTTCGGGCTGTACGCGTACACCTCGTCGATTCCGCTCGACGTCATGAACGCGGCACCGGCGCTCTTCGTGTTTGCGATGACGTGGCTGGTCTTCCGGCGGTTTGGTCTGCCGTATGCCGTGTTTCTTCTGGTGAATCTCGTGCCGCCAATCCTGATTGGCGGATTCCTCTCGGTCGGGCGCTTCACGTCGGTTCTGTTCCCGGCATTTCTTGCGCTCGCGCTTCTCGTCCCTCTTCGGGTCCGCTCCGCGTGGATCGTGGCATTCGCGATGGGACAAGCACTGAACGCGACGCTCTTTTTTACCTGGCGGGAGCTTTTCTAAGACATAGAACGTTCGAATCGTTCGGATCGTTCGGATCGTTCGGATCGTTCGAATCGTTCGGATCGTTCGGATCGTTCGGGACGTTCGGATCGTGCCGAGAGTGTCCGAAATTTGGTGTGTGGGGCATAACATGAGGAGGAGTTATGCCCGGCGAACGCAAAAGCCTACCGCCTGAGGCGCCCCTTGGCGCCGGTGCCATCGGAGACTGGATCAATTTGTTCAGCAAGGGCCGATCTCGCCCGAAGAGCTCGAGACGGCGGTGCGCCGATTTAAGAAAGCGATCGTCGAGCGCGCCCGGGGCGGGGAGCTGCCCCATCACCTTGGCGATCCGCTCTGGAAGATCCGCGCGAGCCCGCGTCCCGTCATGACC
>DATBJG010000187.1:0-6016 GCA_036556585.1 Vicinamibacterales bacterium
GAGCGATAAGGAGTATGGAAAGTCACCCCGTTGTCTGTCGAGCTTGGAGATGCGAACGACACGATCGTGATCCGGGACGATAGGGTGCAGCAGCACCGCATCGACAATCGCGAACAGTGCGGTCACGACGCCAATGCCGAGCCCAAGCGTAAGGACGGCGATCGCCGTAATGAAACCACCACGCCGAAGACTGCGGGTTGCAAAACGGACGTCGTAGAGGAGGCTTTCCAGCATAGCGTCAGGTTACCTCCGCTGTGGGGTCAAGAGAGCCGATTCTTTGGGAGCTCATGACGGGACGCGGATTTGCACGGATCGTTTCCCAAATGGGAACCACGACGCCACGAAGGACACGACACGCAGACTTTCGTGGAACGTTCCGGTTGCCTCAATCCGCCGCCGCGCGAGCGCGGCCCACCGGAACGTCCCCCCCCCGGGATCACGCTCCGGTTTACGTCGTGGTCTTCGTGTCGTAGTGGTTCATCCCGCGAGCCATGAATCCGTCGCCCTGCCGGTTGCGTATACCTGCCGGACAAGATCGGAGGGCCATGTGAAAAGACTACTGCTCCTCTTCCTTACCGTCGCCTGTGCTGGATCCTGGTGGATTGGAACCGATGCCTCGAGTCACCGCGAAGCCCCGCTCATCAGTGCGGACCCCCTGGCGGACAACACCGACGTCTACGCCTTTGTGAGTCCCGACCGTCCTGACACGGTCACGATAATTGCCAACTACATTCCGCTGGAAGAGCCGGCCGGCGGGCCAAACTTTCACAGTTTCGACGACAACGTCCTTTATGAAATCCACGTCGACAACGACGGCAATGGCAGGGACGATGTGACGTTTCAGTTCCGGTTCCGGACGAAGATTCGCAACCCCAATACCTTCCTTTACAACACCGGGCCAATCGACAGTCTCTCGGATACTGATTGGAACATGCCGCAGACCTACCGGGTGCGGCAGATCACCAACAGACAGCGCACCACGATCGGCAGGAATCTGCCAACGGCACCGGCCAACATCGGGCCGCGATCGACGCCGGCCTACGAAGCGCTTCGGGCCGAGGCCGTCCAGATCCTGCCCAATGGCATCAAGGTGTTCGCGGGCCCGGCCGACGACCCCTTCTTCGTCGACCTGGGCTCCGTCTTTGATCTGGCCGGGCTGCGACCCTTCAACCCGCTCCACGCGATCCCACTGCTGACCGCGGCGGGGGTGGATGGCGTGGGAGGCTTCAACACGCACGCGATTGCCATCCAGGTGCCAATCACCCAACTGACGCGCAACCGGCAATTGCCGAGCGGGCCGACTGACCCCAATGCCGTGCTGGGCATTTACGCAAGCGCGAGCCGTCCCAGGGTCTGGGTCGATGAGGACCATCATGACGACGATGAAGACCGGGACGATGAGCGGCAGTACGTTCAGGTGTCCCGCCTGGGCAATCCGTTGATCAACGAGGTCGTCATCCCTCTGGGCCAGAAAGACCGCTGGAACCGGTCGGACCCGGACGATGACGCCCGGTTTCTGATCAGATACACGTCCCCGGAGGTCACACGGCTCGAGAACGCGCTCTATGCCGCCCTGGATGATGCGCCAGAGACGCAGCGCGGCGATCTCGTTGCGGTGTTGCTAACCGGTGTTCCCGGACTCAATTTCACGGGCAGCACCCGGGCGGACCTGCTGCGACTGAACGTCGCGATTCCTCCAAGCGGGCCGGTCGGCACGGGTGATCGACTGGGAGTGCTCAACGGTGACTTTGCCGGATTCCCCAACGGCCGGCGCCTCGAAGACGACGTGACCGACATCGATTTGAGAGCCTTTGCATGCGGTTACGGCTCCGTCGTTGGTCCGATCATCGAGTCGTTCGGGTTCTGTGGGGGCAACGCGAACCGCTCGCCAAACAACCTGTTGGGCGATGGCGTCGATGTCAACGACCGGGTGTTCTCGGCCGACTTCCCGTATGTTGCGATTCCACACCAGGGTTACGAACATGCGCACCATCCCTGATCGAGGAGCGGTCTCGATGCGCTCGCGAATCACCTGGATCATCGTGACCATCTCGCTTGGCGTGGCAGCAGCGGTGCTGCCACGCCTGATGTCGCCTGCCGGCGGTGACAGTACTGATGGTCCAATCAGCATCGAGCCGGCGGTGGGGATGCCAGGGGCTCCTCCGACGTCTGCTGCCGGACTGCGGCAGCGGGTGAGCGACATGGAAAAGCGGCTGGCCAAGGAGCCGAACGACCACGCCGCGGCAGCGTTGCTGGCCGACGTCCTGTTACGTCAGGCCCGAGTCACCGGCGATGGCAGGCTCTCCGGCCGCGCCGAAAGACTGTTGACATCGGTTCTCAAAGACGCGCCCGGACACTACGACGCGTTGCGACTGCTCAGCGCGAGCCAGTTGTCGCAGCACCGGTTTCGCGAGGCTCTTCAAGTGGCGCGTCGCGCGCGCGATCTCAGACCTGAAGATGCCTGGAACTACGGCGTCATTGGCGACGCGCTGATCGAACTTGGCGAGTACGACGAAGCCTTCGAGTCGTTTGACAAGATGATGAGCCTGCGCCCGAGCGCGGCGGCCTACGCCCGAGTCGCCTACGCGCGCGAGCTGCAAGGGAATCTGCCTGGTGCCCTCGAAGCAATGGAGCTGGCCAGGGAAGCCACCACCGCGCACGACCCTGAAGCGCAAGCATGGTACAGCGCTCAGGTTGGGGAGCTCTATCTCAGGATGAGGAAGCTGGAAGAGGCGGAGCGTGAGTATCGTCGCGCGGCATTCATCTTCCCCGAATATCCGTTTGCCATCATTGGTCTAGGCAAGGTGGCCTCCGCTCGGGGACAGCGCGGTGAAGCCCTGAACGTCTATCTCGAACAACTCGAGCGAACACCAACCCTCGAACTTGCCGGCCGGATTGGTGATATCTACGCAGAGGATGGCAACCTGGCCGAGTCCGAACGCTACTATCAGCTGGGCGAAGATCTCGCAGGTCCGGCCATCGCCCAGACGGAAGCCGCCCTGGCGCTGTTCCTCGCCGAACGCAATCGCAAGCTTCCGGTAGCCGTCAAGGTGGCTGAGGCGATCGCCGAGACGCGCCGCGACATCTTCACAGAGGATGCTCTGGCATGGGCCTACTTCAAGACCGGCCGGCTCGATGACGCACTGAGCGCGTCCACGCGTGCTCTTAGAACCGGCACTCGAGACGAGCGAATACTGGCGCACGCGGCTGAGATTCGAGCTGCTAAATAAGGGTGCCGGGTGCGGGGTGCCGGGTGCGGGGTGCCGGGTGCGGTGGCTGACCGTGGTAAGTTAGAGGGAGGAACGGTCAACCCCTGAACACGACCGTTCAAGGAGGCAAGCCATGCGAAGACGGTTTTCCCTCTGGGTTTTCATGGGCATCCTGGCACTAGGGGCCATTCCGGTTGCGGCGCATCACGGCTGGAGCGGCCAGGGAACCGAAGAATTCGAGCTTTCCGGTACCGTCGAAAGTCCGGTCAGTCTGGCGGGGCCGCACGCCACCATGAGAGTCAAGGCCGACGGCCAGATCTGGGACATCACGCTGGCGCCGGCGGCGCGGACCGAGCGGGCAGGCTTGAAAGAAGGAGTCATTCCGGTGGGGGCAAAGGTGACCATCCACGGTCATCGCAACCGCGACGGGAACCGCTACGAAATCAAGACCGAGCGGGTCACCTGGAACGGCCGCACGTTCAACGTCTATCCCGATCGCGAGTAGGGCTCGACCCGCAGAGCATCGTGTCCGACTTCATGGCGTGGCTCCAGGACTCCGCTCTTGGTCACGCCATGCGTAACTCCGGTGTCTGGACCTACGGTCTCGTCAACCTCGCCCACATCCTCGGCGTCGCATCCCTCTTCGGTTCCGTCCTCGTTCTGGATTTACGGCTCATTGGCGCCTGGCGGCGACAGGTGAGCATCGATGCCATCGCACGGCCAACGGTGCCGCTGGCCGCAGGTGGCTTCCTTCTCGCAGCCATGAGCGGACTCTGCCTGATCACGACCAACGCGACGGAATACGTCGGCAACCCATTCCTGTTGATCAAATTTCCGGCGATTGCACTCGGGCTGGCGAACGTGGCGGTCCTCAGTCGCTTGCCCGCCTGGAAGGCGCGGGGGACCCGCGAACTCACCCAGCGCGAGCAGTCGCAGCTGGCCGTGGCTGGCGGGGTGTCGCTGCTCTCCTGGTTGACCGCCGTTGGCGCGGGCCGATTGATTGGTTACTGGTGACGACGGGTGCTGGGTGCTGGGTGCCGGGTGCGGCACTGGCTTGACAACGTCGGCCCGCCACCCATAATCGAACTATCGTTTCCGAGCCTGTCCCGGTCGTCGGCCTCGTCGCGTTTTCCGAGGGAGGTTTCGCATGACCCACCGACTTCTCGCTCCGACGGGGTTCGCGGCCGTGTGTTTTGCTGCAATCTGGCTGGCCGCGCCGCTCGTCACGGCACAGACTTCCGGGCGTAAATGGACCACGCCGCGGACGCCTGACGGTCAGCCCGACCTGCAAGGCTTCTGGAACAACACCACATACGTGCCGCTGCAGCGTCCGAAGGACGTCACGAAGGAGTTCTACACGAAAGAGGAAGCGGCCGAGAGGATCAAACGAGCGGCCGCCGAGGAGAACGAACAGACCGTTCCAGGCACCGTTGCCGACGTCCACTACGACTTCACCCAGTTCGGTCTCGATCGCAGCCAGGCGCCGCTCGCCTCCAATCTGCGAACCTCACTCATTGTCGATCCGGAGGACGGCAGGCTGCCGCCCCTGAGTGCCGAGGGACAGAAGAGAGCGGCCGCGCGCGCCGAGGCACGAAAGCGGATGGGTGGGCCAACCGATGCTGTCGAGAACCAGCCTCTCAGCGTCCGATGCATCATCATGGACCGCATCGGCCCCCCCATGCTTGCGGGCGCGTACAACAACAACTACCAGATCGTGCAGATCCCCGGGTACGTGATGATCCTCACCGAGATGATCCACGACGTCCGCATCATCCCGCTCGACGGTCGGCCTCACTTACCCCAGAGCGTCCGACAGTGGACGGGAAGTTACCGTGGCCGGTGGGAAGGTGAGACGCTGGTGGTCGAGACCACGAATTTCAACGGCAAGATGGCTTTCCAGGGCGCCAGCGAGAACATGAAGTTGACCGAGCGATTCACGCGGGTGTCCGAGGACACGATCCGTTATCAGTTCACGGTTGAAGATCCCTCGACCTGGACGAGACCGTGGTCTGCGGAGGTTCCCTGGGCGAAAGCAATCGGACCACTCTTCGAACACGCCTGTCACGAGGGGAACTACGGCCTGTACAACATCCTTGCCGGCGCCCGGGCCGAAGAGCGGCGAGCTACCGAACGCTAACAGGAGATCAGGAGTTTCTTGAACAAGAGGTTAGGAGATCAAGAGGTCCTGGCAAAAGAACAAAACAGGAGGTTATGAGATCAGGAGAAGCCCTGCACGGTGACCGGCAGCCCGGCGAAGCCGCCTGCGGCGCGGCCGGTCACCGTGTATTGGCATTTCCGCACGACTAATAACGAGAGGCTCCTGATCCCCTAACTCTCGTTTTGTTCATTACCGAAAAGACCTCCTAAACTCCTATCCTCCTGTTCAAAGTCGTATCTCTTGAACTCCTGTTATGCATTTCGGTGTGCGATTCATCGTCGGATTTCTCACGGCAGCCAGTCTCGCGGGTTGTGCCGCACGGACACCTTCGTCCCCACCGGTAGGTACTCCAGGGCGTGTACTGGCGACACGAGAAGGCTTAGCGACCTACTACGGCACCACCTTTCACGGAAAGACGTCGGCCAGCGGGGTCAAGTTCGACATGAACGCAATGGTGGCCGCGCATCCCAGCTATCCGTTCGGCACACTCATTCGTGTGACCAATCTGAACAATGGCCGCTCGGTTCAGGTCCGGGTTCTGGACCGAGGTCCGGGCTCTGGGCCGCAGGCCGACGGAATCATCATTGATCTGTCTCGCGGGGCGGCCGAAGCGCTCGACTTTTTGCGGGCAGGCCGCGCGCGCGTTCGG
>DATBJG010000188.1:0-6916 GCA_036556585.1 Vicinamibacterales bacterium
GCAGGATTGCAGAATTGCAGGATTGCAGAAAGGAACGAGGGAAGGACGAAAGCTTGGAAGGGGTTGAAGGAAGGCCAGACGGTTAAAGAAAGAAGAGCGGACCGAAAGACCAGGTCGTGAGGGCTAGAACCCGACGATGAGGCCCAATGAAGGGCCGATGGCTTCGATATCAGGGTTCCGATCCGAACCCGCCAGGTTGAGATTTGAAAGGTGAATCAGCTCGAGCGTCGTAATGAGATGCAGTCGGGGCTTGAGTCTGACGAGGATTCCTCCCCCACCAATGAGCAAATAGTTGAAGCGCGTGCCGCGGCGGGGTGTGGCGATGGCCGTGTCCGACACGCCAAGGTCGAACTGCAGAAAGGTCGAAGTGCGCCCTTTCTGCGCAATGCGCCAGCGGAGGCCGCCCGTCAGGCCAAGGAGCCACGTGTCGTTGAGGCGCTGAGATACGTAGTAGGTCCGTTGCCGGGCCGTCACGACGAGCCCGTCGCGCAATCCGTACGTCACGCCTTCGACGATCCCGTACAGCTCTTCGTGCGACGTGTTGTAGTTCCACGCCTCGAGTGCCACCTGAAGCGCAAACTCAACATGCCAGCGACCGGCCGCAAACGGGTCCGCTGGCGGTTTTTGCACGCTCTGCGCGTTGGCGAGGCTGCAGCTGAAGAGAAGGAGAACTGCAATCCTGGAATTCTGCAATTCAAACTATTGTATTTCGGATGTTCAGACCTGGTCTGGGCGGTGCCAGCCTCCTGCTGCTGACCGTTCTCGGCTCATCGAACTTGGCGGCGCAAGAACGGATCGCACTCGAATCCGACCTGCTTTTCTACGCAGACAACACAGAGTTCAGCAACCCATTCCGCGAAGGGGAAACGATCTTTGGTGCCGCGGCCAGGATTGGTGTGGCCTTCGACCTGAACGATCGCGTGACACTGCTGATGGGTGCCTTTGGCAACCAGCGCTTTGGTTCAGACGATGCCTTTGAGCAGGTCAGGCCGGTGCTGTCGCTCACAGTGAGTGGGAAGCGGTCGTCATTCGTGTTCGGGACATTGCCGGCTTTGACCGTGAGCGCTCCAGTTGGACCAGATCGCGGTGGACCCCACGCATTGCTGCCGCCTCTTCAACGCGAAACGCTGTCGTTCGACCGTCCGTACGAAGCGGGCCTCGCGTGGATCTTCACAGGCACTACGGTGCACAACAGCTTCTGGCTGAACTGGCAGCGTCTCAACACGGCTGAGCATCGTGAACGGTTTGATGGGGGATTCAACGGCTCCCTGCGTGTCTCTTCTCTTGTGTCAATCCCGTTCCAGATTCACGTGGTGCACGAAGGCGGGCAACTTTACGATTCAGGGCCAGTGGCGGACAGTTCGGCTGCGGCGCTCGGCGTCGATGTCCACGGAACGATCGCCACACGTTACCGTGCCTCGATCGAGCTGTTTGGTGTGGGCTCGAGATATGTGCCAGACCGAAGCCGGCCGGATCTGAGCCGTGACGGGATTGCGTTTTTCGGGCGCGTGGCGGCCGAGCGCGCCAACTGGCGGGCCCATGTCATCTTCTGGCGTGGCAGGAACTTCATTAAAGATGAGGGGGATCCCAACTATCTGTCGATTCGACAAAATGGCGTCCGTTATCGCGGCACCCGCGATTACGCTGAGATAGGTTTGGCGAAACGCTTCAAACTGGCCCCGTCGGCTATCCTCGAAGCGGCCGGCAGATTCCATCGCATTGAGACTCACTACGAGTACTCATACCGAATTCTCAGCATCGTCTCGCCGTCTTGGAGATTTCATTGACGTCCGGCTAAAGCCGGACGCTACGAATTGATCGGCTACTAAAGCCGGACGCTACGAATTGATCGGCGAAAAAGGCGCCCATAGATCGGCGAAAAAGAGGGCCAATCCCTTTTTCACGGATCTGTACAGATCTTCGCAGACTTTCCTGCACTGCTGTTCAGACTCGCGACGTTCGATAATCCAATTACAGGATTGAATCTGTCGCTTTCGGGCGACAGAGGTCAGATAACGGCCTCATACATCGGCGGCGTCCAGCGGAGGAGAAGTATGTTCCAGGATCCGACGACGTTTGCCCAGATTATTGCGCGGGACCGGGCCAACGAAACCACCGCTGAGTGGCGCGGCCGCTTTATCGACTACCTCGAACGCGTACGGCGCGACCCCTGCTTGTCGCGCCTGGCGCACGCCCGCCTCCACGATATTGTCATGCGCGCGGGCGTGAGCGACGTGCACTGCGGCGACAGCCGCAGCGGCCGGCTGTTCGGCGACGAACGGCTCAAGGTCTACGAATTCTTCAAGGACGAATTCTTCGGCATCGAGGGGCCGGTCTCACAAATCGTGAGGTATCTCCACTCGGCCGCCCTTCAAGGTGAGGAAAGCCGTCAGGTGCTGTACCTGATGGGTCCTGTTGGCGCGGGCAAGAGTTCGCTCGTCGAGCGACTCAAGCGTGGTCTCGAAGAGGGCGGTGCCTTCTATGCGATTGACGGCTGCCCGATGCACGAGGAGCCGCTCCACCTGATTCCACGTCAGCTGCGGCGCGAGTTCGAGAAGATGCTCGACGTGCACATCGAGGGAGAGCTCTGTCCCGTCTGCAGGCATCGCCTCAAAGAGGAGTTCGGTGGACGCTACGAAGAAGTCCCGGTTGTGACCCTGACGTTTGCGAGACAGGACCGGCGCGGGATTGGTGTCGTGCCCCCTGTCGATCCAAACAATCAGGACACATCGGTGCTCATTGGATCGGAAGACATCTCAAAGCTCGACCTGCACTCCGAAGGGGACCCGCGCGTGCTCGATTTGAACGGCGCCTTCAACGTGGGGAACCGGGGCATGGTCGAATTCATCGAGGTCTTCAAGAACGAGGCCGAGTATCTCCACACGATGATCACCGCTACACAGGAGAAGTTCGTGCCGGCACCGGGTCGCCATGGCACGGTCTATGTGGATACCGTGATCGTCGCTCACTCGAACGAGGCGGAGTGGCAACGCTTCAAGAGCGACCACACCAACGAAGCCATCCTGGACCGCATTGTCGTCGTCAAGGTGCCGTACAACCTGCGCGTTTGCGAAGAAGTCAAGATCTACCAGAAGCTGCTGCAGCAGTCGAACTTCCGCGCGCATATCGCACCTCACACGCTGGCCGTCGCCGCGATGTTTGCCGTCCTTACACGACTCGAGCCCACGGCAAAGTGCGATTTGCTCACGAAGCTGCGTCTGTACGATGGCGAAGAGGTCGTCGAGAAGGGCAAAACGCTCAAGGTGAGTTTGCGTGAATTGAAAGAAGAAGCCCCCCGCGAGGGCATGGCGGGTATTTCGACGCGCTTTGTCATGAAGGCGCTCGACAACGCACTCTCGGATTCGGCCGATGGCATCAATCCGATCAACGTGCGAGAGGCGCTCGTTGAAATGGTCAAGGCCGCCGAGTTGTCTGACGACACACGAAAGCAGTACCTGGAGTTCCTCCAGGACACCGTCCACAAGGCCTATCTGGAAATTCTGGAAAAGGAGATCACCAAGGCGTTTGTGTACTCGTTCGAAGAACAGGCCGAGTCGCTGTTCCAGAATTACCTCGACCACGTCGAGGCGTACGTCAACAAGACCCGCGTCAAGGATTCCAAGACGCGTGAGGAGCTGCAGCCGGACGAGGGCTTCCTGAAGTCAGTCGAGGAGCAGATTGCCATTATAGGTTCCGCGGCTGACGGGTTCCGTCAGGAAGTGATGGCGTATCTGTGGACGGCCACACGACGAGGGACGCAGGTGAGCTATCGCTCTTACGAGCCCCTGCGAGCGGCAATTGAGAAGAAGTTGACCAGCTCGGTTCGCGACATGAGCCGAATCATCACCAAGACGCGCGCGCGCGACGAAGAGCAGGCCAAGAAGTACTCGGATCTCATGAAGAACCTGATCGAACTCGGGTATTCCGAGCACTCTGCCGAGGTCGTGCTCACGTACGCAGCCAATAACCTCTGGAAGGATTGAGCGTGCCGGAAGATCCGGGCGGCAAACCGGCGGTCGTTGCCGCCGTCTTCCGAGCCTATTCGGTCTCGGACGCACTGCGCTCCGACCGGTCAGCCCGCGATCGCCAGCGTCATCGGCAAAAAGTCCGCAAAGCCATCCGCGAGAGCATCGCCGACATCGTCGCAGAAGAATCCATCATCAGCCAACGGCGAGACAAGATCATCAAGGTACCCATCCGCGGGATCAAGGAGTACCGGTTCGTCTACGGCGACCAGGCTCCTGGGGTCGGCACGGGCACGGGTGACACTCAGCCCGGTCAGGTGGTGGGCCAGTCAAATGGAGAAGGCGCCACGGGACAGGCCGGCGATGCGCGCGGTGTGGACTACTACGAAACGGACGTCACGCTCGATGAACTGATCGGGATCATGTTCGAGGATCTCGAGTTGCCAGACATGGAGCGGAAGCGGCTGTCGGAAATATTTGCCACCCGACCCCGGAAGCCCAAGGGACATCGGCGGGTCGGCATCCGCGTACGACTGGACAAGCGACGCACGGCGTTGGCGCGGATTCGTCGACGGATTTCGAGCGGTCAGTCCAACGAGGGAGAGGAGGATCGATTTCCCTTCCATCGGGAGGACCTCAAGTACCGTCGGCTCCGCGAGGACGTGCGACCACAGTCGAGTGCGGTCGTACTCTGCATCATGGACACGTCCGGGTCCATGGACACGATGAAGAAGTATCTGGCGCGCAGTTTCTTCTTCCTGCTCTACCAGTTCGTCCGCGCGCGCTATGCGAACGTCAACGTCGTCTTCATCGCGCACGATACGGAGGCGCGCGAGGTCACCGAGGACGAGTTCTTCCGAAAGGGCGAGTCTGGGGGAACGCGAATCTCCTCGGGCTACCTCAAAGCGCTCGAGGTCATTCAAGCTCGCTATCACCCGACGCTCTGGAACATCTATGCGTTCCACTGCTCAGACGGCGACAATTTCTCCGACGACAACGATGCGACGCTCAAAGCCGCCGCACAGCTGTGCGACGTTGCGAATCTCTTCGGCTACGGTGAGATTCGGCCATCTCAGGCTGGCTTCCATCCGCAGACGGCTCTGGATCTGCTCCGCGAGCTGAAGGCGCCAAACTTCCAGGCCGTGCTGATCGAGCGAGCCGACGAAATCTGGCCCACCTTCCGGTCGTTTCTCTCGCGCGAAGGGCAACCGGCAACGCGATCGGCCTGAACGATGTTTCTAAAGCCCGTTAAATCCTTTCTGCAATTCTGCAATTCTGCAATTCTGCAATTTCTATGAGTTTTCATTGGGCAATCAGCGATCTGGAATCCTGGGACGCGAGGATCCGTGAGCGCGTCGCAGAAGTTGGTCTGTCGTGCTTCCCCCAGGAGTTCGAGGTGTGCGATCAGGAACAGATGCTCGGGTACATGTCGTATTCCGGGATGCCCGCGCACTATCCCCATTGGTCGTACGGCAAGAGCTTCGAGAAGCAGAAGACCCTGTACAACCATGGTGCGACCGGCCTTCCGTACGAAATGGTTATCAACTCGTGCCCGTCTCTCGCCTACCTGATGCGGGACAATTCGCTCTGCCTGCAGATCCTGACGATCGCACACGTGTACGGGCACAACGACTTCTTCAAGAACAACTTCACGTTTCGTGACACGCGGCCTGAATTAACGCTCGAAACATTCAAGGTGCGCGCCGATCGCGTGCGCGGGTACATCGAAAATCCGTCCATTGGCATTGACGCGGTCGAAGGTATTCTCGACGCTGCGCACGCACTCTCGCTGCAGTGTCGCCGGAATCTGGCAATCCGCAAACTCACCGACAAGGAGCAGAAGGAGCGGTTGCAAACCGCGAAGCCTCCAGACGATCCCTTTCACAAGATTCACAAACCGACACCTCCGCCAGAGCCGGATGTGAATCGAGTGCCGATCGAACCGGAAGAGGATCTGCTGATCTTCATTCGCGACCACAACCCGCGCCTTTCGGAGTGGGAAAAGGATCTCCTGACGATCGTCCACGAGCAGGCGCGCTACTTTGTGCCGCAGATTGAAACCAAGATCATGAACGAGGGGTGGGCAAGCTACTGGCACCATCAGATTCTGAGCGACCTCAAGCTGCCGCCAGACCTGCAGATGGAGTTTCTCGTCCATCACTCACAGGTCGTGCGCCCTCACCCGGGTCGCATCAATCCGTACTATCTGGGTTTCAAGATCTGGCAGGACATCAAGCGGCGATGCGACGAGCCAACCGCCGCCGAGATCGATCGCGACGGCCCGCCAAACCAGACGGGCATCGAGCAGATGAGCGAAGTGAGAGAAAGCGACCGCGACTCGTCTTTTCTCAGGCGTTTTCTCACGCCCGCGTTGATGCGCGAAATGGACATGTTCGAGTACGAGCGCCGCGGAGACGAGATGGTCGTCACGCACGTCTCAGACGAAGCCGACTGGCTGCGGGTCAAAGAAACCCTGATTGCCAACGTTGGTATGGGGCCGGTTCCCGTTATCCGAATCGTGGATGCCGATCACGAAAACAGCCGACACCTCTGTCTGGAACATGTCCACGATGGTCGAGACTTGGAGATCGATTACGCGGACAAGACGCTCGCCTATCTGCATCGCCTCTGGGGCCGCCGAGTGCTGCTTCGAACCATCTCTCACGGAACCAACCACGTCTTTGTGTACGACGAGACGGGGTTCAGCCGAACGATGGCCTGAAACAATGGCGACTGGGTGATTCGTGATTTGTGAATCGTTGACGATTGATGATTTGCGAACGGCGATTGATTGGCGATTTGGTGATTGGCGATTGAAATGACGAACCGGCGTCGGCTGCGCCTGGTTCGCGGGGGCGGCCAGCGTCCGCGTCCTGATTCGCGAGACCGGACAGCGTGATGACCGCAGCGCCAGCCACGAGAAATGAGACTGCAATTTTGTGAACCAAGGT
>DATBJG010000189.1:0-3238 GCA_036556585.1 Vicinamibacterales bacterium
ACTGTGGCCATCAAGGACACCGACGATGCCGATACGCTTGCGGCGCGAATCCTCGAACGAGAACATCATCTTTACCCCATGGCTATTCAGGTGCTCCTTAACGGTGGGTGGCGTATCGAGGGGCGCCGATTCCTGGCGCGATAACCGCCCGGCGAAAAGGTCGGATATCGTTCACACGACGCGCGGTTTCAGGGTGAGCACGGCGACATCGGGTGGACAGTTGAGGCGATACGGTACGTAGACGGTCCCGACCCCGCGGCTGACGAAGATGGTGGTGTCCTGGCGGCGGCCGATACCTGCGACGACAGGAAACTTCTTCGCCGCAATCGCTCCGACTCCTGGCAAGACCACCTGGCCGCCGTGCGTGTGTCCCGAGAGGACGACGGGAACATTCAGCGCCGCTGCTTCAGACAGACGGCGTGGATCGTGTGCGAGAAGGATGATGGTGCCGCCGGCACCGCGAACCAGGCGTCCGATATCGCGCTGCCGCTGGGTCCAGTACCGGATGCCGATGAGATCGACCCTGCTTCCGCGAGCCGTGATGCTCGTGCGGGCATCGCGCAGGACCTCGTAACCCTCTGACATCAGCGCAGCGGGCATGTCACGATCGTCATCGTGATTGCCGACGACGGCAAACACGCCCAGTGGGGCGTGCAGTCCGCGAAGGGCCTCGGCGCACGGCTCGACGTACGACCGATCTCCCCACGTCACGTAATCGCCGCCGAGGACGATCAAATCCGGACGCTCCGCCATCAACAGCGATACGGCGCGTACGACGTCGCTGGCCGGCACCATCTCGCTGTGATGGAGATCGGTAATCAGGCCAATCCGCAATCCACTCAGAGCGGGCGGAAGGCCCGTTACCGGGAGCGGCGCGCGCACCACCTGAATTTGATGACGGGAGTACGCCAGTCCGTAGGCGGCGCCACCGATGGCCGTTCCGACTCCGCCTGCCATGAGCGCCTTGAGCACCGCACGCCGGCTCACACGCACGGACTTATGATAATGGACGTGAGAACCCTCTTCGACGACCTTCAGTGGCGCGGCATCGTCTACGACTCCACCCAGGGCACTCGTGAGCTGCTGGCTCGCGAGAAGGTGACGGCGTATTCCGGTTTCGATCCGACTGCGGATAGCCTTCATGTCGGGCACCTTCTCCCCATCATGGTCCTCGCACGTCTTCAACGGTTCGGCCATTCGCCGATTGCCCTTATCGGAGGGGGCACAGGTCTGATCGGCGATCCGAGCGGCAAAACTGCCGAGCGGACATTGCTCACTCTGGAGCAGGTTGAAACGAACGTCCGCGGCGTCCAGAGCCAGCTTTCGAGGTTCCTCGATTTCGACTCAGCGACCAATCCTGCCCGATTGGCGAACAACGCCGAGTGGCTGACGACGATGAGCGCGATGGAGTTCCTTCGCGACGTGGGCAAGTACTTCACCGTGAACTACCTGCTGGCGAAGGAGTCGGTCAAGCGTCGAATTGAGTCGGAAGATGGGATCTCCTACACCGAATTCAGCTACTCGCTGCTCCAGGCGTACGACTTTCTCATGTTGCACAATCGATTCAACTGTCGGCTGCAGGTGGGGGGCAGCGATCAGTGGGGGAATATCGTCGCAGGCACCGATCTGGTGAGGAAGTTGCGCGGAGCACAGACACACGGACTGGTGACTCCACTGCTCTGCTCGCCAAGCGGGGAGAAATTCGGAAAGACCGAATCCGGAGCGGTCTGGCTGGACCCAGATCGGACCACACCGTTCCGCTTTTATCAGTTTTGGTTCAATACGGAAGATCGCGACGTCATCCCGTACCTGAAGTTTTTCACCTTCCGGTCGCAGGATGAGATCGTCGAGCTCGAGGCTGAAATGAAGGCGCATCCTGAGCGTCGCGAAGCGCAACGAGCGCTTGCGCGCGACGTGACGGAGATGGTTCATGGTCCCGAGCAAGTGGGCCGCGCCGAACGCGCGGCCGGTGTGCTGTTCGGCGGTTCGCTGGCTGCCGCATCCGCCGAAGATATTCTGATGGTGTTTGAGGACGCGCCGTCGATTGAGGTCAACGCCGAAGAAGTGACATCCGTTCGTGGACTCAATGCTGCGGATCTGGCGGTGCGCAGCGGTCTGGTGCCATCAAAGAGCGAAGCCGGGCGTCTCATCAAGCAGGGGGGCTTGTATGTCAACGATCGCCGCCTCTCACCCGAAGAGTCGTCGGTGACCCAGCGGGACGCCATCGACGGCCGCGTCATCGTCCTGCGAAAAGGCCAGCGCGAACGGCGTATAGTCCGAATACGGCTGTAAGTTGTTCTGAGACTTGACGTTTTTGCGTCCGTACCGTATGCTTGAATCAGCTCGTGGCCCTGACCCTTCTGATAGATGGCAGTGCGGCGAGTTAGATAGCGCGCGCGGGGTTCGGACCCTAACTAGCCTGCTCAGCCAATATCCGCTGACGTGAAGGGGCCGAAGGGGTTGCAGAGGACCCACCCCGAGCGCGTATATTGAGTAGGGAGCAAGAGAAGTCGTTCGGTCGGCGAAACCCGGCTGGATTGCCGGACATTGCTCCGAGAAATCGACGGAGCATTTTTTTTGTCCACGAGACACGAAGGCACGAAGAAGAATCAATAAGGCGTTGACACGCCTTCCTCGCTTTAGTAACCTTAGAAGGTTCCCCTAAAAACGGTCCAGAAGGACGGGGGAAGGCCACCGGGAGCGGGGTTCCGGCCTGGTGGCGGTCGGTTCTTTGAAAACTGGATAGAGCGTACAAGCACTTGTCTCGCCGAATCTGGCCGCAGCGCGTGAGCGCGTCGGCGGAGGAGGCGGACGAAAAAACCCGTCGAGTTATCAGCGGGTGGCATCGTGCAATCCGGGTTCGATTCTTAGTTTGGGTCGGACGCGGCGATGAACCACCTCAACTTGACAACAAACTAATCAGAACAACGTGAGAGCCAAAGCAATCGGCTTCTCGTGTTCAACAAGTTGCTCTGCCGGTGCCCGCAAGGGCGAAGGCGGACAGCGAACTTAACATGAGAGTTTGATCCTGGCTCAGAATCAACGCTGGCGGCGTGCCTAACACATGCAAGTCGAACGCGAAAGCCCCGCAAGGGGCAAGTAGAGTGGCAAACGGGTGAGTAACACGTGGGTGACCTGCCTTCGAGTGGGGGATAACGTCCCGAAAGGGACGCTAATACCGCATGACATCCTGCCTTTGGAGAGGCGGAGATCAAAGCTGGGGATCGCAAGACCTGGC
>DATBJG010000190.1:0-7832 GCA_036556585.1 Vicinamibacterales bacterium
TAGTAGGTTGCCGAGGTCTCCATCCAGCTCGGAATGTAGAAGAGACCGGTTCGCGGACTGTAGGAAGGCGAATACCAGTTGGTGGCACCGATGGGGTGCGGGGATACGACGGTTCCCTCGGCCGTCGGGCTGACGGTGCCGTGCGGTCGGCCTGCTTCATCGAGTCCGGCGGTCCACGTCACCTTGACGAACGGCTTGCCCGACAGAAACTGTCCCGTCGCGCGATCGAGCACGTAGAAAAACCCGTTTCGGTTGGCCCACAGCATGACCTTGCGCAGTCGGCCCTGCCAGGCAATGTCAGCCAGCACCGGAACCTGCGTCGAGTCAAAATCAAACAGGTCGTGCGGGGTGAATTGAAAATGCCACTTCAATTGCCCCGTGTCCGCATCGACCGCAATGACCGAGTCGCTGTACAGGTTGTCGCCGGCCCGCTTGGTGCCGTCCCAGTCCGGTCCCGGATTTCCGGTGCCCCAGTAGGTGAGGTTGAGCTCGGGGTCGTACGATCCCGTCACCCAGATCGGCGCTCCACCTGTTTTCCAGGAATCGCCTGCCCAGGTGTCGTTTCCAGGCTCACCGGGTTCGGGAATCGTCTTGAATCGCCAGACTTCCTTTCCGGTGCGTGCGTCAAATGCTGCCAGAAATCCGCGAACGCCATAATCTCCGCCGGCCGGCCCGACGATGACCTTGTCCTTGATGACCAGAGGGGCGACGGTGAGCGCGTAGCCAGCCTCAGGCCTGGCGCCGGCAATGGCATTGTTCCAAATCACGCGGCCAGTCTTGGCGTCGAGCGCAACCAGGCGCCCGTCGATGGTCCCCATGAAGAGCGTGTTGTCGAGAATCGCAACCCCGCGATTAACGCGACCACAACAGGGCCGGGCATCCGAGGACGGTGAGTGGGAATAAATCCAGAAAACCCTTCCGGTGACCGCGTCCAGGGCTACCACATCATTCGGCGCCTGTACTGTGTACATGACGCCGTCGACGACCAACGGGGTTGCTTCGAACTTTTCCAGGGACTGCGCCTGAAAAACCCACTGCAGCTCAAGGTCTTTCACATTTGCCGGCGTGAGCTGGGTCAGCGGGCTGTGGCGCTGGCCGAGCAGATTTCCGGAATAGGTGAGCCAGTTGTGCGGCTCCCGGTCGGTTCGAAGCACACGATCGAACGAGACCTGCGCCGCGACCGAGACCCCCGCCAACAACGTCAGCATAAGCACGCGCGCAATCATCGGGAACCTTTCAGCGACGCCAGATAGCTCACCACGTCGGCAACTTCCTGCATGCTCAGCTTGTCGCGAAAGGAAGGCATCGGGGACGTTTTCAGCAACTCGTACGAGCGCAGTGAAGACTTCGCGAGCGACACGAGTTGCTCTTTGGAGTCGAGAAGCTGAAGTGTAAACGTATCCTGGTTCATCAGCCTTCCGTTGACGGTGACACCGTCACGCGTGACGGCCCTGGCGAAACGATTCTCCTCCCGAATCTCGGCGTCGGGCTGAAGAAGCGACTTCTCCAGCTCGACGCGACGACGAACCCTGCCCACCGTAGTGAGGTCTGGCCCGAGCCTGGCCCCACGGTCGCCGATACCGTGACAGGTCAGGCACTGCCCTTGACCTTCGACAATGGTCTTGCCGCGCGCGGGGTCGCCCACATTTGTCGTGTCTGCGGATCCGGCAGTGGCCATCGCGCGGAGGTAGGCCACGATCGTCCCCGCCTCGGTTTCCGAAAATTTGCTCGGCGGCATCGGCGTTCCCGTGAGGCCACCGATGATGATCTTGACGAGATCGTCGTCTGACGTTGCTCGTTTGAACTGGTCGCTTGCGAGCCTGACGCCTGCGATGCCGTCCCCGTCAGGACCGTGACAACCGACACAAGTGGATTGGTACAGTCGACCGCCCGCTTCGATATCGGCAGGCGTGTAGGCGTGTTGAGCAAAGAGAGCGGCTGTCGCGAGATTCAGCACAACCGCAACAAGAGAAAGTGCGAAAGCCCAAGCCATCTTCTATTAGTTGTCGTGGGGCCCCACCCCCACGACCTGTACCTCGCGCCTTTGGCGCTCGGCGCACTTTGTTGCCACGATCTACTTAGTCAATCACCCGTCTATTTGCAGACGAAGTTTGCCGCATCGTCCGTGCTTCCATTGCCCTTGTACGCGGCAACCTGCGGGTACGGACATAGCGGACGGGTCCGGGTGACCTTGCCGTCCGTACTGCGTGACGCCACAATCTGAGCGGGCGCCTGTCCTTTTTCCACCCATTGCTCGAGGGCACTCACCATGTCGAACGTGTTCGGCCCCTCACCGCCACCGCAGTGAGCCATTCCCGGTGCCATGAAGAGACGATAAGAATTCTGAACCCGGCTGGCGCCACCCATCGCGTCGAGCACGCTCTTATAGTACTGAACGCTGCTTCCGGGGGAGATTTGCGGATCACTCCAACCGTGGTACTGAATCAGTTTGCCACCCCGGTCGAAGAATGCCTTCAGGTTCGGCTCCAGCGCGTTGATCGTGTTGTTGTCTGTCTGTTCGGCCAGCACGATGTCGTTTTCGAACTTGAAACTGCGAGGATCCCAATTGGGATCTTTGTAGACCACGTACTTGAAGTGCTCGACTGATGTGGCAAATGGCTGCGGCCCACCCCATGTGGCCCAGCCTGCCTCACTGCCTGGCTGCAGTCCGGGAATCTCGCGCCTGGTGCGCGGATTTGGAGGAGAGGCGTATACCTGCCGCGCAGCTTCAACCTGAGACGGATTGAGGCAGGACCCATCGTCGGCACCTTTGCAAGCCAGCACGCCGGGATCGAATTTGCACCGCGTGGGATCTTCGAGAACGCCATCTTTGACACCGTCGAGCATGTCGCAGGCCTGCAGCACGGCGTTGCGAATGATCGGATACTTGGCCGGAGGAATATAGCTGTCCTCCTCCTTGTGGACCGCTTGCGAGACGCGAAGCGACTGTGCCGCACGTCCCGTCCAGTCGCTCGCGGGAGCACCGGCAATGATGCCGTCAAAGTCTGTGGGGAACCGTTGCGCTTGTTTCAGGCCCTGTCGGCCGCCCGCCGAACATCCGTTCCAGTACGAGAACCGCGGGGCATTGCCGTAGAAAGCGGCAATTACCTTCTTGGCAGCGACCGTCATGTCGTGAACCGATCGGTACCCAAAGTCCACGAGTTTCTCGGGATGCCCCAGCGCGAAGCTGGCACTGCCACCCTCATGGCCGGTATCAGTTGAACTGGTCGCGTAGCCGCGTCGAAGTGCTTCCATCAGTGCCGGGTAGGCGATCGACCCCGTCCAGCCACCATTGCCCACGGCCTGGAACTTGCCGTTCCAGCCAGACGAAGGCAGCCACACTTCGATTTTGATTTCTGAATCACTCGTCGGCTTCAGCGTTGCGGCAAAACGGCAAAAGGCGGGCAAGCTCTTCAACGCGTCGCTCGGCGGTGCACCTCTTCCGCCACGACCAGCCACGGGCGGGACAAACGATCCGGCGGCGACCTCTTGTGCCAGCGTAATCGTGGCATCGGGCAGCGCCAGGGTCGACAGGCTTTCACACGTTGCCGCCATGGCGGCCATGGGGTTCCAGGTGACGATCATCAGGGCCAGGAATCCAGCTGGAAGCACTTTCATCTTGTGACTCCTTTTGGGACCCACACATCTTAGCTCCAACGGCCGACTGAGGGCAGGGGTTCACCGTATAATTTGCTGCCTCGGACACACGGCTCCGCCGACAGTGGCAATCAAGATTCTTCCAGAGACCTTTGCACGCGACGCGGAGCGGGTTGCCCGATTCGAACGTGCGCTGACAAAGATCGCGCGGTTTGGTAATGTTCATGCGGTTCGATTCTGCAAGTTCGTCGCCGCATCTTGCGCCCGATTCCGGTAACCTGTCCCAGTTTCTCCCGTGAACCCACTTATCCCTTCGCTGGTGTTGCTCCTCGCCGCAAACGCGTGGGCGGTGACACCATCGCAGACGGTCGCGCCGGGCGACGAGCTGCCCGAGGGCGAAGGCAAGAAGATCCTGCAGATGTCGTGCACGTCCTGTCACGACCTTGGCGAGGTGACAAAGTTCCGGGGCTATTACACGCGGGAACAGTGGCGGGATCTTGTCGTCACGATGGTTGAATACGGAGCCGCGTTGCAGCCGTCAGAAATCGACACGCTGGCGGACTATCTTGAACAACACCTGGGCCGCCGGAACTGACCCTACTGACTACTGTTCTGGCGCATCGTCACCGTGATGTTGCGCTTGGGCGCGGACCCGACCTTGACGCGCGTGACCTCCTTGCGCTGCGCGACATCGATGACCACAACCGAATCGGTGTTCTCCGTGGCGATGTACACGAGCTTACTGTCCGGCGTGAACGTGACCCAATCCGGACGTCCGCCAAGATCCACTGCGCCAGGCAAGAGTTTCAAGTCGGGCAGCGAATAGGTGTAGACGCGAGCGTTGGGTCTGCTCGTGACCCACAACGTCTTGCCGTCTGGCGATACACCAAGACCGTGCGAAGGGGACGCATTGAAAGGGCCCTTGTCGACTTTGTCGGCGGGAATATCGTTGGGAAGCTCAATCCGGCCGACTTCCTTCCGGTTTGCAAAATCGACGATCGCAAAGCCATGGAAATTTGAGAGCTGGACGAACAGGCGCTTGGTCGAGCCGTCGGTGTTGGATTCAAACGCGATGGGACGCACACCCTCCTGAAACAACGTCCAGAGCGGCTCGTCGGTCTTCTGGTCAATCACCGTCATGAGTCGTCCCGCAATTGAACCCGCAACGACATGGAGGCCGTCTGGGGTGACGTACACGTTGTGAATACCGCCCTTGGTTGGGATGCTTTTGACGCGCTCGAGGGTTGTGGTGTCGATCACGTCCACAGCACCGGGCGCTGACACAATCCCGACGTACACCCGCCTGCCGTCCTTGCTGATAGAGATATTGTTGGGACGCCCCGTCAGCGGAATCTTCTTCGTGACCTGAAGCGTCTTGCTGTCCACAACGTGCAGCGTCTGCTCGGCCTCGCTGCTGAAGTAGAGTCGACTTCCATCAGGCGACCCTGCGGCGCCGTGGTTGATTGGTACGCCTTTGACTTCTCCAACAATGGTGTTGGTCGACGGATCTATCAGATGAATGTTGTCGCCGCGCGAATTGGTCTGGACAATACGAACCTGCGCAGAGGCGACTGGTGCAGAGGCTAGCAGAAAGAATGTCGATAAAGCCCCCGCGAGCACTCGAAAGACGGTCATCGACCTACTCCTTTATGTTCCTGTTCCTGCATCTTCTTCAATTCCTCTCGGTACTCCGGATACATCGTCTTCGCACCTCCACGTGTTGCCGCATACGGCAATGCGTGTCGGGTTGCAAACTCGGTGAGCTGGCTGTTGGTGCCCGGAAGATGATGAGGAACAGCACCTGCCGGCCGCTCCACTTCCTCCACGACGCCGCAGGGGTACGGAGGTATCTGCTGGCTGAGATCCAACTCGTAGTCGGTGCTCCTGATGAATGGCTCAGTCAGATAAGCGGGATCGCTCACAATCGTCACAACAGTCAAGCGATTGCCATGGCGAATGAAGTGTTCGGTCATCGTGGCCAGGTCGCTGCGCGCGACACCATTGCGCCGGAGATATCCTTCCTTCAGGTGCGTCGAGGTCACCGTCAGAATGTGCCCATCCCATTTGGCAGTTGAAAAGCCGGACCAGGTGTGCGCGACATTCTTCGAAGGATGGGTACGGCCGTCCATGTAGATCGGCCGATCGACCGACCGCAACCACTCCGCATGCCACGCAGTGACCTCACGTGAAACGGGATCGACCTCTTTCCAGATTCGCACCTGTGAGGGACCACGCCAGATGTAGTCTGCGGAATGTGGTCGGCACTGCCATTCCGGCAGCGTCAGCAACGACGCGTCCCAGGTGTCGGCGCGCATTCGTCCGGCGGAACTCAGCGGAAGGCCCAGATAGTCGCCGAGCTCAGGGCCTGGGACACGCTCCGGCTGATCCTCGTGCATGCGGGGTGCCCACTCCCCGGTGAAATCAGTCTGGGCAAACGACGGCACGGCAGGCAGCGTCAAGGTGAACGCGACGAGCGCCCTTGTAATCAAAACCCGGGACATGATCGATTCCTCGCTGGGAGAAGGCGGCCTTGATCCGCGCGATCCGCGTTCAAAAAGGCCCCCGACCTCTTGTGAGAGCTCAGGTATGATTGTCCCTGCCCGAAACGCCGATGTCTAGCGCAGTTTTGTAGCGGCGGGTCTTTAGACCCGCCGTGAGAGGTCCACCGTGAAGAATATGCAAAACCCAGAAAAGGACCCTGTCGGCCGACGTGACTTCTTCAAAGAAGCCGCCATTGGTGCGGCGGCGCTGGTCGTCGGCGGCACGACATCCTCGACGGCAGAAGCCGCACGGGCGTCAGCACGTCCAGGAGTGATCTCGCCGACCGATTCGCAGGCGACTCTCGAGCTGGGCATAGCGCCGGCGCAGGCGCCCGGGCCCGCTGGACAAACAGTCCAGGCGGCCGCGCAGCCAGCGTCTGATTTCATGGTGGACGTGCTCAAGAAGCTCGACCTGGAGTATGCCGCGATCAATCCAGGCTCGACCTTTGCCGGCCTGCACGAATCGCTCATCAATCATGGCCAGAACACGATGCCGGAGCTGCTGACATGCCTGCACGAAGAGTCGGGCATGGCGATGGCCCACGGCTATGCCAAGGCAGCGGGCAAGCCCATGGCGGTTATCTTGCACGGCACCGTGGGTCTGCTCCACTCATCGATGGCGCTCTTTCAGGCATGGGCCGATCGCGTTCCTGTTTTTGCCATAGTCGGGCATCATCGGAATCCTGTGGGAATCGTGAACCGCCCTCATAGCGCACAGGATATGGGGTCGCTGGTTCGCGACTTCGTAAAGTTCGACGACGAAGCGACGACGCTCGATCGATTTGCAGAGTCGGCCATGCGGGCCTATCGGATTGCCATGACCCCGCCCATGGGCCCGACATTGCTCGTCGTGGATGCCGGACTCCAGGAATCGCTGATCCGCGATCGTGGCAGTTTGAGGATTCCTGCATTGTCGATGGCATCACCGCCGCAGGGTGACACGAATGCTGTGCGCGAAGCCGCACGGCTGCTGGTCAATGCTGAGAATCCGCTCATACAGATTCAAAAGGTCGGACGCACGCCGCGAGGCTGGGATCTGATGATCGAGCTCGCCGAAGTACTGCAGGCTCCGGTCGATGTCGGCGGATACGGATCCTGGCAGAGCTTCCCGTCATGGCACCGCTTCTACGGATCGGGCGGACCAGGCTATCGACCGGACGTGACTTTGGGTCTGGAAGTCAGCGACATGTCAGTCGCGGCGCGAACTGCACGCATCAGCGGCGGCAAGACGATCAGCATCTGTGCCGAGCATCTGTTCCAGCACAGCAACATTCATGATTTCGGACGCTATTCCGAGGTCGACCTGGTGATTGCTGCGGACGCGGAGGCGACGCTCCCCGCCCTGATTGAGGAAATCCGTCGCCTCGTCACGCCTGACCGCAAGAACGCATTTCAGGCACGCGGAAGCCGGATTGCCGCAGCGCACAAGGCGATCCACGCGCGGTTCATCGAAGATGCGCGCTTCGGGTGGAACGCCAGCCCGGTGAGCGTGGCACGGATGATTGCCGAGCTCGGCGCTCAGATCAAGAACGACGACTGGGCGATCGTTTCAGGCCATCAGTTCACCGGTGATTGGCAGCGGCGGTTGCTGAACTTCGACAAGCCTTATCGGTACATCGGTGATTGTGGTGGCTTCGGGATTGGGTACGACACTCCGGCTTCAGTGGGCGCCGCGTTGGCCAACAAGAAGCGGGG
>DATBJG010000191.1:0-13464 GCA_036556585.1 Vicinamibacterales bacterium
ACGATTCCGCTCATGAAACAGAGCGGATATGCCCCACACGTTGCGGCCGGTATCGAAACGGCCGCCTCGATCGGCAGCCAATTCCTGCCTCCGGTGATGGGAGCCGCCGCCTTCTTCATGGTCGAGTTCACCGGAATTCCGTACATCGAGGTCGTGAAGATTGCCGCGATCCCGGCTCTTATCTATTACGTCGGCGTGATGGCCATGGTGCATTTCCAGGCACGCCGTGATCGGATGCAGGGAGCGCGCGTCGAGGACCTGCCCGACTGGCGGCGGGTATTGCGTGGTGGGTGGTATCTGGCGCTGCCGCTGGTGGTGTTGTTGATGCAGCTCGCGCGTGGTCACAGCACCGGGGTCGCGGCGTTCTGGGGCATTCTCACGGCCCTTTTGGTGAGCTGGATCCGTCCCGCCAGCAGGATGGGACCTTCTCACGTCTGGGGGGCGTTGGTTGATGGCACCAGGAACACGTTGATGATTGCGTCGGTTGCCGGAAGTATCGGCATCATCGTCGGCATGATCGGGCTGACAGGACTGGGATTGAGATTTTCGGCGATCATGCTCTCGCTCACCGGCGACTCACTGTTCCTGGCCATGCTCATCGTCGCCTTGACGGCCACGATCCTAGGCTGCGGCGCGCCGATCACGGCGACGTATGTAATTCTCGCAGTGCTCGTGCCGCCCGCCTTGGCGACGCTGGGTGTTTCCGTTGAAGCCGCGCACATGACGCTGATCTGGTTCAGCCAGTTGTCCAGTGTCACGCCACCGGTATGCCTGGTTGTCTACGCCGCTGCTGCGATCGCGCAGGCCGACCCGTTCCGCACGAGCTACCATGCGCTGAAGTTCAGCGCGTTTCTCATCGCGATGCCGTTCCTGTTCGTGTATACCCCGCTCCTCGGCGGCGGGTCCTTGTGGATGGATGTGCTGGCCGTGGCGACAGCCACGATTGCGGCGATCACGCTCGCAGCTGCGCTCCAAGGCTACTTCCTGAGGCGCTGCACAGCGCTCGAGAAACTGCTCCTGGCTGCCGGCACCCTGGCCCTGTTCGATGGCAGACCCGTAGCGAATGCCGTGGGGTTGGTGCTGGTGGGTGGCGTCTACGTTCGACAGCGAAGCATCCGGACTCGTGATCGCGAGGCGGCGGTCGAGCTGTCGTAGCGCTCCCTTACGTCATCGCGCACGAAGGCTGTCTGGGGTTGGAACCCCGGCTTCCTGCCAGAAGCGCTGGGCGCCCGGGTGCAACGGGACTGTAAGGCCCTTCAGTGCCTGATCACGAGTCATGTCGGCGAGCGGGCGGAATGTCTGCTGCATGTACTGGTGCCCCTCGTCGGAATAGGCGACCCGCGTCATCTCATAGACAATGTCGTCGGGTACGTCCTTGTGAACGATCCAGTACGTGCCGGTGACGATGGTGGGCACGGGTTTGTCGAGCCCTTTGTACGCTCCCGATGGAATCTCGCCGAGCAGGTAGTACGGGTACTTGTCCGCGAAGCCACTCGCTCTTGCCGGTGCTGCGAGATCCAGCAGATCGACCGAATGTGTGGAGACGGTGTCAAGCACGGCAGCGTTCGGCGCTCCCGACTGCCAGTGGTAGCTATCAACCTGGCCGTCCTTCAGTGCTTCGGATGCAGCGCTGCCGCCCAGGTACGACACGTTCATTTTGTCGAGCAGACCGAAATGGCGGAAGATGCGTTCGCCCGCCAGCGCAGATCCTGAGCCCGTTCCTCCGATCGCGATCCGTTTGTTCGCGAGATCCGCAACCGAACGGATCCCCGACTCCTTGAGCACGACGACGTGGCTATACCCCCAGAAGAGCAGGCCGACTGCGCGCAGGTTTGTCTGGGGAGCCCCGGCGAAGTCTTCTTCTCCAAAATACCCCTGGTGCAGATCCCCGCCGTACGCGATGCCCATGTTGGCGTCGCCGCTGCCAACCAATCGCACGTTCTCGCCGGATCCACCGGTGCCCTCAACGGAAACCGTGAGATTCGGAATTTTCTGCTGACTGAACGCAGAGATAGCGCCAGCTGCGGGGAAGAATGACCCGCCGGATGGACCGCCGGCGAAGCCGACCAGCGTGGCGGACGTGCGCTGACACGCAACCGTCGGCAGACATGCGACCGCAAATGCGACCACCACACCACGTGCGCTTGGGAACGTCATGTTCGTGACTGTGCGGGCATGGTATCACAGAGCGTCTGCGCGAGAACCGGGTGCTGGGTGCTGCGCCAAGTGCCGAGTCCTAAGCCTCGGGAGGGTGAGGGTGCCGAGGACGAGTGTCCAGTGCACGCACCCAGCACCCGGCACGTCGCACCCGGCACCTCCCTGGGAGTAGACAATCTACATCCGAGGCTGTAGACTTCCTACATCCATGGAACAAAAGCCCGCTCATCCCCGTCTTGACCTTCTGCAGGGCACGCTCGACCTGCTCATCCTGCAGACGCTGCAGTGGGGGCCGCAACACGGATACGCCATCAGCCAGACGATTCGCGCACGCTCCGCCGACGCGCTGCAGGTTGAAACCGGGTCTCTGTATCCGGCGTTACACCGACTGCAGAAGCAGGGATGGGTCAAGTCCGAATGGCGGTTCAGCGAACTGAATCAGCGCGCAAAGTATTACCGCCTGACGCCGGCGGGCAAGAAGCAGCTGTCGAGGGAGCGCGATCGATGGTCGCAGCTCGTGGCGGCGATTGGCGGCGTCTTGAGTCCGGCAGAGGAGTGATGCGATGAAGCTCGCGGACTGGCTGCTTCGTCGCCGGCGCGAGGATGATCTGGAGGATGAGATCCGAACGCATCTCGCGATGGCGGCGACCGAAAGCGTCAAGGACGGGCTCGATGCCGAATCCGCGCGGCTGGCGGCGCTCAAGGATTTTGGCAACGTGACCCTCACGCGCGAGGCCACGCGTACGGCCTGGGGTGGAACCTGGCGATGGGTCGTCGCCGATCTGGGGCAGGATGTGTCGTACGCCGTCCGCACGCTTGCCAGAAGTCCCGGCTACACCGCGATTGTTATTGCCGTACTCGCGCTCGGGATTGGGGCGAATGTGTCCCTGTTCAGTGTCTTCAAGAGTCTCGTGCTCACGCCCATCCACGGTGTCGAAAACTCTGGACGCCTCGCGGTTCTTGGAGCCAGAACGACGGCCGGTCGTCTCTCGGCGCTTCCCCATCCTGACTTTCGGGAAATCCGGAAAGACGCGCACGCGTTCGAAGGACTTGCCGGTACGACAGACGTCTTCTTCACGGTCGGGATCGGCACCGCGAGCCAACGCATGTATGGCGAGCTGGTTACCGGGAACTACTTTCAAGTGCTTGGTGTGCGCGCCCAGCTCGGCCGCACGCTTCTTCCTTCCGACGATGTCACACCAGGCAACCACCCGGTCGTTGTCATTAGCGAAGCGGTGTGGAAACGAATCTTCGGATCCGACCCGCAAATCATCGGACGGCCGCTCACGCTCAACGGGCAATCGTTTACGGTCGTCGGCGTGAGTGAACCAGGTTTTCAGGGCAGCGTTGTCAGCCAGACGGTCGGAATATTCGTTCCCGTCATGATGCAGCCCCAGACCATGCCGCCAGATCGTCTGAGCTCACGGCAGGTGCCGCTTCTCTGGGGTCTCGGACGTCTCCGTTCCGGAACGACCATTGAGCAGGCGGCGGCACAGGCCGACGGGCTCTCGGCACAACTTGCGACAGTGCGCCCAGACGATCCGAATGAGTTTCGTGCGACGGTGATCCCAATCTGGCAATCCCCCTATGGCGCCCAGACATACATACTTCCGCTGCTGATGCCCCTCGGCGCCATGAGCCTTCTTCTTCTCTTCATCGTCTGCGCAAATATCGCCAATCTGGTCCTGGTCCGGGGTCTCAGTCGACGAGGGGAGATTGCCGCGCGCCTTGCCCTCGGTGCCAGCCGTTCGCGGATTCTGCGGCTGCTGCTGGTGGAGAATATCGTCGTGGCGATTCCCGGGACGCTGGCCGGCCTCGTGATGTCGCACGCGCTGAGCGGGCTGATGCGACAGTCGGCCACGGCCGATGCAACCATGATCTTCGACCTCAACACATCCCCTGACGGATTCGTCGCGGGCTTTGCGCTGTTGCTCTCATTCGGTTGCTCGATGCTCTTCGGATTCGTGCCCGCGCTTCAGAGTACCCGCCTCGATCTGGCAACGGTGATGAAGGACGATCTATCCGCGCGTTCTGGGTCGAAAGGACGGCTGCGCGCTGCGTTGGTTGTTTCACAGGTCGCGGTCTCGCTCGTCTTGCTCGTGGGTGCAGGACTCGTGATTCGTACACTGGAATCTGTGCAGGGGGCGAATCCGGGCTTCGACGCTCGAAACGTGGTCTTGATGGCCGTGGATCTCAGAGCCGGCGGGCACGACGAGGTGCGCGGCGGTCTCTTTTGCGAATCATTGCTGGCTGCAGTACGAGCGGAGCCCGGGGTCGAGGCCGCAGCGCTGGCCTCGCGGCTGCCTTTGAGAGCCGTCGAAGGAAGAAGGCGTCAGGTGAGTGTGGACGGGTACGGGCTGAAGAGAGGCGATGAATTGCGCTTCAGTGTTGATACCATCACCTCCGATTATTTTCGAACGCTGCGGACTGATGTGCTGGCGGGGCGCGACTTCGAGGCGAGCGACGAGCAGTCGGGCAGCCCTGTCGTGATAGTCAATGAGACGATGGCCAGACGGTTCTGGAATACTCCTGACAATGCGGTGGGGCGCCGGGTGGCCCTCGACGGGACCAGCAAGTGGCGAACCGTCATTGGCGTGGTACGGGACATGAAGTACACGCGGCTCAACGAAGAGCCGCGCTCCTACATCTATGCGCCGCACGGGCAACTCTATGAGCCAAACTTGATCCTGCACGTTCGATCGCGGGAAGCCTCGCCCGCAACGATCCAGCAGCTTCGCCGACGGGTGGAAGCCGTGGATGCCAACGTGCCGATTCTCAACGTACGAATGTTAGAGGATGTCGTCCGTCAGGGATCGGCAGTTTACAGGATGACCGCCAGCGTTCTCGGTCTTTTCGGTGGAATCGCTCTTCTGCTTGCCGCGTTGGGAATGTACGGGCTGGTGTCGTACTCGGCGTCACGGAGCGCGCACGAGATTGGTATTCGCATTGCCGTTGGCGCCAATCCGAGCGATGTGGCTCGTCGCTTTCTGGGGGACGGTCTTCGACTAGGGATCTGGGGTGTCGCCTGTGGACTGGCGATCTCCATCATCGTAACCAGGCTGCTGACGAGCCTGCTTTACGGTGTCGGTCCCACCGACGTGGTCTCGTTTGCGTCGGCGCTGGCGGTGGTGCTAGTGATCGTTCTCGCGGCCTCATCGATTCCAGCCTGGCGCGCGGCGAGGACCGATCCGATTGCGGCGCTTCGTCACCGATAATGGGGAATGCGAATATTGATGCTCGCTGGGTTCGCGCCGTTGGTCCTGGCCACCAGCGTTGGAGCCCAGCCGTCTCCTGATCCGGTTCGAGCCGGTTACCACCTCCTCCATGCCGGCGACAAGATGGCTGCGCGCCGCCATTTCGATGGCTTACTGAAGCAGCATCCTGACGATCTTGCGTTGCGGCTCGGCTCGCTCATCGCGCGGCGCGGGCAACTGGACAACGACGAGAGTCTGATACCCGCTTACGAGCGGGACCTCAACGAGCTTCTTCGAAAGGCCGAAGCCCGTTACGCCCGAAGCGAGCGTGACAGCGACGCACTCCGGTACCTGGCCTCAGGTTACATGCTCCGTGCGGCCTACCGCTTCGAACACGACAAAGGGATGTGGGGCGCGGCACGCGATGCCGCAAAGGCAAAAAACCACAGCGACAGCTACGTGCAGCGACACCCTGATCATGAAGATGCGTACCTGACCCTCGGTCTCTACAACTACTTTGTCGACATCGCGCCGGCCTTTGTGAAGGTGTTGCGCTTTCTGTTCTTCCTGCCGGCCGGGAATCGCCTCGAGGGGCTGAAGCAGATCGAGCGCGCGGCAGCGGCGGGGGATTTGGTTGCGCCGCTGGCCCAGCAGAACCTCCTTCTGATCTATTCATTGTTCGAAGGACGTGCCGAACAGGCGGTGGCGCTGGCTGAGCGGCTGCAGCAGCGCTTCCCCGAGAACGATGACTTTGCCATGACGATTGCCGACGTCTATGCCGGGCCGGCGCTCGAAGATCACGACCGGGCTGCAAATGTCTATGCGGCCATTGCCAAACGTCGAGCGAGCGATCCAACGTTGGATGGTTCAGGTGCACGGTATCGGGCAATTCTCGGACTTGCTGTCGAACGCTTTGAGCAATGGCGTACTCAGGAGGCCATTGACATATTGACGCCGGTGATTGACCGAGGGGTGACCAAGCCGGAGTGGGTGGCCCCCATGTTTCTCTTGCGCCGGGGAAATCTGCGCGCGCTCTTGAACGACCCAGGCGCGGCGAGCGATCTCAAGAGAGTTCAGAGTGAATTCAAGGACAAAGATTGGAGGAAGAACGCCCTTGAGCTGGAACGATGGACCCAGGATCGGCGAGCCTCTGGTGAGGCTGCCGATTTTGCCGCGCTGATTCCGGCAAATCGTCTGGCGGCCGAAAAAATGTGGGCGGAGGCTCGCAAGGCCTATGAAGCCGTGCTGACAAAGCAGCCGGCCTCACCGTGGGCACAATATCGACTCGCGTACACCATTTTCATGACCGAATCACCAGATCGGTCGTTGGCCCGCTTTTCTAGCCTTGCCGCAAACAGACGAGCCTGGCCGTCGGCTCGAGGGATGGCGATGCTCCATGTGGCGCGCATTCAGGATCTCGCCGGTCGCCGCGATGATGCGCTCAGGACGTATCGTACGGTCGCCAACGATTTTGACGAGGAACGCGCCGGGCGTCTTGCGCAGGTCGGGCTCGTCACGCCGTACAAACGGCCACGTAGTTAGCTACGGTTCCGGTTCTATGGTTCTATGGTTCTAAGGTTCTCTCACCTCCGTTTCGGGGTCTCGATTTTTGTATTCTCGGCGCTCTCGTTCCTCCACGCCCAACAGCCAGCGGTGAGGGAAGTTTCGGTGGCTGGGATTCCGGATGTCATTGCGGCTGGCGCAACATGGTCGCTCGTCTGGCACGGAACCGACAATGCTGATGGCATCGTCGGCACACCTGACGGCGGACTGCTGTTTGCGCAAGAACAGCCGAGCCGGGTGAGCAAGCTCGACAGCTCGGACAAGGTCTCTGTGTTGGCAGAAGACACGCGAGGGGCAGGTTCACTTGCGCTCGACGCTCAGGGGCGCATCTTTGCTGTCCAGAGGACGTGCACCGACCCCGGATTGAATGCACCATGTTCGGAACCGACAACGATTGGGATCATTCATCCGGTGAGCGAACGGAAACTGTTGGCCGACAAGTTCAACGGCAAACCGCTCGGCCGGCTCAACGACCTCGTGGCCGACAGGAAGGGCGGTGTGTACTTCACAGTGGGCGGCGTCTACTACGCCAGCCCGGAAGGTATCGTCACCAGCATCGGCGAGAACCTGCGGACCAATGGGATCATGTTGAGTCCGGATGAGCGGACACTTTACGTGACCAACGGCCCAATGATCGTAGCGTTCGACGTCCAACCTGACGGCACGGTCCGCAATCAGCGAGACTTCGCGAAGCTCGAAGCGGGTGGCTCCGGAGATGGAATGGCAGTCGACGGGGCTGGCCGCCTCTATGTGACCTCCAATGCTGGCGTCCAGGTGTTCAGCCTCGAAGGAAGATACCTCGGCCTGATTCCGACACCTCGAAACGTCATTAGCGTTGCGTTCTCAGGACCTGACAAGAAGACCCTCTATGTCGTCGGCAGCGGTGCGCTCGATGGGGCTGGCAAAGAAGTGACGACGCCATCGGGGGTCAGGAACAACGCGAAGTCGATCTTCAAGATTCCAATGCTCGCCCAAGGGTTCAAGGGCAGGGCGAAGTAGAAGTTCTCGACTATAATTCGTTCGTAAATTCCGGCAGTCTCAAGGTACTGGGGAGGATCTTGATGCCTCTCGTTCCATCGGGCACGTCCGCCATTCGCATCGTCGCGTTCTTGTGCACCTGCGCGTCAGTCGTCGCGTTCACGCTGATCGGACACGCCGGTCAGCAGCGATCCGTGACTGAAGGCGTGTACTCGGCCGCACAGGCGACGCGAGGTCAGCAGGCCTATAAGACTCAGTGCGCCGAATGTCACGGCGCGGCTTTGGAAGGTTCGAGCGGTCCGCCACTGGTTGGAGAGCTCTTCCTGTCGAACTGGAGTGGCCGGTCGCTGGTGGACCTCGTCGACAAGATTCAGAAGACGATGCCGTTCAACAATCTGGCGGGGAGCCTGTCTCGGGAACAATCCATCGACCTGACGGCGTATATCCTGCAGGGGGGCAAGTTTCCAGCCGCACAAGTCGAATTGGCCGTGGGAACCCTGGCGCAGACCACTTTCCCGGCTTCGCGACCTTCACAGCCGGCCGCCGCTGCGGTCACCTCTCGCACGTCGCTTCCGCCCCCCGAAGGCAACCTTGCCGAGCTGATGAGGGCCATTGCGTTTCCGAACTCCAATGTCATCTTCAATCTGCAAATCAAGGATCCAGGTGCGCAGGCGAAGAAGAAGGAACCAACATCCTTTGATTATGTCGAGTGGGGTTCGACGGTGTACACGGGATGGCAGGCTGTCGATCAGGCGGCAATCGCCATTACCGAGACCGCGCCGCTTTTTCTGACGCCGGGTCGAAGGTGCCAGAACGGCAAACCAGTCCCCGTCGATCGTGCCGATTGGCAGAAGTTCACCGCCGACCTGGTGGAGGCCGGTAAGCTCGCCCATCGTGCCTCGCAAGCCAGAGACTTCAAGGCTTTTGTCGAGATCAGTGACAAGCTGAACGACGCGTGCGCGAATTGCCACAAGGTGTATCGAGACAAGGGCGGCGCAGAGGGCAGTGGTGCCGCGCGATGTGAGTGATGGGAGGGAGAAATCATGCGCCGGATTTCACTGATGACAGTCGCGGCGTTGATCTCGTTGATGGGGTCCCCCTCGTTTGCGCAGGAGTGGATCCAATACGACAATCGCACGGACTTCTTCGCCGTCAATTTTCCCGGTGAGCCGAAAGTTCAAGACATCGCCTACGCAACCGAATACCGCATCTCTCTGCCGGGTCGCGTCTACAGCGTGGACCGCGGGACGAGCAAGTATTCGATCACGGTCGTGGACTTCAAGGATGCCGAGGCGATCCACACGGCGCGTGTCGACCAGTGCCGCAAGAACGGTGGAGAGGGTGACGCCTGTCAAAACGACTGGCGCGTCGACGTGCAAGGGTCGATCGTCAATGCGTCCTGGAAGTTTTTCCAGCGTGACGCCAAGGTCACCCACTACGCCTGGTACTTCCTCGACATGGTCGAAGGCAATCGACTGCAGCTTCTCAATCCTGATGGCTCTCGGACCTTTGCGGCCATTCACAGACACGGGACGCGGCTCTACATTCTGGAAGCGACGGTTCCCGGCGGTGCCCCTCCTCCTGGACTGTTTCAGCAATCGCTTCAGTTTCTCGATGCAGAAGGGAAGCCGCTTCGCTATCGAACCTTCTATACGACCGGCTATTCGGAGGAATGGAAATTTCCAACCGCGACACCCTCGCGCGTGAGATGACGAGCTCGGCTCTTGGAACTCGGCTCTCGGAACTCGGGAGGAGATCATGCAGATGAGACATTCCGTCGTGGCGGCTTTGGCCGCGGTGTGTGTCATCTTTCCGGCATCAGCGCACCACTCGCATGGCAACTACGATCTGACGAAGTGGACGACCATGGAAGGGACCGTCAAGGAAGTCCACATGCTCGTCCCGCACTCCTGGATCTATCTCGACGTCAAGGACGCCAACGGGCAGCCCGTCACCTGGGCCCTCGAGGCAACCGATCCCGGCGGACTTCAGAAGGTCGGCATCAAGCGGATCGACGTTCGACCTGGTGACAGCATCAAAGTGCGTTGTCACCTGCTGAGAGATGGGACGAGTGGTTGCCTCCTCGGATTTGTCACGCCAATGCATGGGGATGTGGCCCGGGGCCATGGTGTCGAGAAGGACTGGGACGGGGGTGGCGGGGCAGTCGGGCAGGCGACGGCGGAGTTTGACAGGAAGTAGAAAAGTGGAAAGTGTAAAGTTCGAAGTAAGTGGACTGATCTGCCTCCTCGCGCTTGGAATTGCTGCGTCGTTCGTCGTGGGTCCGAACGCCCAGACCCCAAAGCCCAAAGCCGAAAGCCGAGAGCCGAGACCCGAACCCTGGACGCCTCCCCGCACATCGTGGGGCGACCCCGATCTGCAGGGCAACTTCACGAACAAGTACGAGCACAGCACTCCCCTCGAACGGCCGAGAGAGCTGGAGGGAAGACGCGTCGAGGAAGTTTCGCGAGCCGAGCTTGCCGACATTCTCGCAAGACGAGAGCGTCAGGTCATCGAAAGGCCGGCCGGTGTGGGGCCACTGCAGTTTCGCGATGTTCTTGAGGTGACGAAGGCCAGCCGCGCCTGGCTCATCATCGATCCACCCAGCGGAATGATTCCGGCCCTCACCCCCGAGGCGCAACGACGAATCGGTCCGTATCACCCAGAAGTCGAACTAGGAATTCAAGGCATCCTCAATTCCCGGCAACGCACGGCGAGCAGCTTCGGCGACGGACCGTTCGACAGCCCGGAAGATCTGACGTTGTGGGAACGGTGCATTACGCGCGGTCTTCCCGGGCTGATGATGCCGCACATTCTCGGCAACTCCTATCAGATCGTGCAGAGCCCGGGGTTTGTAAGCATCCGGTACGAGCTCGTTCACGACACGCGGGTGATTCCCCTCGATGGTCGGCCGCATCTCGGCAGGGGCTTCGAGCTGGACCTGGGCGATGCGCGCGGTCGCTGGGAAGGCAACACGCTCGTGGTCGAAACCACGAATTTCAGGGATCGAAGCACGTACCGTAACGCCAATGCTGCGACATTGCGCCTGATCGAGCACTTCACGCGCACCGCACCAGACAAGATCGAGTGGGCGGTCACCGTCGAGGATCCATCGACCTGGACCCGGCCGTGGACTTTTTCAATGCCGCTGACGATGACCGACGATGAGCCGGTTCTGGAATTTGCGTGCCACGAAGGCAATTACAGCGTTCCGCACATGCTGGGAGCAAGTCGACAAGCGGAAAGTTCAAAGTAGACTACTGGGGTTTTGAACGTTCGAGATCGCCAGGAAATCAAGTTCTTTCGCGTCCTGCCGAAGGCCGACCCCGCCCTGGCCCTCGCGTGGTGGACGCTGCTCGTTCTGCGCGGCATCCTGCCAGCCGTGTTTGCTCTGGCGACCGGTTTGCTGGTCGGCGCCGTTCAACGCGGTGACAGTCTGGTCGGCTCTCTCACCTTAGTTGGTGCTGTTTTCGTCCTGCTCCAAGTACTTTCGCCGATTCATCAGGCAGTCGGCGCAAACCTGGGAGACCGTACGGCCGCCTGGCTGTACGACCAACTGACGAAAGCCTGCGTGCGTCCTCCAGGCATGGGGCATCTCGAAGACCCTGCGCTCACAAGTGATCTGACGGTCGCGCGGGATTTCGACCTGGGGATGACCGGGCCTCCACTCAGTATCTCGATGGACTTCATCGCGGGCGGTATGGTCGAGATCATTGGCGGCCTGTCGTGCGCGATGGTGCTGGCAGGTTACAGCTGGTGGGCACCGGTTGTGCTCGCGGGTGCCTGGATCGCGACGCACTGGCTGCTCCGCGAGAGTGCCGTCTGGCGAGACCGCAACACCGAAGAGGTCCGTCGTGCACAACGAGATGCGGACTATGCGTTCCAGCTGGCGGTCAACCCGCAGCCCGCCAAAGAACTCCGTCTGTTTGGCCTCGTGGCCTGGACGATCGAGCGGTTTGTCGCGCGACGCACGCGCCTGCATGCTCTTCAGTACGAAGCCACGCGGCTGCGCGAGAAGCCGGTCATGTGGAGTTTGTTGATCGTGGTGGGGGCGAACCTTCTCGTCTTCTGGGCGCTTGCACAATCCGCCGCGAGTGGGGGGCTGAGCCTTGCACAGGTCGTCGTGTTTGCCCAGGCGGCAGTCGGAACGTCGATGATTGCCTTTGGTGGTCTCAACTGGGCCCTGGACGGATCGTCGGCGCCGGTCGCCGCAGTGCTTCGTCTCGAAGGAGCGATGGCTGCGGCCGGCGCGCTGACTCCGGGTCACCGCCCTGCGAACGGAATGCCGGCGCGCGAAATCCGCTTTCGCAACGTGACATTCGCGTATCCAGGCGGCGCCCCTGTGCTCGACACGTTCGATCTGAGCATTCCGGCCGGATCGTCCCTTGCGATTGTCGGGCAGAACGGCGCTGGCAAGACGACGTTGGCCAAGCTTCTCTGCCGCCTGTACGACCCGCAGTCGGGGGCCATTGAGATCGACGGCGTCGATCTGCGTGAGCTGTCGCTGGACTCGTGGCGCGAGCGCATCACGGCCGTCTTTCAGGACTTCATTCGCTTCGAGTTGCCGCTTCGAGACAACGTCGCGCCGGCAGGTGCGCCAGATGCGGTGGTGCTCCAGGCACTCGAATCGGCCGGTGCGGCAAATCTCGCCAGCCTCGACACGGTGCTGGCGCGCGGCTACGACCAGGGCACCGATCTTTCAGGCGGACAATGGCAGCGAATCGCGCTGGCGCGAGCCTTAAGTGCCGTGCAGCTTGGAGCTGGCCTCGTGTTGCTTGACGAGCCGACGGCGCAGCTCGACGTCCGTGGCGAGGCCGAAATCTTCGATCGCATTCTTGCCGCCACGCGTCAGTGCACCACGATTCTCATCTCGCACCGTTTTTCCACCGTGCGCCACGCCGATCGCATCTGCGTGCTCGAACACGGTCGCGTCATTGAGCTGGGGACCCACGACGAGCTGATGGCCAAAGGCGGACGATATCGGACGATGTTCGATCTGCAGGCGCAGCGGTTTACAGCCGTGGAGGACGAGGAAGGTACGACGTATGACGTCCTCACCTGAACGCGAGGCCCAAGTGCGGTCCCAGATCGAGCCACTTCCGCCGGCGTTGTCGTCGATGTGGCGGCTCTGCAAGCTCGGATATCAGCACGAGCCGGGGCTGATGGCCGCATCGTTCGTCTTATCGCAGCTGGCAGCGCTCCCCGATGCGCTGCTCGCGCTCTGGCTCATGCTGCTTGGCAAGGGTGTCCTCGAAAACTCGCCGGGGCTGGTGCGGCTCTCTGCCATTGGTCTCGGCGTGTCAGCGGCTGCGACGTGGTTCCTTCGCACGATCAGCACGCGAGTCTCGCGTCGCTTTCGCGACAAGGTGACAATCGCACTCGAGTCGCACGTCGCCCGGCTCCAGGCGTCGGTGGCCACCATCGCTCACCACGAACGGCCCGAATACCTTGACCGGCTTGCCATGCTTCGCGACCAGATCTTCGTGCTCGACCACATGTACATGTCGCTGTTCACGACGTGCGGGTGGATTCTCCGTCTTGGCGTCACGGTCGTGCTGCTGGCATCGGTGCATCC
>DATBJG010000192.1:0-16164 GCA_036556585.1 Vicinamibacterales bacterium
GGAGGCGCTGCGTGCCCAGCTGAATCCCCATTTCCTCTTCAACACGCTCAACGCCATATCAGCGCTGTCGTTGAAAGGTGAGCAAGTGGTCGTTGCAGAGATGCTCGGCAGGCTCAGTGAGCTCCTGCGCGCAACACTCGACCATGGGCGCGCTCAGGAAGTCCCGCTTTCGAGGGAGCTCGAGTTTCTCAACAGTTATCTCGCCATACAACGTCTCAGGTTTGGCGAGCGGTTCACGGTGACGCAGCGCATTGCACCGGATACGCTCGAGACTCTCGTGCCGAGTCTGATTCTCCAGCCCATCGTTGAAAACGCCGTGGTCCATGGCATCGGCACACAGCTTGGATGCGGATCGATCGACATCAGTGCCTCGCGCGAGAACGGTGTCCTGCGACTCGAGGTCCGCGACACGGGACCGGGGTTTGCAGCGACCCGACCGGACGAAGGCATCGGCCTCGGGAATACCCGCTCGCGGTTGGAGCAGCTCTATGGGGCCGGCTACGCGTTCGAATGCGGGCGGCCACCCGAGGGTGGTGCGCTCGTTCGCATTACCATCCCGGCGCACCTCGAGCCGCGCCACGTCACGGCGTAACGGCTGTGCCGTCTCCAATCACGACCATCATCGTGGACGACGAACCACTCGCCAGGGATGTCGTCCGTGCGCGCCTCAAGTCTGAGGCGGACATCAAGATTGTCGGCGAAGCCGCTGATGGGCCGGGCGCCGTCAAGATGATTCGCGCGCTGCAGCCGGACCTCGTGTTTCTCGACGTGCAGATGCCCGCGATGGACGGGTTCGAGGTGCTCGAGCAGGTGGCGTCAGATCACCTCCCAATAGTCGTGTTTGTCACGGCGTACGACCAGTACGCGCTCAAAGCTTTCGATGCCCAGGCCCTCGACTATCTGTTGAAGCCTTTTACATCGGACAGGTTTCAGACGGCACTCGAACGAGCCAGGACGGAAATTGCCACGGCAGGGGAATTGGACACGCACCGCCGGCTCATCGAGTTGCTGGATGCCCGTCAGGGTCCTCAGCCTCGAGAAGGGCATCACGCAATCCGCGGTGAAGGACCGCTCCTTCGCTTTGCCGTCAAGCACGATCAACGAATCGTCCTCGTCAAGGTGGACGATGTCGATTGGATTGAATCGTCGGCCAACTACGCTCGACTCCATGCGCGCGGCACGTCTTACCTCGTTCGCATGACGATGAGCGAACTCGAGAAGCGACTCGACTCCGTCCGGTTCGCCCGCATCCATCGATCCACGATTGTCCAGGTGGATCGCATCAAGGACATCGCGCCCGCCTGGCACGGAGACTACGATGTCACGCTGCGCGACGGTACGGTCCTGCGACTGAGCCGCAACTTCCGGGGGCGGCTGGTGCCCTGACATTTCTGATTTCACGATTTGTGGATTGGTGAGTCGTTTGCGATTGGTGATCGCCGATTGGTGATTTATTGGCGATTGCGCTCAATCACGAATCGTCAATGTTAGAATCGCTCCCAGCGTCCACGAAGCTCGGGAGAAGGATCATGATGAAGATCAGCTTTGCGATCGTCCTCATTGTCGCCGCGTTCCTCGCGGGTGTGGCTGTCGCACAGACACAGGACGAACCCCTGGTGGTACGCGCGACAGTGCGGGATGCCAACACGATTCCCGAGCGCATCGAGTACTGGGAACTCAGTCTGAGCGATGGCAGCGGCAGCCTGACAATCGTGGGACCAAAGGAACTCCCAATCGTCTCCTGGTTGCGGCGGATGAAAGGGCGACCCGTAATGGTGTCCGTGCAACGGGACGTGGCCAAGTAGGCGGGATTCGGGATTCGGGGTTCGCTCACGTGTTCTGCGGATGAGGAAGGAAAAACGATGTCTGAACTGGTGAAGTGCGGGAGAAAGTGGCGGTGGGCTTTCGTGGTTGCCGCCGTTCTGATGACGACCATCCCGGTTGCGGCACAGTGGTTGAAGCATCCCGATCCGCGAACGCCGAGGTTGGCCGACGGCAAGCCGAATCTGACCGCTCCCACGCCGCGGACTGCTGACGGCAAGCCGGACCTGGGCGGAATCTGGAATGCGGTTGACGGGCGGTTTCTCACCAACATCACAAGACGCGCGGGAATCGAGGCGCCATTCCAGCCGTGGGCGGCCGCCCTCTTCAAGGAGCGTCAGGACAATCTGGGTCGCGACCGGCCGGCCGGACGTTGCCTTCCTCACACGATTCCGAACGCAATGCTGGTACCGAACTACCCATGGAAGGTCGTTCAGACCCCGGGTCTCACGATCATCCTCTTTGAGAATTTCACGCAGTATCGGCAGATCTTCACAGACGGCCGCGCGCATCCGGCCGATCGGCAGCCAACCTGGTTCGGCTATTCGGTTGGGAGGTGGGAGGGCGATATCTTCCTCGTCGACACCCTCGGGTTCAACGAGGACAGCTGGCTCGACGATGGGGGTCATCCGCGGAGTGAGGCCATGCGTGTGACCGAGCGGTTCAACCGGAAGGACTTCGGCCACATGGAAATTCAGTTCACCTTCGACGATCCGAAGGCGTACACGAAGCCGTGGACGGTAACCGTCCCGTTCGAGTTGTTGCCCGACACGGAGATCATCGAGAACATCTGCGAGAACGAAAAGGACGCCGTGCGTATCTTCGGTACGCCGGCGGTCGGCAAATAGCGGGATTCGGGGTTGGGGATTCGGGATTGGAGCAATCCGCCGCCAGGTAACCCCATTCTCCTCATACCCCAACCTGCCACTAAAGCCCCCCCCGATCGGGCCATTTCTGCCTTCGCCACCGTCCGGTACGCTAGTAGTTTCCGGAGGCGAACTGGATGTCGGAAAAAGAGATTGGTCTGTCGATCCTGACCCTTGGTGTGTTTGTCGGGATCGTGCACGTTCTGGGCTACGCGTTCGAGCGGCTGAAACAGCCCCGTTTGGTCGGTGAGATCGTCGCGGGCATCCTGCTTGGTCCGTTCGTGCTCGGCCAGCTGTCGCCGGCGGTCTTCACGCTCCTCTTCGCAAATCCCGCCGCCGGAGGGCAGAGCAAGACATCCATCGTGCTGGGGTTCGTCTACTGGCTCGGCATCCTTCTCCTCATGTTCATTTCCGGCAGCCACGTGCGGGGATTGCTTTCAAAAGCCAATCGCCGCGAGACGGCGTGGATCATTGGAATCGGAACGCCGTTGCCGTTCTTTCTGGTGTTGGGACTTGGCTTTGCCTCGGTTATTCCCCTCGATGCGATGATCGGAGAGAAGAATGTCAGGGTTGCCACGCTGCTGGTGCTCGCCAGCGCGGTTGCCGTCACGTCGATCCCGGTTATCTCGCGGATTTTCCACGATTTGAGGATTCTGCATACCAGATTTGCCAGTCTGGTCCTCGGGTTCGCCGTTCTCGAGGACATTGCACTCTGGGGGGTGCTGGCGGTTGCGACTGCGCTCACCAAGTCGGCGTCCCTTTCCGAACAGAACGTCATCACGGCGACCTCCATACACCTGGCAACGACGCTCACCTACATGGTTGCCGGATTGACCTTTCTGCCTCTCGTGTTAAAGCGCGTACGGCTGTTGCGCCGGAATCTTTTGTACAAGTCCTCGCCGCTCGCGTACGCGATCTGCGTCCTGTTCGGGTATGTTGCGATAGCCGCGTATCTCGAGGTGAACCTGGTCTTTGCCGCGTTTCTGGCAGGGTTCGGGCTGGCGGGCGGGATCGCCGGCGACGAGCGGCAGCATTTCACAGAGGCGCTCGACGCGATCCATCGATTTTCTTTTTCCGTGTTCATCCCGGTCTACTTCGGGTTGGTCGGTTACCGGCTGGCGTTTGGGCGCGATTTTTCACTGGTGATGTTCCTCGCCATGTTGATTGGGTCGTCGCTTGTCGTGCTCCTGTCGCGTGGTCTGGCGGCCAAGCTGGCCGGATTCCAGCAACTGGACATCCTGAATCTGGCCATAACGACCAACGCGCGTGGTGGTCCCGGGATCGTCCTCGCCAGCGTGGCATTTGAAGCCGGCATCATCAGCGCGACCTTCTACACCACTCTGGTCCTGACGGCCATCGTCACGTCGCAGGCCGCCGGCATGTGGCTCCGGTTCGTGCTCAGCAAAGGATGGCCGCTGCTGTCGAGCAATCCTGAGGAGACGGGACTGGCCGTGCGAGGACGGGGGCCGGTTACCGTCCAGACGCCCGCGGCGTAGCACCTGCAAAACTTCTTGCCGCGGATCTGGTCGAGTCACGGACCAGATCCGCGCGAATTCTCCGATCCGAACCCCGAACCCCGAACCCCGAATCCCAGATCCCGAATCCCGTTCCCTTGACTTTCAGCGCACCTCGTGGCCAGAATTGCGCTGAAAATCGAAACAATTTGCGGAGCGATGATGAGACGAAGCATCAGGCAGCGCAGTGTGTGGTTGATGGCCTGGTGGCTCGCGGTGGCGATCCTTTTGGGGTCAGGAGGCCAGACCGAGCGAGCCGTCGCGCAGCAGCAAGTGGGCAGCGAGCTCGATGTGGTACAGCTGCGACCGAACTTCTATCTCATTGCCGGAGCGGGCGGCAACATCCTCGTGCAGATCGGACCGATTGGCGTGGTCCTGGTGGATTCCGGTTCAACGGAGATGTCGGACAAGGTGCTGGCGGCCATCAGACAAATCACGCCGTTGCCCATTCGTTACATCATCAACACGAGCATGGACGCCGATCATGTCGGCGGAAACAGCAACCTTGCCAAGGCGGGTCTGAGTATTTTGCCGGGTGCGATTGCCGCCGGCGCTGGATTAGGTGATGCGCTCCTCAGCAATGAAGGCGCCGCCAGCGTCCTGGCGCACGAGAACGTCCTGACCAGAATGTCCGCTCCCACCGGCCAGAAGTCACCCTTCCCGGCGGCGCTGTGGCCGACCAAAACGTTCGCATTCCGGCTGTACTCCATGTATTTGAATGGCGAAGGCATTCAAGTCATCCATCAACCGGCCGCGCACACCGATGGCGACACCATTGTGTTCTTCCGTCGTGGTGACGTTATTGCGACGGGCGACATTATTGACACGACACGGTTTCCGTTCATTGATGTTTCTCGCGGTGGCAGCGTCCAGGGCGAGATTGATGCTCTGAACCGGCTGATGGACCTCAGCATTCACAATCTGCCGCTGCAGTGGGAGGCCGATCGCACGCTTCTCGTGCCTGGACACGGCCACGTGTACGACAAGCTCGATCTGTTGGAGTACCGGGATGCCGTGACCGTAGTGAGAGATCGGGTCCAGGACCTCATCGAACAGGGAAAAACGCTAGAGCAGGTGAAAGCGGCCAATCCCACCCTGGGATACCGAAGCCAGTACGGTTCCGAATCGGGTCCGTGGACGACAAACATGTTCGTCGAAGTGGTCTATAAGGAGCTTGCGGCCAAGCGCGCTCCCAAACCGACAGCCGGAAGCCGAAAGCCGAAAGCCGAAAAATAGGACGGTCGAATGAAGCGTGTGTGGTATCTCGTCGGTGGGCTGATCCTGGCGTTCGGTTTGATTGGCGGCGTTGATGCCCAGCGTGGCAACAGCCAGCCGCCACAGTCGCCGAGAGCTGGGGCTCCGATCGATCTAACCGGCTACTGGGTGTCGATCGTGACCATGGACTGGCGATGGCGCATGGTCACGCCCGCCAAGGGCGACTACGTGGGCATTCCGATGACCATCGACGCCAAGAAAGTCGCCGACACGTGGGATCCGGCCAAGGACGAAGCGGCGGGTGAGCAGTGCAAGTCTTACGGTGCCCCTGCCCTCATGAGCGTCCCTGGCCGCGCGCATATCACGTGGGAAGACGACAATACCCTGAAGGTCGAAACCGATGCGGGCATGCAGACACGCCTGTTCCGTTTCGGCAGCCAGAAGCCAGCCGATTCGACACCAAGCTGGCAAGGCGTGTCGGTTGCGCAGTGGCAAACACCTCGACCCAACGTGCCCATTCTGCTGCGCCCGACACCACGGACCTCAGGGGAAGAGCCACCGTCCGGCCCGAAGGGCGGATCGCTTCGGGTCGTTACCACCAACCTCCGTCCGGGGTATTTGCGAAAGAACGGCGTTCCTTACAGCGGGAATGCCGTCCTCACCGAGTACTGGGATTTGTATAAGCGGCCGAACGGAGAGGAATGGCTCACCATTACGACGCAGCTCGAGGATCCGTTGTACCTCCGGGAGGCGCGCATCATCGCGCTCCCGTTCAAGAAAGAAGCGAACGGCGCCAAGTGGGATCCCACGCCGTGTTCGTCCAGATGGTAGAAATTGTTTTGGCCCTGCTCGGAAATCTCATGAAACACACGAATCTGAAACTTGCCCTCACTGTTCTGACGATTGCAGCCATGCTCTCGACCGGCCCGCTGTTCGCGCAGGTCGATCTTTCCGGATGGTGGGCGAGACGAGGCCAGACGGACAACAGCTACGCCCGCGAGCAGATTGATCTGCTGGGCGTCCCCGTGAGCGAGGACGGCCGCGCGAAGGCCCTGAGCTACAACATCGCAGCGCTCTCGGCAACCGAGCGTCAGTGCCAGATGTACACCCCGTTCTATGCGTTCACAGGCCCGTTCGCTCTCCAGATCTCCATTGAACAGGATCCGGTGACGCAGCGGCTGCTCGCCTGGAAGATTGAAGGGTGGATCGATCGCGACGTCACGAGGATTTGGATGGACGGGCGTCCGCATCCGTCCAAGAACGCTCCTCACCCCCACGGTGGTTTCACGACCGGCACATGGGAAGGCGATGCGCTGACGGCCGTCACGACGCACTTCAAGCTCGGCGACATCAAGCGGCATCGTGTGTTCAGCAGCGATCAAGCCAAGCTCACGTATCGCTTCAATCGCCATGGCAATATCCTGACGGTGACCGGTTTTCTCGAAGACCCCGCCTATCTCGCCGAACCCTACGTCTTGACCGAATCGTTCAGGCTCGACCAGAACGCGAACATTCTGCCGCTAACGGCGTGCGAGCCCATCGAGGAGTTGCCGTACCTGCACGAGAATCCCGCGATTGTTCCTCACTATCTGCCCGGGAAGAATCCGTTCGCCGACGAGCTCACCAAGAAGCTCAACATCCCGGTCGAGGCAGTCATGGGCGGACCAGAAACGATGTATCCGGAATTCCGCAAGAAGATCAAGGACAAGTACGTGATGCCCGCGCCCTGTACGGAAGGGTGTGGCGGGCCTCCTCCAGCACCTCCGGCCGGTAGAGGAGCGCCTCCACCGGCGCAATAACAGATGGATCGACCGACAAACCAGATCGATCTCCCTCGTCGCAAGCTGTTACAGGACGCACTGACAGCAGGCGCGATGTTCGGGATTGCGGCGGCGTTGCCGGTCAGAGTGTTCGCTCGGCAACATGGCCCTGCTGGTACGGCGCCCGATAACAGCACGCTTGCGCTTGCCCGTTTCCTCAACAAGACCCGCTACCGCGACCTCCCGCCACTTGCGATCCAGCACGCCAAGATGATCATTGCCAGCACATTGGCGAGTGCGGCATCGGGCTCGCTCATCGACTCCGCACGAATTCTTCGCGATCTGGCAAAGGACCACCGTGGCAAGCCCGAGGGGACTATCTGGTTTGACGGCACTCGTGTTCCCGCGCCCGAGGCGGCTCGCGTCAACGCGGCGCTCAGCGATGCGGCGGCGTCGGACGATAGCGACATTCGCAACACCGCGCACATCGGCACGACTGTCTTCTCGGCTGGCCTGGCGATTGGCGAGCGTGCTCGTGCTTCAGGCCAGGATCTGCTCGAGGCCATGGTGATCGGGTACGAGGCCGCCGGGAGGATTGGTGATGCGCGCCAGGGCGGCCGCGGCGGCGTTCATGCCTCGCAGACCGTGGCGTTCGGTGGTGCAGTCACGGCAGGAAGGCTCCTCAAGCTGACCGACGAGCAGATGGCACACGCCCTGGGAATTACCGCCGTCACGATGGGTGGTCTTGCGACCGGCACCAACAGCTGGGCGCGAGAGTACATGGGCGCCAACGCCGCGCTCTCGGCCGTCAATGCCGCACTGGCAGCTGGTCGTGGATACACGGTCAACGACGACATGCTTGCCGCCCCAGGTGGCTTTGTCGATGTCTTCGGCGGAGGCCGAGAAGCCACTGACCGCCTGACGTCTGATCTTGGCAAGGAATGGGACATCGTTCAGTTCTATGCGGTGAAGCTCTGGCCTGGAGCGCATCCGTTTTCCGGCACGGTGGAAGCAGCGGTCAATGCCGCCCGGCAGGCGAAGGTGCTGCCGCAAGATGTGACGAAGATTCTGATTGCCGGCCCCAACCGGACGACCGTCGGTGGAAGCCGGCGGCCGAAAGACCTGGTCGAGGCGATACACAGCCTGCCGTACTTTGTGGCGTCGGCGGTTGCCGACAGAGATTTCACGTGGGTTCATGCGACCGAGGCGAAAATCTTCAACCCGGTCGTCGCGAGGCTGATGGAGCTCGTCGAACTGGATCCGGCGCCTCCAGCGGTCACCTACAAGTGGGGTTGGGGCGGCACAGTCACGATCGTGATCAAGTCGGGCGCGAGGTTTACCGGCACGGTGGACGCACCCCGCGGATCGGCGCCTCGTGGCATCGAGTGGAGCGACGTCGATGCCAAGTATCGTGCGTTGATGCCCGATTCGAGGTTGTCTGCCGCGCGGATCGAAGAGATCCTGACCGTGATTCACGGTTTCGAGAAAGTCGCGAACGTCGCGGAGTTTACCAAGTTGATGGGGCGGTACTAGGGTTCCAGGGTTCCAAGGTTCTAGGGTTCCTCCTAGGTTTGGAGGGTCGTATGCGCGCACGGAACATTCTGCTGGGTGTCGTTTTGCTCGTGCCAGCCGTAAGTGATGCTCAAGTCAATCTTCGGCCCGGCCAGTACGAATACACGATGGATCTCGACCTGGGTATTCCGTCAGAGGGGACGAAAGCCGTGCTCGATGCGGCGGGGGTCAAAAATCAGAAGAGGCTTCAATGCCTTACCGCCGACGATGTGAAGGGCGACCTCTCAAAGCTTTTCGCGGAGGCGGAAGAGCAGAATTGCAAGACGTCAAACCTCAAGAAGACGGGCAGCAAGATCACATTCACGATGACGTGTGAGGAGGACAGTATCCGCATCATCAGCAACAACGAGATCACCTTCGACACTGATTCCTTCACGACGGTCACCACATTCACCGACCCCGGGGGCCATGTGAGAACTTCGAAGGTGAGCGCGAAACGTGTTGGTGAGTGTCCGAAATGAGGCGCCCCCCCCCGAACTGAAGGTTATTGCCGGTCGGCCACAATCACGTTATTGATATTGTCCCCCTGCGGACTCTTCCCGGTCTGAGTCGCCGTCAGCGTCTTGCCGTCGGCCGAAACGACCACTCGCGTTGTCGTGACCACCTTGCCATCAACTTTGTTCACGGCTTCCAGGGTCCGGCCGTCGATGCGCTTGAGCGCCGTCGTCGCGTTCGGAACAGGTGAACCCTTGACGGGGTTGTCCTTTCCATCGAGCATGCCAACCGTTTCGGTGTGGGTCGGCTGACCCTTCGGGTCTACTCCGTCGACTGTCGTCTTGAGACCGCCGCCGGGCGATGATTCCAACTTGACCGTGGTCGGCGCGGTTGGTCTGGGGCCGGGACTGTAGGTCGACTTTGCCAGATTGACTTTCCAGGTTCCAACCCATGGATCCGATGACTGGGCGACGGTGGTGGTGGTCGCGACCAGCGTCGCTGCCACTGCGAGGAAAATCGCCGCAAACCTTTTGTGCACGAGATACCTCCTCACTGACAGAGAACCAATTGAGCTTGATAACTGAAAACTGGTAACTGACAACTGAAAACTGAAATCATTCGAGCCCCTCGCGCACGAGCGGCACGACCTTGGTCCCGTACAGTTCGATGCTTGTCATGAGCTGCTCGTGCGGCATTGTCCCGTTCGCGTACTTGAGGTCGAAGCGCGACAGGCCCAGCGCCTTGACGGTGTTGACGATCTTGGCCGCGACCGTCTGCGGCGATCCGACAAACAGTGCACCGTCGCGGGCTTCACGCTCGAAGTGGTCTCTCCCAATTCGCGCCCACCCGCGCTCGGCGCCAATCCGGTTCATCAGGACCGCGTAGTGCGGCCATAATTCTTCCTTCGCCTGTTCGTCAGTTGCCGCAACATGACCGGGTGAGTGCACGCCAATTGGCAACTCGGGTTTACCAAACCGTTCGAGCTGTTCGCGGTACAGCTGTGCGTACGGTGCGAACCGCGACGGGCTCCCGCCAATAATAGCCAGCATCAACGGGAACCCATAGTGTGCGGCCCGCACGACTGATTGCGGGGTCCCGCCGACACCCACCCACGTGAACAGCGTTCCTTCTGTCTCGGGATACACCCGCGCGGCCGTCAACGGTGCGCGGAGCCGTCCCTTCCACGTGATGGGCCCCTGCTTGAGCAACTCGGCGAAGAGATTCAGGTGTTCTTCGAAGAGCTCTTCGTAGTTGGCCATGTCGTATCCGAAGAGCGGATACGACTCGGTAAACGATCCGCGCCCCACGATAACTTCCGCACGGCCGTTTGAGATCGCGTTCAACGTGGAAAACCGCTCGAATACCCGCACAGGATCGTCTGTACTCAGAACCGTGACCGATGATCCGAGATGAATGCGGGTGGTTCGGGCCGCTATCGCGGCCAGGACGACTTCCGGCGCCGAGATTGAAAAATCCGGCCGGTGGTGCTCGCCCACGCCAATGAACGCGAGTCCGAGCTGGTCGGCAAGTTCTCCCTGCTTGACGACATCCCGGATGGCCTGGGCTTGCGAGAGCGGCTTGCGGTCGGCATCGACGGTAGCATCTCCAAAAGTGTCGAGTCCCAGTTCGATGGTCTGTGGCATGGTGACGTGGCTGCGTCGCGGGGCTGGATTGAAGAACGGTTAACGATTCGCGCGCACATTATACAGATCGTGCCTACGAGACTCGGTAGCGGCCGGGACGTGGTGCAGTAAACTGAACGCCACCCGACCTGAACTGGGCGGCAACGGAGATCTGCCAGGAGGCATGATCCAGGAGCACAACGATGATGAAAACGGTCGTCCGCTATTGCTGCTATGGCTGCGCCGCGTTGATTGCCGTAATCCCGATTCGCACGAGCGCCGCCCAAGGTGGGGTGATCGAGTCCAAGCCTGTCACGGTGACCGCTACGATTGAAGCCATCGACAAGGCCAGCCGGGCCGTGACGCTGAAAGGTCCCAAAGGCAACAGCATCGAGGTCAAGGCAGACGAGCAGATGGAAGGCTTCAACCGGTTGAAGATAGGCGACCAGGTGTCGGCGACCTACTTCGAGGCGATCGTGGTCGAGCTGCGAAAGCCAGGGGCCCCTCCTTCGTCGGGCAAGCCCGTGACGACCGTCATGCGGAAAGATCGCAAACCTGGTGGGGAAGCGAGAAGAGAACAAACGTTTACTGTGACCATTCAGGCCATTGATGCTGCGGTCCCGTCGGTTGCGGTCAAAGGGCCACAGGGACGTGTCCTCAGCCTGCGGGTCAACGACCCGAAGCAGTTGCAGGCCGTCAAGGTGGGCGACACCGTGGACCTGACCTACGTCGAGTCGCTCCTGGTCAATGTCGCACCGCCACCCGAGAAGAAGTAACGCTCGAACCAATCCTGATCGAGCTGAAAGCGATGACGGTGAGCACCGCCCAAATCCCGATCGATGTGAGAGAGGCGGCATCCGGCGCAACGAGGCTCTGTCCCCGCAGGGCCTCCCAGAGCAACAGGAAAAACAACGAGCCGTAGCTTGCAGTGGCTGCAAAAAGTGCCCTGACGCGAACCTCTTCAGGCCGACGCCACCGCCGCAGGCCGACCGCGATGAGCGCGAACGCCTGAATCGCATGCAGGCCGATGAAGTGTGGAACGCGCAGATCGCCGTGCTCCCGGCTCCACCCGGTCACCGGCAGGCCGGGACCTCCGTCGGAACCGCCGACCGAGTGCGCGCCCGCAACCAGCATTCGCCCTCCGACGCGGGCGTCCGCAAGTTGGCCCTCCGTTGGGCGTGTCATCAACGGACCCGTCAGCGCGCCGAGGATGGTGAGCGTCATGCCGAAGCGGAGGGCCCACCCACGCACACGATCGGTGAAAGGACTTCGCCACAGCGCGACGGCGACCGCCACGCTCACCAGTGTCTGCAGCAGGATCGCGACGCCCATGACGGCAAACAGCACCGCATCGAGCAGTGTGGACACGTTGAAATGGCTGGTCGTCCCGCGCCACGCCTGGGCGTCGATGATGGCAACCTCCAGCACGAACACGACCGCGGTCGTCCAGCCGACGCCGCGGCGGAGGCGCGGCCAGTCTGACAACCATCCGAAGATCCATGCGAGTGTGAGGCTGTAGATGGCGGTGGAGACCGCGAACTTGAAAGGCTTGAGCCACGCGGGCGCGCCGGTGATGATCCGCGGATCCACGAGTACGCCCACCAGTGACGCACCCGCCACAACGAGCATCAGCGTTCCCACCGCCGTAAGCGGGGGGCTCGCACTCCACAGTTGTTCGAACAGGGCGGCCGCTCGAGTTTCCTTTCTGGCTCCGGGGCGACGTGCCATAGTCATAAACTGTCTCCTGATGTTGTCAATGTCAACATCAGGATAGCTTCTTATGTTGACTATGTCAACATATCAAGGGTAGGATGACGCCCAGATGGCGGTATCACCGCGGGCGACCCGTAAGAGGCGCCGCCCGTACCATCACGGCAACCTGCGTCGGGGGCTCCTCGACGAGGCGCTCGCCACCATCCGCACCGAAGGCGTCGATGCACTCACGCTGCGCGAAATTGGAGCCCGACTGGGAGTCTCGCGGACCGCTCTCTACCGGCACTTTGCCGACAAGCGTGCGCTCCTGGCGGCCGTTGCCACCGAGGGGTTTCGCGCGCTGCGCGAGCAACTCGTCGCCGCGTGGGAGGCGGGGGGCCGGGGACAGGCGGCGTTTGAGTCGATGGGGGTCGTCTACGTTCGCTTTGCAGTCGCCAACCCGTCGCACTACCGCGTGATGTTTGGTGGTTTTGTCGACCCCGATACCAGCGAGAAAGAGCTGGCCACCGAGGCCGCAGGCGCCTTCCAGGCGCTCGTCGACGCCCTCGCCACGCTGCAGCGTGACGCAATCATGCGCGGCGACGACACCGTGAAGATGGCGAGGTTTGTCTGGGCCGTCGTGCATGGCGTGGCCATGCTCGGCATCGATGGCCAGCTGCCCGAGCCGGCCGTCGAGGAACTGATGCGTTACGCGCTCGAGCGGCTGCGGACCGGAATCGGCCAAGACAAGGGTTAAACGGTTTTAGAACTTGAGGACCAGGGCGGTCCGGATACTGGTAATCAATACGCGAGGGACGAGTAGACGAGCTTTTCAAACTCGCGCAGCGTGCGGATCGCGCCTTCGTCGTAGAACGGTAGGACCTGCATCAGCTGAATTGCTCCGATGCGCTTGACCGGATCGACCCAGAACTCGGTGTTGTACAAGCCGGCCCAGCTCATGCTCCCGGGGCTTCGGAAACCGGCGTAGCGCGGATCGTTCGAGGCGATCTGAAATCCGAGACCGAACTTGTCTTTGCCGGCGCCAAGCGGCATCGGACGCGACCGCGCCGGAACGGCCACAGGTTGCTCCTCGACGAAGATCGATCCGATCTGGTTGTCGCCCATCATTTTTACCGACGCCTCGTTGAGAATCCGCACCGAGCCGAGCCTGCCGCCGTTCAGCAGCATGCGGACAAACCGGCTGTAATCCTCTGCGGTCGAGTACAACCCGCCGTCGCCGCGGAACGGCGGCGTCGGAGTGGGCGCGATCGGCGTCTTGGGCAGCTCCTCGAGCTTGCCGCCGTCTGCGCGACGATACTGGGTCGCGACACGCGACTGCTTGTCGGCCGCAACGGCCCACGAGGTGTCAACCATTCCCAGCGGCTTGAAGATATGCTCTTGGTACCACGCCTCGAGTGTCGTCTTCGTCACCTTCTCGACGATGAAACCGAGGACGCGGGTGCTGGCGCTGTAGTGCCAGACCTCGCCAGGATCGCTGAGGAGCGGCTGCTCCCACTCGTTCTTCTGTGTTTTCTCCTGAATCTTGAGCGCGATCGGGCTCCACGTCGTGTACCCGATGCCGGATGTATGCGCGAGGAGATGACGGATCGTCATCGGCCGCTTGGCGGGCCGCGTTTCGTAGGTGCCGTCCTTCTCATTGAACTTCGAGATGACCTGGAGCTTGTCGTAGCCGTCCAGATGCGCCGACACCGGATCGTCGAGTCGGAGCTGGCCTGCCTCCATCAGCATCATGATGGCCACGGAGGTGACCGGCTTGGTCATTGACGCGATGTTGAAGATCGCGTTCGTGGGCATCGGCAGGTTCTTGGCGATGTCGAACTTCCCGGCGGCCCCGAGGTAGAGCGTCTTCTCGCGATCGACCACGATCTCGACGACCCCGGGCGTGTCTCCACGGGCAACCGCATCGGCGATTTGCTTCGAGAGGGCAGCTTTGCCCGCATCCGAGATTCCAGGGACCTGCGTTGGCTTCTGCGCGGTGGGCGCAGTAGTCAGAGCTGCCACGATCAGCACGGCGGCCGGGATCTTCATGGTCGAGAGTGTACACGAGGAGTGCTTCGCCGCGCCTCCTCTCCGTGCCATGGCGGCGCAAGAGACGAGGACGGCGGCAAGGATCCACGTCCTTTACAAGGTAAAGTAACATGCTTTACAATACAAAGTCCACTGCAATACAGAGTCGGTTGAGCGGAGGGCAGGTGTCGAAGCGTTGGAACCGGACGGAGACGTGGGCGGCACTGATCGTCCTGGCCGTCGGGCTGATCCCCGCGGCGATTCTGGGGCTGTGGGGGTACATGAGCGCCACTGCGACGCCCCTACACCCGAACCCGAACGAGGTGCCATCTGTCACGCGTTCCGCCACGTTGCCAAAGTGGGCGGGCGCTGTGGAGCACGGCCGCCAGGTCGTGCGTGCGGGTCTCATCGAGCAGAATCTGCCGGGACTATCAGTCGCGGTTGGCGTCGATGGCGACATCGTGTGGGCGGAAGGCTTTGGCTGGGCGGATCTCGAGAAGCGAGTGAAGGTCCAACCTGATACCCAGTTCAGGATTGGTACTGCCTCTATGGCGCTCACCTCCGCTGCAGTCGGGCTCCTCTTGGAGAGAAACCAGTTGAAACTCGACGCAGCGATTCAGACATACGTACCCGAATTCCCGCAGCATCAGTGGCCCGTCACACTGCGCCAGTTGATGGGACATGTGGCGGGGGTTCCGAACGACGGCGGTGATGAGGGGCCGCTGTTCACGAAGCGCTGTGAGCGGCCGGCCGACGCGTTCCAGCACTTGAGCGGCTACGAGCGTGAGCTGCTGTTCGAGCCGGGAACCCGGTCCCACTATTCGAGCTACGGCTGGATCGCGGTAAGTGCAGCCGTCGAAGCCGCCGCGGGCGAGCCATTCCTCCCGTTCATGCGGAAGCAGATTTTCGAGCCGTTGAGTATGCACGACACGAGGGCCGACTCGGCGACTGAGCCGATCCCGAATCGGGCGACGTTCTATTTCCCGAGATTTGCGGCAGACCCCGACTACGGCCTGCACCTGATGCGCCCCCTCGACTATTCCTGCTACGCGGGCGCCAGCGTGTTCCTGTCCACTCCGTCAGACGTGGTGCGCTTTGCGATGGCAATCAACAGTGTCAAGTTGCTGCAATCCGCCACGGTGCAATTACTCCAGACGTCACAGCGACTGACCTCGGGGCAGGAGACGGGCTACGGTCTTGGCTGGGACCTCGAAACCGTTGCGCTCGCTGGTAAACAAACGCACTCAGTCGGCCACGACGGGGACTCGCTGGGCGGGAAGGTGGCGTCTCTCATGACATTCCCCGAGTACGGTATCACTGTGGCCGTGACGTCGAACATCTCGTATGCGGACACGTTGAGGATTGCGACGAACGTCGCACCGGCGTTCGCGGAATAGGGAAAAGTCCAGCACGCGAGTGCTGTGACATGAATCACATGCGACGCGGCATGGACGATCTGCGGGAGTGGATGTCCTAGAAGGGCAACCAAGACTCAGTCGGAGCCGAGGGGCGTCAGCTTCAGCAGCCGACCCTTGCCGTCGCGTCGTCCGTCTTCGAGCAGCCATATCGCGCCGTCCGGGCCCTCCTCGGGCTCGCGGATGCGCTCGCCCATCGGCCACTGATCGCCTTTCCGGGCGTT
>DATBJG010000193.1:0-5638 GCA_036556585.1 Vicinamibacterales bacterium
CGGGTCGTGAGCAGGTCCAGGGGGCGTGCACACGCTGCCATGGCCTGAACTTGATTGCGAATTCGTGGGGCTACACCAAGGATGGGTGGCAGGACCGAATTGCCACCATGGCGAAGCTGCCGGCGCCCGAACTCGAAGCCATCTCCTCATATCTGGCCACGCACTACCCGGTCAAGGACGTCCCGGGCGCAGTGCTGATCTCGGGTCCGGCTACCGTGACGATCAAAGAATGGATTGCTCCTACGCTGGGGTCCCGGCCCCACGACTCGCATGCCGGAGCTGACGGGTCGATCTGGTGGACCGGCCAATATGCCAGCAAGCTGGGTCGTCTCGATCCGAAGACTGGCCAGATCCGCGAATTCGATCTCCCCCCCAATAGCCAGCCGCATGGTCTCTGGGAGGATCCCCAGGGGAACATTTTCTATACGGGCATTCAGAAGGGCGTGATTGGCAAGCTCGACCCGCGGACCGGACAAGTGAAAGAGTATCCGGTCACCGAGCCGGGCGTACGCGGGCCGCACACCCCAATTCTGGATCCGCGTACCGGCAACCTCTTCTTCACGCTGCAGTCGGGACACGTCGGTCGCCTCAACACGGCCACCGGCGAGATGGTGATCAAGAAGACGCCAAGCGACAATACCTATCCGTACGGGATCCGTCTCGACTCCAAGGGCATGCCGTGGTACGTCGACTTTCGCGGGAATCGTATCGGGAGCGTCGATCCGCGCACGATGGAAATCAAGGAGTATCCCCTTCCCAGCCCGGACGCCCGGCCACGCCGCCTGACCATCACGCAAGACGACATCATTTGGTACACGGACTTTCCGCGCGGAACCTTGGGGCGCTTCGATCCCAAGACCGGCCAGGTCAAGGAATGGCCCTCACCGGGCGGGAAGAACTCTGAACCCTATGCGATCACCCACATTGGATCGGTGATCTGGTACAGCGAATCCGGGGTGCGGCCGAACACGATGGTGCGATTCGACCCGCAGACGGAAAAATTTCAAACGTTTGCGATTCCCTCCGGCGGGGGCGTGCTGCGACATTTCGAAGCCACCCGGCAGGGCAACATCGTCACGGCCAACAGCGGCGTGAACAAGATCGCGCTCGTCGAGATTGGAATGCTGTCGTCGAACCGAACGAACTGATAGTTGCTCCCGGGTAACAGGAGACCAGAAGAAACAAAACAGGAGATTCGTCGAAGGACTGGCGGGCCGAGCCCCCTTTTCCCGTACCTGGCAGCGGGAGTCCTCAGGAATAGTCTGGAACCTTCAAGCTGCCTCAAGGCTGCCTGACGCCCGTCAGCTGTGCGGGAGTTTCGGCGTAGTTGTCGAGCACCACGGCCCCATCCGGAGCGGGTTTGACTCGCGCAGCACCTGAGATGGTGCCCGTCACGCCGCCCTTGGCATCGATACGCAGCTCGACGAGGGTGAGCTCGTAGCCTGCCCGAGGTTTGGTATCGCCGAGAAAGAACAACGGGCGGTCAGCAACCAGAATGAGACGCCGGCCGGTCTCCTGTTTCTCTTCTCGCCCGTAACGGATCACAACCTTGCGCTTCTCCAGCTGAATCGAGCCAATTTCTGGCAAGGTGCGGAGCGTATTCAAGAAGTTCGGATAGCCGCCATGCTTGAAGGCGTCGGTCACACGCCCCCTGTAGGTGTCATCCATCGGCCGATCGACTTGAATCGTCAGCTTCGAAGTGATCGTCGTCACGGCACTCTTGGCCTGGGCATCGACAACCAGCGTGAGTGGATAGGCGGCAGCCTGCGCGAAAGCAGACGACGGGATGAGAAGGCTCGCGATTAATAGGGCCACACAAAACGGTCGCATTGATGTACTCCTATGAGTAGCTTGAAGCTTTTTCAGCGGTGCAGGGATGTGGAAACCGAACTCTCGCGGCCATTGAAGCCTGTCGGGCTCGCGGTAAAGGCCGATTGCAATGCGCGTCGACGCACTTCCAGCGTGTGCCCGGTCTCTCGCGAGCGCCAGCCGAAGGAACATCACGAGCGCGAGTGCGGGCACGACCCAATTCCGAACCGTACGGATCAGCCGAGCGCTCGGCCGACTGGCCCGATCGAGCGCGAAGGCCAGCTCACTGAGGCCGACCAGGGCGATTGGGGAACGCGAGGACGAGGCCGAGCATCCAGCCCCAACTCCCGCCCAGGCTTTCGAAGCAAACCCCCGCACTCAGCTCGTCTTCTTGAACGCGTCCTGCACCTGCTTTCGGATGTCCTTGTAGTTGCGCGACAGCAGTTTCTCTTCGTCCTTGGTCAGGATTCTGAAAGGCACGCGAACGAGACTCTTCTCGAACTTCACGTTGAGCCAGTGCTGCCCGTACTTGATTCCGCCCGGCACCTGGAAGAACAGTCGACCAACACAGCCGCGCGTGTAACTCAGCTCGACCTGATCGAACGGCATGGCGCGCGAGTCCAGCTCGGAGAAAAATCCAACCCGACACGGTTGGCGAACGCTCGGCGGAAAATAGTCGATCGAGTCGCGTTGAATCTTCGCACGATTCTGCAGCGCGCTGAGATTCGCTTTGCGGTATTCCATGACCGGCGCCAGCGAAATCGTCGTTCCGTCAGGTGTCTCCAGCGACACCGCGTCACGGGTCAAGGTGTAGTTCGGTACCCCGTCACGCACGGTGCTGCCGAACTCGAGAAGCATCCACTCTTCGCCAAGCGACGAATTGGCAACCCGATATCCGAGGATGACATAGCCTTCGTTGTTATAGGCGGCTCTGATGTACTGCCCTTCCAGCGTCATGATCTGCGGCACCCCGGGCTGCGGGATCTTGACTGTCGGAGCCTGCTTGTCCTGTGCATCGCCCCCGGCTGCAACGATCGAAACTGAAATCACGGCCACCAGCGCCAGTGAAACCGCACTCGTGGTTTTCATGAGACCTCCTCGCGAGACCGTGGTGCAACTTCGATTCCGTCCAGATTCTATATAGGTTGCCGCTGAAAAATCCGGGTGTCGGATATTCGGCAGACGGGGGGCTCCGGTATTCGGGAGGAACTCCGGCCCTGCGTAGTCTCTCTGGATCGGCGGCCTCCCGTGGCTTCGGCCGTGGTTCTTTTGAGTCAGGGAAGATTGTAGCGAACCTGAGCAAAAAACATGAGCGCATCGGCGGACGACGGTCCGGTTCCCTGAAACCATGGCTCTCTCGTGACCCATGACGCCTGCACGTTGAACTGCACCGAACCACGGTTCTCGGCTTTGACCGCCATGTACGAGGCGGTCCCGGTGACTTCCTTTATCGATCGGTTATTTGCGTTTGAGGATCCGGGAAATCCGTAACCGATATAACTTCCGTTGATATCGATCGCCGATACATCGTCGGTCTTCACCCCGCTGAAGTACCCGCCAACCGAAATATTGGACGACATGCTTTGTTCGAACCCGCCCACCCAGGAGGTGGTGCCAATTGCGTTGATCGAGCCGTGACTATCGAACGCGACATCAGGAACGAGACCCCCTATGTACCGGCCCAGACCCAAGCCGAACGCAGTTTGGCCGATCAGGCGAGTACTCTGGGTTGCGTTCACGCGAAGATTCAGGCCCACGCCACCGCCGACCTTTTTGAACGTGTCCTCGTATGGAACGATCGTGTGACGAAACACGCGCAAAACGCCACCCACGTCAACATGCACAGTGCGGTTGGGATTGAACGCGATTCGTGTCACGAAGTCGGGCATCAGATTGGGAACCCCCAGCTCATCTGATCCCGTGTTGTACTGCGCGTCGATCTCGTCGGAGCAGCAGCTGGGTAGCGTGACCTGCCCCCGACCCAGTTGCTGCTCCGGGTTCTCCACAGACACCGCCCAGTTGAATTGCCTGGAGGGACGCCACGTCAGACGAAGCTGGGGAATCCGCCCCCACACCAGACCAGCGAGATAGTTGGTGTCAACCGCTTGCGACATCTCGTAGTCAGACGGCCAGATGCTCAACTGGTCCTTCGGCGGTGTCATCAACGTGAACGCCTGGCCGGCTGCCAGAAAGAATGATTGGCCATATCTGACCTCGGCAAAGGCATGGCGAAGCCGGAATCCGACGCTCGTGCTCGTCACGGCCACCGTGCCTGAAGTCGACCCGTTGAAATCCATCTCGAAATACCCCGCGAGCGACTGAAACCGGGCCGAATCCTCAGGAAATGCCGTATCGACGCGAATCGACAGCCTCGAAGCCTGGGCGCTGAGACGCGTCTCGGACACATTGCCCCGCACGGTGTCCTCGTACGGAATCGAGCCGAAGCTCGTGCCCGTACCACCTCCGCTGTTGGTCGAGCGAGTCACGGCGGTGAGCCCGAAATACCCCCCAATCCGCAACTGGGCAGGGCCGATCGGTATCGCGTTTCCTTCAGGCTGCTGACCTGCGATTTCCTGGGTGGGATTGAGCGGACGCTGGTCGGAAATCTGTTGTGGTGCGCTGCCGGTCGTTTCCTGGGCCGTACAAATCGAAGCGACGAGTAGACAGGTGAAAGACGTTGCCGACAACAGAAACGGCCGCATATGACAGGAAGGGTTAGGAAAGGTTAGTCCTAACCCTCCCTAGCCTATCGCAACCTCGCTTGCTGAGGCCGGCTCAGCCCAAGTTTGGCCATGCGGGTTTCCAGCGTTGTTGGGGGTAACCCCAGCAGGTCAGCGGCTCCCCGATCCGCGGATGCGCCGCCGCAACCCTCGACCGTACGGCTGGAGCGGGCTATGCCCCCCGGTCTGCTGTTTCTTGCGTTATCGGCGCGGGGCTCCACGCGACGCCCCGACGGGCGTCTTTCTATTCGATCCCGCCCGGCTCGACGGGGCGTCTTCGTCTTCCTCGTCGTCCGGATGCGCCACGTCGGCCGCCTTTTGATTGATCCCGCCTTCGGCCAACGCCGACAGTTTCTTGTCTGCCGCTTTCTCTTCCTGGAGTGTCTGTTCGAGCAATTCGGCGGCCTCGGTATGGCCCATGGCACGCGCCCAGGCCACCATTGTCCCGTAGGCGGCCATCTCATAATGTTCGGCACGCTGACCGGCTGCGATCAGACACGCATCCATGGTGGTGTCATCGAAGTCCTCTTCCATGATGGACTTGCCTTCTTCGATGATGCCAGCAATCCCGTCGCAATGCTTGCCCTTTACTTTTTCGTCTATCGACGCAAAGACCTCTTCCAGCCGAGCAATGTGCCCTTCGGTTTCTCTCAAGTGCGCTTCAAATGCCCCGCGCAGGTTCGATGCGCTGGCAGCTTTCGCCATTTTTGGAAGAGCCTTGGTCAGCTGCTTCTCTGCGTCATACAGATCCCTCAGTTCGTCAATGAATGCCTCATGCAGTGTTTCTGTGTCGGCCATTGTGGACTCCTCTATGTATGGAAAGTGGTCGGCGGATCCTGGCCGCCGCTCATCGCTAGGTAAGCATGGGCCATACCACTTCCTTGACATCCACAACTTCCGACGGGCCATCACTTTGGCCCCACGAGCGGGCCCAATCAGATTCGCTGACCTGTTGGTCGATTCGAGACTGATTGCGTTTTGAACATCACGCAGCAATGTGTTTCGCAATCACACATTCGGGGACGCGGATCTCACAGATCAGGAGATCACGGGACGCGGATTCGCGCGGATCTCACCAATCAGGACAGCAGGGTGTCGTGCGGCAGTGG
>DATBJG010000194.1:0-8876 GCA_036556585.1 Vicinamibacterales bacterium
CCTCGGTGACAAATTGAAGCGTTTGGCCATTCGGATGTCGAGTCGCGTCAGCCGCTCGTCGAATTCCGTTTGTGGCACGATCAGTGGAACCGTGGCCCGCTGGGTGCACACCACCTGGACCCCGCATGCCGCGAGGTTGCGGCCGAGCGACGGCGCAATCTCGGCGTTGCTTGCCGCGTAGTTCGCGGTAATGGTGGGTCCGGAGATGTTCTGGAACACGGCGCTCACGACGAAGTCGTAGGGCAACGGATAGGTCAGAAAGCCTTTGAACTGCGTCTGACCTTCAAACGGCGTGACGATTTTGCAAATAGGCTGACCGTTGATGGTCGTGGCGGTAAACGGAGTCGGAGTCGACAACACCCCCGCAGTCAGGCCCACAAGGTTGCCTGGAAGAGCCGTCGCAATGGCCCCGGGAGAATCAACGTTAAAGCAGGCATCGTTCACGCTCCTGCCGGTATCCACGCCGCCGCCGAATTGAACGCCCGAGGTGAGCCTCGCGTTGACATTGACGGCGAAGAAGTCGTTGACGCGTCGCAGGGTTCCGTAGTTGTCCGATTGCGTCACGACGCTGTTGACCCGGCCAAACAGCCCGGGTGACACGTCGTACAGGCCGCAGACCGGGTAACCGCCGCCACCAGGGAGCCGGGAATCCCTCGGCGCCGTGATGCAGTACGGGCTGAAGTCCCCGGGCGTCACCAGCGTGTTATCCGTGACGAGGAAGTTGCCAAACCAGTTGCGGTAGTAGCCACCGCTCACCGAGACGTTGGGGCTGAGCTGGTGCTGGACCTCGGAGGTGAAGTCCCAGTTGAAGCCACGAGAATCGTATCCCTTGATCGCATCCTCCGCATACGTGGTCGTGACGACGCGCCCTCCAAAGTTCTGGTTCGCCCACGCCCCGCATTCGCCATTATCGGCGCGGTTTGCGAGATCGCAGTCGGGAATGTAGTTCCCGCTGCGCGGATCACCCGGCCCGAACCGGTTGTCGTTCCACGTGCGATTGACGGTGTTGACCGACGTGTTGATCGGATTGTTCTGCGTCGTGATGGTTGGAGAAGCGGCCTTCGATACGTACCGACCCAGCGCCACTTTCACTGCAGTTCGCCCATCGCCGAAAAGATCGTACGCGGCGCCGAACCTCGGATCCCAATCTTTCCACAGCGGCACATCGTTCACCTCGTCGAAGCTGCGCGCGGGAACCCAGCCGTTTGGCGTTGCCGCGACGGACTGGGGTGGCACGTAGCCGCTGAAGTACTGCCAGCGCACCCCATATGTGAGCGTCAGACGACGCATCGTCCACTGATCCTGCGCGTAGAGCCCGAAGTCCTTGTTTTGGGCTTTGATCTCGTAGGGGGTTGCCCATTGGTTGAGGCTGAAAGGCAGGCGATTGTTGAACACGTAATCCACGTTGTGCGTGCCGGCTTCGAGGCCTTGGTGGATGTAGATTTGCTCGAGCTGAAACCCTGCTTTGAAGGCATGCGTGCCGGTCACGTACGAGGTGGAGAAGCGCTGACTAAGACGCGGTACCGACTGTGTGGGAGCATACGTAATACCCAGCGGGGAGCCCGAGTTGTAACGGACGCCGGTCGTCGCCTCCAGGATCGAAATATCGTCAACGGTCACTTCCGGCTGCCGGTAGGTCGGCCAGCTGCCATCCGCACGCGATGCACCGGCTTCGAACAGAAGCCGATTGGTGACAGGCGCGTTCCAGGCGACCTGATAAAGGCCAGCGGGCCTGAGGCGATAGCTGAAAAACGCTTCGGGGGCGTTGGCCGATCCGCTGGCGGTCAGCGCCGGGCAGTGGCAGTCGCGTTGGGGATCGGCAAAGAAGTTGAACTTGTGCTTGGCCGAGGCTCTCCAGGTGATGCGAACGGCCTTCGATTCGTACCACTCTTTCGCGTAACCAGGGCGACTGGGGTCTGGCGTGTAGAACGGCGTGCCCTGCGTCAAATTGTAGAACTTGTTGGCGGCCTGCCTCTCGTTGGCCCAGCCGCGCAACGAGCCGAAGAACCAGAGGCGGTCCCTCTTGATCGGGCCGCCCAGCGTGAACCCCGCGTCCCAAATGTAATTCAGCTTGGTTGTGCTCCTGACCCCACGATCCTGTAACTCCTGGCTCAGGTTGCTCGATTGCAGGTTGTCGTTGGAGAAGAGCCCGCTCACACTGCCGCTGTAGCGATTGCCCCCCTCTTTGGGAATCATGTTCACGATGACGCCATCGGCGTTGCTGTCGGCAGAAATACCGCCGATCGACATCGTCAGCTCTTGAACGGTCTCCGCGTTGGCGTTGTACCCCTGGTTACCCATCGAATGTTGGATCCCCATGCCGTCGAACTGGACGTTGGTGCCCCCTTTGCCATGATAAGTGCCACCAATTTGGCCGGTATAGGCGCCTGTGATGTCGAATCCTTCGTTTCCCCGAAACCCTGGGGTCAGCGTCACCAGATTGTTGAGATTCTTCACGCTGCTCGGGAGCACGTTCAGCAGATCAGCCGTCACGACGGTTTGCCTGCGGGCGTTGCGCGTGTCGACGAGCGGCGACTCGCCCGTGACGGTGATCGTCTCGGTGAGATTGCCGACCTGCATTTTGGCGTTTACCGGCGCCGTGAATCCGGAGGTCAGTTCGATGCCGTCACGCCTGAAGGTGTTGAAACCTGTCAAGGTGAAGGTGACGACATACGTGCCGGGTCGCAGATCGACGATGTTGTAGCGACCGTCGTTGTCGGTCACGGCCGTGCGCACTTTCTCAATCAAGGCCGTGCTCGAGGCTTCGACCGTGACCCCTGGCAGCACAGCGCCCGACGAATCTTCAACGACCCCTGCAATTCCGCTGGCAGTTGCCTGCTGTGCCGAGGCCGTGTTGAGAGGCAGCAGCGTGCAGACGATGAGACTCAGCCACACTCCTACGCTATTCGCTCGTCGCATGACTCCCCCTTGGGCAATGTGCCTGCCCGTATGCGATTTCCCGACACGAAGCGCGGTCGCCGGTCTTCGATTGGAAGGATTTGGATGGTGCGCTCACCATCCCTGGCGCGGAAGATACGCTAAATCGGGCGCAATGGAAAGAGCGGGTTGACCTTTTTTACGCAAGCAGGGTGGCGACGCCTCATCAATATGAGGGGCGTCGCCCGGATCGCGAGAAGCGCCCCCTATTTGGCGGCCGGGGACGCGAGCGGTTTGCCCTTCTCGACGATGTAGGTTGCGAGACGAGAACGTAGCCCGCCTCTTCTCCAGAGAGGTCTTCCTTCCTGGCTGTTATCTCGTGCCTTGACCACTTCGTTTGTCCACGACGACCTGGCCGCCCTTTACCACCACCGACACGTTCAACAAGTTCGAAATGTTCGCAAGCGGATCGCCGTTGAGGATAACGATGTCGGCAACCTTGCCCGGTTCGAGGGTTCCAATCTGATCACTTCGCAGCACCGCGGCGGCGGCATTCTTCGTCATGATCGACACGATATCCTTTGGTGAGAACATGAGCGCGAGCGGCTTCAGCTCGTGGGCAAGCGAGTCTTTCGGGAGCCAACTGGTGTCGGTGCCGTATCCATATGTGATTCCCGCTTCAACGAGCAATCGTGCGTTCACGGGACCCTGACCTCCGCTCGAGAGCGTCTCCCACGGAAACGGGCCGCGGTCCCGGAAGAGAGGCATCTGGTCGTTGCCGTAAAAGGGTGTGAACACGCCGAGCGTTGACATCATGGGAATGCCCGCCTTGGCAATCATGCGAACGGTGTCGGGCGATTCCTCGAGGCGGCCAATGTGTGGCGTGTGCACGAGCACGGCCACACCGGCTTCTACGGCTGCCACCGTATCCTGCACCGTGACGGCGTGCGTAATGACGGGAATTTTGTATTGTTTGGCTTCCTTGACAATCTGCGAAAGCGTCTCTTTCTCCGGACCATTTGGCGTGACGATAATGACCGTTTTGATCGCATCAACACCGGCTTTTGCCAGCGACGTCACCGTCGCTCGCGTTTCCTCCGCCGGAATTGCTGCGGCTGTCGAGCGAGGACCTCGCGATCGATCCGATCGGGCGGGATCGATTGCGGGTGCTCCTCCGCCTCCGCCGCCAGCCTGCGCCAGAGGCGCACGCCCTGACGCGATGATCCGGGGTCCTTTGATGTCACCGCTTTGGGTCCGGCGGCGAAGCTCCAGAATCTGCTCGAGCGGATCTCCGGCCGACAACACGGTCGTAAATCCTGCCTCGAGGAATTCCTGCATGCGGGGGACGGCTTCCTCCTTCATCCACTGGGCCGGATTACCGCGGATTACATGACGATGGGATTCGATGAACCCTGGCATCACCGTCATGCCTTTGGCATCGATCGTCTGTGCGCCAGCACTCGCACCGGCCGCTGCGGAAACGGAAACAATCTTTCCGTCACGCACGACAACGGTGCCGCGTTCGATGACACCGCCGCGGCCGTCGAGGATTCTGGCGTTGGTGATGACCAGACCCTGCGCGGCGGGCGCTTGTGCAACGCCCGCGCTCACGGGCGAGACGAGACAGAGAAGAGCAGTCAGGGCGAAGAGCCTGATCATGGGCGGCCTCAGAGAAAGTTCAAAGGTCAAAGTTTAAGGGGCAAAGTAAACGTCTAAGTCTACTCTCAACTTTTGTCAAACGCGCGCGCGAGCGCCGCGCGGACCCGTTCGCGCGAAAATTCACGCTCCTCGCACAGGAAGCGAACAATCCCATCCAGATCGGGCGACGTGAACTGAACCGAAACGTCGTCAGCCACTCGTGGGTGAAGGAAAAGGTCGCGAATCTGGTTGACGGCCGGACCGGCAGCCTCGCGAATTTCAGGCGGCATATTCTCGATTGATCCGAAATCCTGCACAAGCTTCAGGGCCTTCTTGGGTCCAATGCCTTTGATGCCCTCGTTGAAGTCGGTACCTACCAGAATCGCCAAATCGATCAACTGCTCCCGGCCAATCCCGTAGTGCCCGAGAAGCCCCGCCGCATCCACCAGCTCGGGTGTGATCGCGCGGAAGGTCCCTTGACTCGGCAGGAATTCCTTACCCGAGATGGTAAGGAAACGCAGCAATCGGGGCGCGCCAAATAGCAGGCAGTCGTAGTCCTTGCTTGCCGCAGCCCACACGGCGCCGACCGACGACATATGCGAAGCCTGGGCTTCGCCTTCGGAGGGGGCCTGGACGACCGGGATCCCCATGAGGCGAAGAAGCTCCCGCGCCTCGTCCACCATCACGTGTGTGAGCCGTGACGTCATTGTTGCCTTCGAGTACGCCTTTGCCAGATCTCCGGCACGCAACGCGTCCGCGTGCTCGGCATCGTAACGCGCCTTGATGGCCCGCCGGCGTGTGATTTCAGCGGACTTGAGCGATGGCGGTTCGCCGTCGAACACGAAAACCAGCTCGATACCGAAGTCGGCAATCAGCCGGGTCGTGCGGTAGAAAAGGCCGGAAAGATGAGAGGTGATGCGCCCGCGCGAGTCCTGGAGCGGCGATCCATCTTTGAGTCGGATCAGCGCGAGGAACTGATACAGCTCGCCATTTCCGTCTACTGAAAGCCGCTTGCCCCGTAGCTGTTCCAGGGTCAGCGTCTCTTTGACAACGATTGGTGTAAGCCCAACACCCATATGACTTGCAACCAGAGCTTTCTTACCACAGAGATCACAGAGGTCACAGAGTAGTATTGGTGCAAGGAGGTCGCCATGGCACGCTCACGTTTTGGAACGGTCGCGGTGTCGGTGCCAGTGGTCGTGTTGATCGGACTTCTGGGAGCGGCGGTCTATACCCAGACCGATGGTCCACCCGTCAATGATCTGCCTAATCCCTATGAAACGGTCCGGAACTGGGGGACATTGCCCGACGGACGGACGTGGGGATCCACCGCCGGTATCGACATGGATCCCGACGGTCGCAGCGTCTGGGCCCTCGACCGGTGCGGCGCGAACACCTGTGCCGGCTCCACCCTGCCGGTTGTGCTCAAGTTCGATACGTCAGGCAAGCTCCTCAAAAGCTTTGGAGCCGGCATGTTCATCTTTCCTCACGGCCTCCATGTAGATCGTGACGGCAACGTGTGGGTGACCGATGGACGCGTGGCAACTCCGCAGGAGCTCGAGAAGTTTCCGGATGCGAAAGGCAAAGGTCACACGGTCGTCAAGTTCAGCCCGGACGGAAAGGTACTGATGACGCTCGGAAAGCCGGGAGTGGCCGGGAATCCCCCCGATCACCTCAACGAACCAACCGACATCGTTACTGCGCCGAATGGTGACGTCTTCGTCGGCGACGGTCACAGCGGGCAGAATCCGAAAGCTCCACCCGACACCATCGCACGGATCGTCAAATTCGATCGGAACGGGAAGTTTCTCAAGACGTGGGGAAAGTGGGGCGCTGCTCAGGGCGAGTTCAAAACACCGCATGCGCTGGTGTTCGACTCGCGCGGCCGGCTGCTGGTTGCCGATCGCGGCAACCATCGCATTCAGATCTTCAATCAGGAAGGCCAGTTCCTTTTGGAATGGAAGCAGTTCAGTCGTATCAGCGGCCTGTACATCCGCAACGACATGCTCTATGCGATTGATTCAGAGTCCAATGCGAACAACCACCCGGGCTGGAGGAAAGGCGTTCGAATCGGGAACTTGAAGGACGGTAAGGTGATGTTCTTCATTCCGCCCCACATGACCGACACGCCAGAGGGTGCTGCCGGAGAAGGCATTGCGGTGGATACGGCCGGCAACGTGTTTACAGCAGAAAACACCGTGCGGGGGTTAACGAAGTACATCAAGCGGTTGGGGACAAAATAGAGCGGGTGCTGGGTGCCGGGTGCATCGCGCTGGGTGCTGTGCAGGGTGCTGCGTGCTGTGCATGGTGCATGGACGCTGCCGGAGCCGTGGACGCTCAGCACCGAGCCCGCGGCACCCTGCACTACGCACCCAGCACCCGGCACCCTCCTTATTCGTAGTACCCGGGTACTTTTCTGAGCTTGGCGTTTGCGACGTAGTCGTGTTCGATCCACAACATCGTGCCGGTTTTTTGCAGGTAGGTTTCAATCGTCACGCGTGAGGCGGCCGACTGCGCGACGTTGAATTCGTTGTCGGGTGGCGCCCGTCGCAGCGTCCGCTCCTGGGGGTAGTGATAGAGATCCCCGCTTAACATCACCCGTCCGGTCGAGGCGAGGTTGAGGATCAGCACCTGATGGCCAGGGGTATGGCCGGGCGCCGCTTTGATCACGACGCGACCATCACCAAACACGTCATGCTCGTCCTTGTCGAGGATGACGATCTTGCTGCTTTTCAGTGCTGCATAGAAAGATGGGTTGACGCGCGGGTTGTTGTCGGCCCACATGAAGTCGCGTTCGGCCCTCGGCGTGAGCCATGTTGAAGCGGCAAATGCGCTGAGGTTGGCGGTGTGGTCGATGTGCGCGTGCGAGATGGCGACGTACGTGATGTCTGCCGGTGCGTACCCAATCTGCGCAAGTTGACCCTTCAGGGTCCGGGTCACGGTGGCGGCCACCGTCGGGTTGACATTGGCGCGGGCACCCTGCGGCTGCGATTCGACAACGCTATCGGGGATGACGCCAACGTCCCACATCAAAGTCCCGCGCGGATGGGCGATGAAAAAGCAGGGAACCGGCATCCGCGTTTCACCGACTTCCGCCGTGGTCACGTGATACCGTTCGACGCCCTCCGTGGTTGGTTGGAGCATGCCGCAATCGATGACGTACAGACGGAGCGTCCTGGGCGGCTGCGCTTTGGTTGGTGGAGCAGTCTGCAGTGCGCTCCCACTGTGGGCGCCGACAGTTCCAACGAGACACAGGATAAGCAACCGCACCAGCACACGACACGTTGCCTTCCGGGTGAACATGGTGCGGGCATTGTAAGCCCGCTGGAGCCAGATGCGGCTTTCTTGCAAAACGGGCGAGCCTCCCCCAGAATGCCATTCGCCCACGAACGTACTTGGCCGGACTCGATCAATGGACAGGCACTGAGATACCTGTGAACGGCCAGAACCTCACCAGCCGGATCCAGCACTTTGTTCGCAAAGTGATGGCCTCCAGCCCTCGTCAGCTCCAGGGCGGGTATCGCCTTGCCACGCACAGTCTCGCCGCCGCGGTCGCTGCGCTCTTTGTCTACACTGCCGGGTTTGGCGTGTTCTCGGCTGAAAGTCATCGCGCGCTGTTTTTGGCGGGAACCCAGGTGTTGGTGTTCCTTTGGTTCCCTGCCGGGGACAAGTCGCCGCGCGCTCGTTTCTCGCTGATCGATGGGTTGCTCGCGCTCACCGCAGTCCTCACGGCGGCCTACTTCATCTGGGAATACCCGACGATGGTCCGCAGGGCTGGATTGGCGACGCCAGCTGACGTGACGATGGGCGCGTTCGCCATTCTGCTCAGCCTCGAAGCAGCACGCCGCGTCGTGGGGCCCGTAGTGCCGCTGGTCTCTGTTGCCGCGTTGCTGTTTGCGTGGCGCGGGTTTGCGCCCTACCTGCCGGGCTCCGTCGCGCACCGGGGATTCACGGTGGAACGGATCATCTCGTCGGTTTACATGTCTGTCGAAGGGCTGTTCGGTGTGGTGACCTACACGTTTGCCACGCACGTGTTCTTGTTCGTGATTTTCGGGGCCTTCCTTGAACGCTCCGGCGTCGGCCGGTTCTTCATCGAGCTGCCGTACGGCCTGATGGGACGCAGTCCAGGCGGGGCCGGCAAGGTGGCCGTTGCGGCCAGCGCCCTCCTGGGATCGGTCACCGGGAGCCCGACGGCAAACACCGCGGCCATGGGGACGTTCACGATTCCGCTCATGAAACAGAGCGGATATGCCCCACACGTTGCGGCCGGTATCGAAACGGCCGCCTCGATCGGCAGCCAATTCCTGCCTCCGGTGATGGGAGCCGCCGCCTTCTTCATGGTCGAGTTCACCGGAATTCCG
>DATBJG010000195.1:0-4085 GCA_036556585.1 Vicinamibacterales bacterium
TTCCGCCGTACAATCCAGACGCGCCACCGGCCAAGCAGTTCCGCAATCCCGTGCACTGTGCCGAGCTGTCGAACGACGGGCTCGTGTACGTCTGCGATCGCCAGCACGATCGTGTCCAGGTGTTTCGTGCCGACGGGACCTTTGTCAAAGAGGGGTTTATCGCCAAGAGAACCCTTGGGTCCGGATCGACCTGGGATCTGACGTTTTCGAGGGACCCGAAGCAGCAGTTTCTGTATGTCACTGATGGTGTGAACGCCAAGGTTCACATTCTCGACCGCGAGACCCTTCAGGAGCTTACGAGCTTTGGTGACGGTGGGCGACAGCCCGGCCAGTTCTACGGCGCACACAGCATTGCCACCGATTCGAGAGGGAACATCTACACCACCGAAACGTACGAGGGCAAACGAGTGCAGAAGTTCGTTTTCAAGGGACTTGGGCCCGTCACGAAGAAAGACCAGGGGGTGTTGTGGCCCCGCTCCACGAAGTAGTCGTTCATCGCTGACTGATCGGAACACACGCCATGTCGCACGCAGGAAATTCAGCGGAGGCGCCGGGAGTCAATCGCTGGCTGCAGCTGGCGGCGGCGGTGGTTGCCATGATGGCCATCGCGAACCTCCAGTATGCCTGGACGTTGTTCACGCTGCCGTTGTCCGAAGCACTGGGCGCCCGGCTCTCGGCCATTCAGCTGACATTCACGCTGTTCATCCTGGCCGAAACGTGGCTGGTGCCGGTGGAGGGCTATCTGATCGATCGCTTTGGAGCGCGAGCGGTCGTGACGATTGGGGGCGTCCTCGTTGCGCTGGGCTGGGTCGGTTCCGGATACGCACAGTCGCTCGGCAGCCTGTACTTTTGGTACACGCTGGGCGGCGTGGGCGCTGGCGCGGTGTACGGCGCCTCGATCAGCACGGCGTTGAAATGGTTTCCCGATCGACGGGGTCTTGCCGCGGGACTTGCGGCAGGCGCCTACGGGTTTGGCACCGCCCTGACCATTCTCCCCATCCAGCGCATGATCGATACGAGCGGCTACCAGTCTGCGTTCATCACGTGGGGCTTCATCCAGGGCGCGATCGTCATGGTGATGGCGCAGATTTTCAGGCAGCCGGCCGCCGGCTGGAAGCCGGCAGGGTGGACTCCGCAGACGGTCTCGAATGTTGCGCAATCGACGCGCAGCTACACCCCGCTCCAGATGGTGAAGACCACCTCGTTCTGGATGATGTACCTCATGATGACGATGGTGGCGTTTGGCGGGCTGATGGTCACGGCGCAGCTGCGTCCGATTGCCGCCATTTACGGCATGGACAAAACCATCGTCTGGTTTGGCGTGACGGCACTCGGAATGGCGCTGATCCTCGACCGCATCCTCAATGGCATCACCCGGCCGTTCTGGGGTTGGGTGTCAGACCACATTGGCCGCTACAACACGATGGCCATTGCCTTCACGCTCGAAGCGATTGGTATCTTTGCGCTGCTGCAGCTGGTCGACCAACCGCTCGCGTTCGTTCTGCTGTCGGGATTCGTCTTTTTCGCATGGGGCGAAATCTATTCGCTGTTCCCGGCGGCCATCGGTGACGTCTTCGGTCCGACGTATGCAACAACCAACTACGGGCTTCAGTACACCGCAAAAGGCGCCGCATCGATTTTTGCCGGGTGGGGCGCCGCCATGCTGGTCGAAACGTCAGGATCGTGGGAGCCCGTCTTCTGGATGGCGGTGGTCTGCGATCTGTTGGCTGCCGGTCTGGCATTCTTCTGGCTCAAGCCGGTAGTGGCGCGACTGACCAGTCAAGCCGCACGCGACGTGCACGCGCGAGACGCGCAGATTCAACGACTGGCGATCAGCGAGTAGTGATTATCGCTCGGCTGGTTCCGGGATTGCCGCGCCGTCCTTCCTTGGATCTGACGCGCCGTAGTTAATCCTGGCGTCGAAGTCCCGCAATACTGCCTGACCACCGCCCATCGATCCCGAAAAATCACCGTGAAGCTCGAGCTGATGCCCTTTTTTCCGAAGGACTTCGAGGACGTCTTCGGGAACCCGCGCTTCTACGGCGACATCGCATCCCGCAAACGTGAGCTTGGTGAACCGCGCGGCTTCCATGGCGGCCTGGATGTTCATGCCGTGATCGACGATGTTCGAGACAAATTGCGCGTGGGCCTGCGACTGGTTCCACCCGCCCATGATGCCAAAGGCAATCCGGACGTTGTCGCGCGTCATGAACGCGGGAATGATCGTGTGCTGCGGCCGCTTGCGCGGGGCCACCGCATTCGGGTGACGAGGATCGGTGGTGAAGAGTACCCCGCGATTGTGGAGTACGAAGCCGGTGCCGTCGGCAACCATGGCTGACCCGAACTCACTGTAGTTGCTCTGAATCAACGACACCATGTTGCCGTCGCGGTCAACGACGCTCAGATAGGTGGTGTCGCCGGCCGAGGCTGCGACCGACGCCGCAGGCACGCGGCAATTTGCCGCATTGCGGTCGATCAGTTTTGCTCTACTGTCAGCATGCGATTTCGACAGCAATGTGGTCACTGGAACGTGCGTGAACTTCGGGTCGCCCACGTGTCTGGCCATGTCGGCATACGCGAGCTTCTTGGCTTCAATCATCGTATGGAGCGCGTCCGCAGTATTGTGGCCGTACTCGCGAAGCGGATACTGCTCGAGGATGTTCAGCATTCCCAGCGCGGCAATGCCCACACCGTTTGGCGGCAGCTCGTGCACCGTCCAGCCGCGATAGGTGGTGGAGATGGGATCGGCCCATTCGGCGGTGAAATCCGAAAGATCGGCTCGCGTCACCGTGCTGCCCTGCCGTTCGAGGTAGAGCAGCAGTCGCTGGGCTACTTCACCTTTGTAGAATGCGTCCTGACCGTTTGCGGCAATCTGTCGATACGTCCAGGCCAGGTCGGGATTTCGAAACAGCTGACCCACGCGTGGGGCGCGTCCGTCGGGCAAATACGTCCGCGCAGCGCCTCGGTCGAGGCTCAGCCGCGGCTCCGCGTCAGCCCAATCGCTGGCCGTGATTTCTGCGACCGGAAACCCTTCGTCCGCATACCGGATGGCTGACGCGAGGATTTCCGGGAACGACTTACGCCCGAACTTGTCCCGCAGCAGGCCCCAGCCCGCGACCGCACCGGGAACAGTCACCGCATGAACACCGCTGACGCTCATCAGGCCTTTAGCGTTCAGAAAGTCAGTCGTCAGGCCGGAGCCCGCCCAACCGCTGGCGTTGACGCCATAGAGTCGGCTCGTTGCCGCCTCGTACACAATGGCAAACAGGTCGCCACCGACACCGTTCATGTGCGGCGCCACAACGCCCATCACGGCGTTCGCGGTGAGCGCGGCATCCACGGCGTGACCGCCGCGAGCCAGGATCATTGCACCCGCCTGCGACGCAAATGGATGTTCGGTGGCCACAATCCCAAGCGGCGAAATCACCATCGAGCGTGCCTGGGAGCGGCCCGGAAGCTGAGTCTGAGCGTGAACCATCCGCATAAGCATTGCAGGATTGCAGAATTGCAGAATTGCAGAAAGTATTGCGGTAAGGATTGCAGAAAGGATGAAAGGCGAACCTCGGGTTCTCCCATCCTTGATTTCTTTTCTCAATCCCTCAATCCTTTCTGCAATCCTGCAATCCTGCAATCCTGCAATTTTCGGATTATCTCCCTGGGTCCAGATCTCGCATGACAACCTGGAGCACTTGACCCGCTAGACGGGCCTCGCGCTCGGAGATTGTAACGTCTGGTCGAGGATGACCGTCAGGATTTGCCAGTTCGCGGTACTTCCGGGCCGAAGGGGGCAGCCTGGCGCAGGCGCCGCGGATCAGCCCTTCTCGTTCTGCTGCGGCAATCCGTGCCTCGAAGGGCAAGTCTCGGACGGGCGCGCCGTCATGGTGCTCGAGCGCGTCGGTAAGGACGGCTTCGAGCACGCTGCACGACGTCAGAAACGCCAGACCAAATTGTCCCTGTGCGAGCGCGTCACGGCTGTCCCGGTACGCCTGTTCGAGGATTGGACGCAGGCTGGCATTGCGAACGAACTCGAAGCGCCTGACATGCGGTCGACTGTCGACGGTCGACTGTCGACTATCGACTTTTAA
>DATBJG010000196.1:0-3703 GCA_036556585.1 Vicinamibacterales bacterium
TGGATTATGATGTAGCTCACTCGAACGGTATCAGTTTCCACAATTCAGCGCTGAGACGTAAACCATGCGAATCTTTCTGACCGGTGCGACCGGTTACATCGGATCCGCAGTACTCGACGCACTCTTGCGCGCCGGTCATGATGTGACGACGCTCGTGCGGACTGCAGAGAAGGCGCGTCAGATTGCCGCACGCGGAGGCCGGCCGGTTCTTGGCGACCTCGCCGATCCGGCATCGTACCGTGACACAGCTGAAGCGCACGATGTTTACATCCATGCGGCGTTCGATCGAAAGGGTCAGGGTCCGAGAATCGATCAGCTTGCCATCGAGACCTTGACCGAGCTTGCCAAGAAACCAAGAACCGGTGGCGCTGAACGAGTGCTGGTCTACACGTCGGGGGCATGGGTGTTGGGAAGGACGCCCGATCCGGCGGACGAAACGACTCCCGTCAATCCAACACCTATGGTGGCCTGGCGCCCGGAGGTTGAAGCCTTCGTGCTGTCTCAGGCACGGCCGACGCTCCGAACGATCGTGGTGCGTCCCGGTATCGTGTATGGCGGCAGGGCGGGGATTGTCACGGACATGCTCAAAGACGCGAGCAATGGCCTGATTCGCGTGATTGGGAACGGTCAGAATCACTGGCCGCTCGTCTATGACCGGGACCTGGCTGAGCTCTATGTGCGCCTGATTGGTCGCGCGGATGCGGCTGGTGTGTTTCACGCCAACGACGAGCAGGACGAGCGGGTGAACGACATCATCGAGGGGATCGCGTCCCACATGCCCGTCCGGCCCGACGTGCGGCATATGCCGCTCGAAGAAGCCCGCAACAAACTGGGTCCCTACGCTGACGCGCTGGCCCTCGACCAAATCGTCCGGAGCGTGCGCGCCCGGGCGCTTGGCTGGAGCCCCACCCTGCATTCGGTCCGGCGGAACATCCCAAGGCTACTCGAGGAGTTTCGCGAAGGCCGAGGCGACCACGAGCACGCGGGCAGCCGCGAGCGGGTTCGTCGGTAGGGGACAAAGAAAAGGGGTCTCCCGACCCCTTTTTTCCGGCCCAATACCCCGAAGGTTTCATTTATGAACACGGTTGGCCGGGGGGAGTTCTTCGCCCCTGGCTCAGCCGGGTTCGGTGCTATATTTATCGATATATAAGGAGAAGTGTCGGCGGCGACGGGCGGAGGGGCGGATGAGCAGGCGGTTGTTTGTTCTGGCAGCTTTGATCTGGATTGCGTCGGCGTCGTGGACTGCCCCGCAAGCGGCAGGCCCACAAACGTCGCCCGCCTCACGTCCTTCGTCGGCGACGCCCGACTACCAGGCCGTCCTCAATCAGTACTGCGTTGGCTGTCACAACGACAAGGTCCGCACGGCAAACCTCGCGCTGAACACGCTCGATCTGTCGAACGTTTCGGCCGCGGCTGAAACCTGGGAAAAGGTCATTCGCAAAGTGCGCGTCGGCATGATGCCTCCCGACGGACGGCCTCGTCCGGACCGGGCGACGAGCCATGCCCTTGTGTCCTGGCTCGAGTCGACATTGGACCGTGCAGCGGCGGCCAATCCAAACCCTGGACGACCGCTGGTTCACCGATTGAACCGCGCAGAGTACGCCAACGCCATTCGCGACCTTCTGGCGCTCGAGGTCGATGCCTCGGCGCTGTTGCCCCCGGACGATTCAGGTTACGGTTTCGACAACATCGCGGACGTTTTGGGCGTGTCCCCCGTCCTGCTCGAGCGCTACTTGACGGCAGCCGGAAAGATCAGCTCGCTCGCGGTCGGCGATCCAGAGACCGGGCCGGCCGGTGAGACCTTCATCGTCCGCCAGGACGCCTCGCAAGATCAGCACATCGACGGCTTGCCGATTGGAACCGTGGGCGGCATGGCCGCACGGACGACGCTTCCGCTCGACGGCGATTACGTCATTACGGCGCGTCTATTCCGGACAAATCTGGGTGCCATGCGTGGGCTCGAGAGTCCACATCAGCTCGAGGTGTCCGTGGATGGGCAGCGCGTGCATCTGGCCGCATTCGGTGGCGACGAAGACTTCAGAGCGTCGCTTCAAAACCCGACCGCGGCGGGGGACGATGTCGACAATCGATTCACGGTCCGAGTCCCCGTGAAAGCTGGTCCTCGAACGATCGGAGTCGCGTTTCTTCAGAGTACGGCTCCGCGGCCCTGGCGGCTCCAGCCGTTTCTTCGAAGCTCGAATGACACGCTCGATCCGGCGGGTTGGCCTCACATCGACCGATTCACGATTACCGGGCCGTTCAATCCAACAGGACCGGGCGACACGCCAAGCCGTCAGCGAATTTTCATCTGCCGTCCGACGAGCCGTGCGGATGAAGACCCCTGTGCCAGGAGGATTATCTCGACGCTGGCGCGGAGGGCGTATCGCGGCCAGCTGACGGATGCAGACCTCCAGCGGTTGCTCGAGTTCTACGCAACTGGACGCAAAGAGCGCGATTTTGAAGGCGGGATTCAACTTGCGCTCCAGCGGATTCTCGCTAGTCCGAAGTTCGCGTTCCGCGTCGAACGAGACCCTGCGACAGCGCCGCCCGGAGCCGTGTATCGCATCAGCGATCTCGAGCTGGCGTCGCGGTTGTCCTTCTTCCTCTGGAGCAGCATTCCCGACGACGAACTGCTCGACCTGGCCAGCCGTGGCAGGCTCAAGAATGCGGTCGTGCTGGACAAGCAGGTCGCCCGCATGCTTGCCGATCCTAAATCGCAAGCGCTGGTGGACAACTTCGCCGGGCAGTGGCTCTACCTGCGCAATCTCAAGAACCAGATTCCGAATTCGCTGGAGTTCCCCGACTTCGACCACAATCTGCGTCAGGCATTTCAACGAGAGACCGAGCTCTTCTTCGAGAGCGTGATGCGCGAAGATCGGAACGTACTCGATCTCATGACCGCGAACTACACGTTCGTGAACGAGCGGCTCGCGCGCCACTACGAGATCCCGAACGTATACGGGAGCCATTTCCGCCGCGTCACGATCCAGGACGAGGTGCGAAGGGGTCTGCTCGGTCACGGCAGCGTCCTGATGGTCACGTCGCACACGGATCGGACATCACCGGTGGTTCGTGGGAAATGGATCCTCGACAATCTGCTCGGGGCGCCGCCGCCGGCACCACCAGCCAACGTGCCACCTCTGAAAGAGAAGGAGGGCACCGCCGGCAAGGTTCTGTCGATGCGCGAGCGCATGGACGAACACCGTGTCAATCCTGTCTGCGCCAGTTGTCACAAGATCATGGACCCGATCGGCTTCTCTCTCGAGAACTTCGATGCTGTCGGGGCGTGGCGTGAACGCGACGGTGGCACGCTGGGTCCCCCCATCGATGCGTCGGGACAACTCCTGGACGGCACGAAGGTCGATGGACCAGTGACGTTGCGTCAGGCTTTGATACGTCAGCCGGAAATCTTTGTGGGCACGCTCACCGAAAAGCTCATGACGTACGGTCTCGGGCGGGGGCTCACCCATTCGGACATGCCCGTCGTCCGCAGCATCGTTCGTGAGGCCGCGGGGCGGAATTATCGTTTTTCGGCGATCGTTCTCGGTATCGTCCGAAGCGCGCCGTTTCAAATGAGAATCAGAGAGTCTCGAGAACTTGGGGATCCAGGGGTAAAGGTCGCAGCGGCGCACTGAGCGGATCGTCGTAGCGAATAGCGCCGAGCGCCAACGGCGCGAGGTACAGGTCGCGGGGGTGGGGCCCC
>DATBJG010000197.1:0-4398 GCA_036556585.1 Vicinamibacterales bacterium
ACGGAAAGACCATTGGACAGATTCACGGTCCCGTCACCTTCATTCCAGGGCTGGGCGTCAGGCTCGAATCGCAGCTGAGCTACATCAGCTACGAACTGCAGCAGACACTCACCGAAGGTGAGTTCTCGATCCTGGTCACCGGCATGCCCACGAACACTGATGGGAACAAGACCAAGCTGTTTGCGATGGCAGAGGGCTATTCCGACATCGTGGTCAACGACCGCCGGATGACGGTGGAAAAACGGGGCGATCCGCCGGGAGTCGTCGCATGGCGCTTCATCACGCGCGACGATCAGGTCGACACCGAAGGACCGGAACGGGAGACAGTGCAGTTCGACGAGAACCAGCACTACTTCTGGGAAGCGACCTGGCGCGGCAACTTCTTTAACCTCCTTATAAAAGAGGGCGGGGTCAACGGGCCCAAAATCTACGACAAAGGCAAACACTTCGTGGGTGGCGTGTACGACCCGAACCCGCACGTCATCTACATCGGTGCTCCGGTCGGGCGTAGCGGCGAGGCAGGCGCGTCGGTCGATCACGTGATCGTTCGACAGGTCTGGGTCTCGAATCGTCCACGACCCGCGTTCGCCAACAAGTAGAACCGATCGAGCTAACGTTTTTGAAATGGCGCTGGTAAGGTCCACCCCTGGTGGACCTTACCACTGTCGAGTTTGGGGGTGGGTTCCCAGCCCACGCCGCGCAACTAATCCTTCGGACGCCCAGGCCGATAGCTAGGAAGAGCCGGTAATTTCACCGGACGCTCTCCGTGTATTCGCCAACAAGTTCAGCAGAGGGTGTCAGCGGTTATGTGGGGCAGGACTGTTCATTTCGTTGCGATGCTGTGCGTCACCGCAATCGTCATTGCGTGTGACGCGAGCAAGAGTTCCAATCCACTGAGCCCGTCGGTCGCGGGACCGATGCCGGGGGTGGTCATCACCGCACCAAAACCGCTCGAACCCGCGAACGGGTGGCAGCTGGACAACAACACTCAACCGATCAGACTGATGCTCGAGAATTCTTCGAGCACCGGTCCGCGTCCGCTCACGTACATTTTCGAAGTTGCGTCGGATGCCGGCTTCGGCAACGTGGTCTTCAGTCGCGGCGGCGTCGCGCCCGGTGATGAGGGCCGCACGACTATTCAGATGACCGATCGTCTGCCGACCGGTGTCCCCTTCTACTGGCGGGCGCTGGCCGAGGACGGGGCGAATTCGAGCGGCTATTCCGCTGCGGTCTCCTTTACCGTCATCACCCCCGTTCTGATTGATGCCCCGGTTCTGCTTTCACCGATTGGTAATGCCCAAATCGAAACCAATCAGCCGACGTTCCGAATCCGCAACCCTGCCCGCTCGGGGCCTGCGGGCGCACTCGTATATCAACTGCAGGTTGGACCACACGAAGCGTTTGCATCGCCCATAGCCACCTATCAGATTGGGGAACAACCCGGCGAGACCGAGTTTGCCGCACCGCTCGCGCTGCCCTTTAGTCAGCTGTTCTTCTGGCGCGCCAGGTCCTTCGATACCGGTTCGAGCGGGGTCATTGGCCCCTGGTCGGCGGCGCAGCCCTTCCGGACCGGAACAGCACCGGCTGCGCCGCCGCCGGGCCCCTCGGGCCCCGCACCCGGTGGTCCCTGCATCAGCAGCAATCCTCAAGCGATCGTGGCCTGCGAGCGGGCCAAGTACGGGCACATGTCGAGCAGTCAAATGCTCAGCATGCTGATTTCGACGGCAAAGTCGCTCAACGCCAATGGTATTGGTGGCGGCCCGTTCGGAATTCTCCGGAAGTCGGGCGGCACCCAGTGCGGGGGCTATTCCTGCGACATCATCTGCGCAGGCCAGGGCACGGGCCAAAGGCAGTGGGATGTGCTCTCTGATATCCAGGGTGCCCAGGGCCCGATGTGGCTTGGGCCTCATACGTGGCCAGACATCCGCGTGGACGTCTGCGAAATACAGTAAGGCTGAAGTCCCCAGGCTCAAGTCTGAAGGCCCGATCTCAAGACCAAACTTGAGAGTCGGGCCTTCATGGCTTAGACTCTCAATGGTGGGCTTCCTAAAGCCTAGAGCCCTAAGCCGATAGCCCAAAGCCCAGAGCCGAAAGCCCCTAATGTCAACAGATACCTTCCGGCTCCACTACCTCGCCCGAACGGCTGCCGGAGTGCCACGGGATCTCGCCAACTCGTTTGTCGTCTCCCGCTTCAAAGCCATTCGTCCGACCGTGCTCATCTACAACTGCACGTTCGTGTGCGACGCCCGCTGCGAGATGTGCGGCAACTGGAAGATGGGGGATCGCAAGTCCGACATGACCCTCGAGCAGCTCGATGGGGTGATGAACCATCGCTTCTGGGGTGCCATCGAGAACGTGAATATTTCGGGCGGGGAGCCCACCACCCGCAACGATCTGCCCGAGATGGTCGAGCTGTTCCACAGGCGCCTGCCGCGGATGCGCAAGATTGGCGTCAACACGACAGGGTTGACGCCTCATCGCGCCATCCCCATGCTCACGCGGATCGTCAAGTTTTGCGCTGAGCAGGACCTGCTCTTGAGCGTGCGAGTGTCGCTCGACGGGATTGGTGACATCCACAATCAGGTTCGACAGGTGAAGAGCGGGTTCGACAAGGCCTGCCAGACGATTGAGGCCATGCAGGCACTCGCCCGGGAGCACTCGAACTTTCAGTTCGGGCTGGCTGCAACCATTTTCGCGACCAATCTGGACGATGCCGTCAACATCCTGACGTGGGCGCGTGAGCGCGACCTGGACATCGTGTTCAACATGCTGCGCTTCACCGACAACATGCTGAACAACAAGGGGCTCGAGGAAAAGATTGCATTCCAGCAGCGCGAAGAAGAGTTCATGCGGCAGTTCTTTCTCGATCGGGTCAGTGAGGAATCGGTGCTCAGCGGGCAGTCGTTCATGTACCTGCACTACGCGGACATGATCGCCAACGGGTACCAGCGCACGATGCCCTGCCCGTTCCAGAGCCAGGGCCTGCTCCTGAACCCCGAAGGCAACCTGTTCTATTGCGAGAATTCGGAAAAGATCGGCAACGTGATCGACGAACCGGCCGAAGCGCTCTATTTCCGCGCCTCCAACCTCGCGCACCGCGAGGAGATCAAGAACAAAACCTGTCCCACTTGCTTGAGTCCTTGCCAGGTGAACGTCGGCGCTATGAAGCAAGTGGTTCCGTACGTCAAGTTCCTCCGCCGCGCGTATCAGGTCAAACACGATCCACGCCGGCATCTCGAAACTCTTCCCACGACCCAGTGAGACAAAAGGTCAGAGGGCAAGCCGTTTGCCCTTTAACCTTTGCCCTTTGACCTTTGCCCTTTGACCTTTAATCTTTGACCCTAAAAGGCCTGATCCGGCTCATAGTTGCCGTCGTGCTGGTCGGTGTATCGCTCTGGCGGAGCAACCCGAACGAGGTCTGGCGTGCGACGACCGGAGCCATGGCCGGGCCAATTCTCATGGCTGTCGCGCTGGTGTTTGCCGACAGGGCCCTGATGGCCTGGCGATGGTTCGAACTCCTTCGACCCATCGAGCCGCGCGCACTGCCGGCGTTTGGAACCATCCTGCGGATTTTCTTTGTCAGCACCTTTGTGGGCACGTTTCTCCCCGCGAGCATCGGTGGAGATGCGGTGCGCGCCTACAGCCTCTCGCGACATGGGGTGCCACCCGAGGATTCCCTTGTGTCGGTGGTGCTCGATCGAATGCTCGGAGTGCTGTCACTGCTCCTGATGGCGCTGGGGAGCCTCTGTCTGGCGCAAAACCTGGCTGCCAGCGTTGGGCTGATCCTGGCGCTTGCCGTGACGGCCAGCGTGTGCGCGGTCGCGGCCGGTCTTATCTTCAGCCCTCGCGTCGAAACTCTCGTCCTGGGGCTCGTAAAGCGCCTCCCGTGGGCCGGTGTGCGGCATCTTGGCGAGGCTGCTGTTGGTGCGACACGACGCTACTCGGGCTATCGGGCCTCCCTTATGCTGGTTCTGGCGGGATCAATTGGCGTGCAGGTCCTCCGGGTCGTTCAGGCGTGGTATCTGGGGATGGCGTTGGGGATGACGCAACCGCTGGTCGCGTACTTCGCGTTCATTCCCCTCATTCTCCTGATCATGCTCCTGCCGATCACAATCAATGGAATTGGCACCAGTCAGGCGGCCTTCGTGGGCCTGTTCGGATTGGCCGGCACGCCAGGCGGGCAGGCATTTGCCTTATCGGTGATGTTTGTGGCGCTGGGAATCGTCGGGAACCTGCCGGGTGCAGTCCTTTACGCCACCCGGCGCCGGGAAACGCGCGAGCCGCCGCCAGTGGCTAGCCGGCATCTGTAGCGCCTGGGCTCTAGCCCCCGCCGCACCTTTCAGTACGGCGGCTCAGTGTCCGTCCAATGCGTCGGCGCGCACGCTTTGGCGTGCGCGT
>DATBJG010000198.1:0-6596 GCA_036556585.1 Vicinamibacterales bacterium
CTCGACGCGGCCGAACAGTGTCACCGCAATCGCGATTGCCACGCCAAGATTGCGGGTACCGAATTCGGCGGCAAGCGTGAATCGCTCCCGACGATCGCCGGTGACCAACGTCGCCGTCATCCATCCGACAGCTGCCGAACACGTGACAAATACTGCAGCTAGGGGAATGGTCGTCGACAAGCCGCTGGCGAAGGCCTGTGGATCGTCGAGAATGACGAGCGCCAGGAGAATGCCGACACCAACAAACGCTGAACGTTGCACCGAGGCTCGGTATCGAACAGCCAGCTCGGTCCGACGTCTGCGCACCCACATACCGAGCCCGACCGGCAGAGCCAGCATCAGAAGGAGTTGGACGAGGAGCACCGGGATTGGCACCGTCAGGTTCAGTGGCCGGGCGAGCGCCAGCTCAAGCGCGTGTCCGACAACCGGGATCGTCACGACCGCCAGCAGGCACGAGGTGCCGGTGAGCGTGACCGAGAGCGCCGTCGACGCGCGCGCGAGATAACTGTAGGTGTTCGAGATCCCACCAATCGGACACGCCGCAACCAGCAGCAAGCCCGTCGCAACTTCGAGAGGCGGCCGGAAAACCCACAACAGGCCGATTGCAATTGGTGGCAGAAGAAGCAGCGGGCCGATCAGGCCCGTCAGCACGACGATCCTTCGACGACGAAGGCGTACGAAGTCGTCTGTCGTGAGGTCCATCCCGATGGCTGCGAGCGTGATGAACGTGATCGCAGGCACCGAGATGTCGATGAACGTCTGCAAAGGCGTCTGAACAGGCCACCGCCCGGCGACAACCGAAATCGTTACCGGGCGACCGTCAACTGGATGCCCACGGCTCGAGGTTCGCCCGGTCGCCCGCCAATCGCGGGGGGAGGGGAGCTGAACGAGCCGGTGATGTAGTCCTCGTTGGTGAGGTTGCGCGCGTAAAGCCCGACGGACCAGTGACGGTGTCTCGGCCCGAACTCCGCGCTCAGGTCGAGGAGTCCATAGGGACGCTGTCTTTGGACGCCGTCGTTGAACGGCGTGAAGAAGACAGTGCTCTGCCACCTGGACTCCGCGCGCAGCGACACCACGCCCGGTCGACCGATCTCGCCGGTCCACTCGAGCCACAGACGCCCCGACCATTCCGGGACGTTGTTCAACCGATGGCCGGTGACGTCGCCCGTGACGCCACCCACGCCCACCGCGATGTATCGGTCGTAGGTGGCGTCGAGCCATGCGAGATGTCCGCCGGCGTTGACCGCATGTGTGATACGCGCCGTGCCTTCGAGCTCAAGGCCCCGGATCGTCGCGGCCGCCGCATTCGAGATATCGATGACACCCGGCACAATGGCGCTCTGTACTTGCAGATCGGTATAGTCGGTGTGGAAAACTGCAAGATTGATCCTGGCGCGCCCGCGAATATCGGTCTTCAGCCCACCTTCATAGCTCCACGCCCATTCGGGAGCATACCCGCGCCCGGGTTCTCGCGACGTCAGATTGAACCCGCCGCTCTTGAAGCCTCGCGTGGCCGAGACGTACGCGAACGTGTTCTGGCGCACTTGCAGGTCCAAGCCGAATTTTGGTGTCCACGCCGTGTGTGCGATTGCGTCGGTGTATGCGTACACCGAGCCGGACAAAAGTGTGATTGGTGAATCGAGGGTAGAGAGCTGCCCGGCGTTGACGATTGTCTTCTGCTCATGGGCATACCGCAGGCCGGCTGTCGCCGACACTCGCTCGCTGACGCCGACGGTTGCCTGTCCGAAGACACCTCCAGCATCGGCCTCGACATTGCCCTCGAAGCGATTCTCGAGCCGCGGCCCTCCCAATATGACCGACACCGGTTGGCGATCCACCTCGTCAAAGAGGAACAGCCCGCCGATCCACGTCAGCCGGTCCCGCTGTTGAGAAACGGAGAGTTCCTCGGACCATTGATGCTGGATCTCGCGCACGTGTCCGGCCGACAGATCCAGCTCGGTAATGTCCGCATCATTGCGGTTGTCGAAATCCAGCTTTCGGAAGGCGGTGAGACTGGTCACCGTCGTGGCGGCCCCGAATCGCGCTGTGAGACGGACGGCAGCTCCTCCTTGAAGCGTCCGATTCTCAGCGAGCGTCGACGTGCGGACCTCGTGAAGATCCGCCGGATTGTCGACCTGGAATCCGGGCTTGACCGCCAGCACTTTCGCATACGTCAGTGGAGTTGGATCCTTGTGGGTGAAGTCTCCAGAGACGAGAACATCGCTTCGCCGGTTCAACACGACGTGCAGCTTGCCCTGCACGCCCGTCACGTCTTCGGTACCAAGTGGATGGTCGGGGTGGTTGAGATCCCGGACGAATCCCTGGCGCGTCCCTCGCAGAAAGGCGGCACTGCCCAGAATCCTGTCCCGGACGATCGGACCGCTCAGCCGCGCTTCGGTCCGAAACGTGTTGAGATTTCCCAGCGCGACTCGGGCCGAGGCCTCGAGCTCGTTCGTTGGGGACTTCGTGACCAGGTTCAGGGCGCCTCCGACGGCGTTGCGGCCATACAGCGTCCCTTGTGGGCCACGGAGCACTTCCACACGCTCGAGGTCCAGGAAATCGGCAAGGACCGTGACCGGGCGCGCGACGTACACGCCATCGAGATACACCGCCGAGCTTGGATCGGACCCGGCGAACACGACGTTGGAACCAACCCCGCGAATGGTGAGCTGTGCGTAGTCCGAATTCTGGGTGAACGTGACCGACGGCGCAAGGCCTGCGATGTCCGCTACGGTGCGAGCCATCCCACGTTGCAGTTCGGTGCTCGACAGCACGCTCACCGCCATCGGGGTTGTTTGCAGATCGCGCTCACCCGTCTTTGCCGCCGTGACGGTGACCTGCTCCAGGACCAGAACCGAGAGCTTCAGCAAAATCACCGCCCTTTCTCGCGCGCCGAGGCGGAGCGTGCGACGCGCTGGCGCAAACCCGGCGAGCACAGCGTCGAGTCGATATTCGCCCTCAGGAAGATTCTGAAAACTGAACGCGCCGTCGGGTCCCGTTTGAGAGGTCCGGTCGACCGCACCCTGCAGGGTGATCAGCACCCCCGCGAGCGGGGCGTCTGTGGCGTCAATGACGGTGCCGACAATGTGGGCGGACGGTTGGGCATCCACGGGGCCAACTGCCAGCACGGTCGCAGCAACGGCCCCCACAAGAAACCTGGTATATGTAAACATGCAGCCGGGAAAATATCCTGCGGATCCCTCGCAGAAATTCTAGCAGGGGCGCAATCAATCGAAAACCAAATGCTCCTCAGGGGCCAGTTCGGCCACGACATATCGTGGGCTTCACGCTTCACGCAGGACCACTCAGCACGAGCTTCGAACCAATGACGGGGCTGGTCGACTGAGCCCCAGCTTCGCCATGCGGGTTTCGAGCGTGGTGGGCTGGAGTCCCAGCCGCTCGGCAGCTCCGCCCGCTCCTCGAATGCGCCACCCGGCGCTCTCGAGGACGCGGCGGATGTGTTCCTTCTGAACGTCGGCGAGCCTGACGCTGGAAGCGCGGGCGGGACCCGACGGTGGAGGGAGCGGGATCGTCAGTACATTCTCTGTCGCCACGATCATCGCGCGCTCGACGACATTGCGCAGCTCGCGGATATTACCCGGCCAGGAGTATTGTTGTAACGCCGCCATGTTTTCCCGAGGAATCGCGTCGATCCGTTTGCCAAACACATTCGCGAATCCTCTGACGAAGTGCCACACCAGGAGTGGAATATCTTCAGGGCGATCCCGTAGCGGGGGCACCAGGATCGGGAAGACGTTAAGACGGTAGAAGAGATCCTCGCGAAACGCGCCTTCACCGATCCGCTGCTCAAGGTTTCGGTGAGTAGCCGCAATGATCCGTACGTCAACGCGGATGGCGGTGGGACTCCCGAGCCGTTCGATCTGCCGCTCCTCCAACACGCGTAGCAGCTTGACCTGGACTTCGGCCGGCAAGTCGCCAATCTCGTCGAGAAAGATCGTGGACCGGTCGGCCGATTCGAAGCGCCCGAGCTGTCGCGCGAGCGCGCCCGTAAAGGCGCCCTTCTCGCGGCCAAACAACTCGCTTTCGATCAGAGTTGCAGGGATGGCCGCGCAGTTCACACGTACCATGGGCCGCCCGCGCCGCGCGCTCAGATCGTGAAGGCGCGTGGCCAGGAACTCTTTCCCCGTGCCGGTTTCGCCGAGCAGCAGCACCGTGGAATTCGTGGCTGCAACCTGCTCCACCTGCAACAGCGCGTCGCGGACCGCCGGACTCCGACCGATGAAGGTCTCGGTGGCGCACGCCCCCTGAAGTTGGAGCGTGTGTCTGATGTCATCACTTTGCTGTTCGGATCGAGCCGGAGCCCTGGTGGGGGTCCAGGGTGCTCGGGTGCCTGACTCGTTCACCTTGGCTTCGTCAACTCGTGCAAGCATGAGCGTGCCTTTCATATTGGACGTTCTGGTGAGGAGCTGCTCTTCGACGGGTGCCACGTAGCGTTTCTGACGGGGCTTCCCCAAACGCCTCTTTGTAGGTCGCGGCAAACCGTCCTAACTCGTAGAACCCGTACTCGGTTGCAATGCGGGCAACCGTGGTCTCTGTGGTGTCCGAATGGCTCAGGGCGCTCCGGACGTCGCGGAGTCGTGCCGCGAGGATGGACCGTTTTGGACTCATGCCTCGCACGCCGTAGAACGCGTTGCGGAGGCCCCGCTCACTGAGCCCGACGATCTGACAGAGTCTGGAGAGGGGCACTCGGGAAATCGTGTGCGCGCGCAGATAGGCTTCGGCGCGCTCAACAGCCTGTTCCTGCAATGCGCTGGTGCCCGGACGGCGCTGAACACTGCGACTGGTGGGTGCCATTGCCGGAAACCATACATTTAGGCCGAGATTTGGAACACTGGTCGATCTGTCAGAGTGAGGCTGGTAAAACTGACAGGGAAAGGATGTGCATTTACCAGTCATGATTTGCGGCTATATGGCCGTGCCGTCTTCACTCGCCTCCGACCTGATGCGTGCGGTCCAGGAAGCGCGAGCAGGACGGCCCTTCATCTCGATGAGCTCTTCTGCCTTCGCGTAAAGCTTCGGCGGACCGCCGTCAAGCCGTCAATCGTGCTCAGTAGCTCCAACCAACGGACAGGACGACCCCGATGTCGTTGGTTTCGGCCAGGGGATTCGGCGGGCGGTTGTCGTAGGTGTTGTACAGATTGCCCGAGACGAAGAGATCCTTCCAGAATTCGCGCTTGGCGCTGGCGTCGAGCTGCAGACGGTGCCGGCCGGTATTCGAGAGGCTCGGGTAGTACTGGACGTTGATGTCCAGGTTCGTCTTGGGCCGATCGTAGGTGTAATAAGAGGCTCCAAAGATAAACAGGGCCTCGACGTTCTGCGTCGGCTCGACGTCCACACCGCGCTCGTCGTTGAAAACCGCGCCGGCGCCGACCACCAGCTGTGCGCGATTGCTGTTGACGAGACGTGGACCGACGGCGCCGCCAATCTGCGATCGGAGCGTGAGCCCGAGGCTCTCGTTGCTCTCGAAGCGGCTCGCTGCCGAAAAGAACCAGCGAGCCCATGGATATCGCAGGTAGGACATTTCGACCGAGCCTCGGTCGTCGCGACCCGAGCCGTCGTCTTTCTCAGTTGCCGTGAGGGATGCAGTGACTCGTCCCTGGAAGCCGGGCCGGCGGTAGACCGTTTCCGAATTCAGGTTGAGCTGCGCCACACCGCTCGACTGCGTATAGCTGAACCCAGCATCAATGGAGCCGTCGAGCTTCCGCCAGAAGCTTGTGCCGATTGGAATGATCAGCGTCACCTCAGACATCGGAAGTGTCTCGGTCATATCCGTGCCAACGACTGCGATCGAGCGATCGGCCGCCGGCCCGAGAGTGCCCAGGAAGCGGCGCCCGTCCGCCGCGGAGACCTCGACGAATCGCGCCGCCACGACTCGGAGGAGCTTGTCCCATTCCAGGAGAAGGGTGCCCGCATCGTCGGTATCGAATTCCAGTTGCCCCCGGTCGAGGCGTTTGACCTCGCCGGTGATTCGATCGCCGTTGGCGAGGGTGACCGTGTCGGTGCGACCCTGACCGTGGACGGTTGCGCCCAGGCACAGGGCAAGAGCGATCACCAAGGCACCCGGCAGCGGGTTAGCGAGTCGTCTCATGTGTCGCCCGATAAAGAAAAAAGGGGTCGGGAGTCTTTTCCACCGACTGGTGAGAATACTGGAAAAGACTCCCGACCCTCTTGTATGTGGCTGACGCCAGCGGGCCGTCCGCTAGCTGGTTGGCCTTGCCGCGTACGGGTTGCCGCCGAGCGCGTTCGAGATGGCGGCGATCGCCCGCTGCGCCTTCACGCTGTTGCCGGCATCGTCGAGCGGCGGCGCAATCACGGCAATGCCGAACTTGCCCGGGGAGACTGCGATGATGCCGCCCCCGACGCCGCTCTTGGCCGGGAGCCCTGTGTGATAGAGCCACTTCCCGGAGTCGTCATACAGGCCGGCAGTGGCCATCACGGCGAGCACACCCGGGACCTTCGCCGCATCCATCACCTGCTTACCGGTGACTGGGTTCTTGCCGCCGAACGCGAGCGTGGCGGCCATTGTCGCCAGGTCTCTCGAGTTGACGCCGATCGAACACTGACGCGTGTACAAA
>DATBJG010000199.1:0-8278 GCA_036556585.1 Vicinamibacterales bacterium
GGATAGTTTTGGTAGTACTCGGTCATGTAATAGATCTCGGGCGCATCTTCCAGGAACCCTGCTCTCTCTTCAAGATTCAATCTGACCACGAGCGTCCCCGGCTCTGCTGACGGGTGACTGGCCAGGCCTGCCATGAAGGCGCCGCCAGCCTTCAGCACCGGCGATCCGTCGTATCTCGTCGCGGCCTCGACATCCGGCAGCGTCAGCCCGATTGTCTTGACTGTTTCGAACGGGTCAGCGGTCCGCCTTGTCTGTTTGCGTTTCATCGAGACACGGCTTTGGCTTTGTGATCGACCTAATTCTTAAGCTTGATATCGGGATCGCGCCGCGCGGGTGCGACGTATGCACTCACGAGACTTTCGTGGCCATCAGCGTCCACGGCAGCCACGCCAATGACCACATCATCGATTGAGACCTGTCGCAGCACGAATTCAGTGACGTTGCCAACCAGCTGCTGATGCTCCCAATCGTTTGCCCACGCGTCTCGCCAGTAGATGCGGTACGCGACCGCGCCGGGCGACGCGACCCATCGGAGATTGGCGTCGTACCCGGAAGGCAGCCGCCCAATCAACGGCTGTCCCCGCTCGGAGGTCACGATGGGCCGCGGTGGCGCCAAGGCGAGCGTCGCAATAGCCGCCGCGTTGACCCGTGCGTTTCGCGCCAGATAGTCGAAGTCCACGCCATCGATCGTGTCGCGGCCTGTGTGCTGGGTGTCAAGGTTCTCGCTGGATTCGCGAAAGGCGACAGCCGGAAAGCCGAACAGACTAAAAGAAGCGTGGTCGCTGCCGCGGCCAAATCGATCGAGGCGTGCCAGGAGTCGAACCCGGTGAGAAGGCACGTAGACGGCAGCAACGTGCTTGATGTATCGGGCCAGCGATCGTGATCCGGAGTCCTCGGGACCTTCCGAATAGACGCGGACGCTGTCGCTGTTCACGACGCCATTGCCGCCGCGAGAACCCCCGACGATGTCGTTGTTGAAGGCCGCCTCGACGAGGACGCCACCGGCAGCAATGCGCTGAGCATGTGCACGTGACCCAAAGAGACCTTGTTCTTCGCCAGCCACCAGCAGAAAGACAAGGGTGGCGTCGAAATCCAGTCCGCTCTCCGCAAATCGCCGCGCCAGCTCCATGACGAGTACCGTGCCACTGCCGTTATCGTCGGCTCCTGGCGCGTCCACGTCATGGTTCTGCCCTGGTTGCTCCATGGCGTTGAAACCGGGAGGCAGTGGGGTAGGTCTGACGACGCCAGCAGTTTGGTCGGGAATATTCAGCGAATCGTAATGGGCGGTGATGTAAATTCGACGCGCGCTGCGGCCCGGCAGGATGGCGAGCACGTTGTGCAACTCCGCTTCGCGCGTGATCCGTCCCTGAGGCAGAAGGCGATACGTCTCCAGGCTCACCTGAAGTCTGGGATGCGATCGGATCAGCTCGTCAAAGATCCATTGCCGCGCCGCACCAATGCCGCGCGTGGGCGACGACGTCGATAGGGTATTGCGCGTGCCGAATGACGTCAGCGTTGCGAGTAGCTGACGCAATCGATCGACCGAAACCGATGCAACAAGTTTCTCGATGCGCGGGTCTGCTTCGGGTCGCGAAGCATTCTGCGCATCCAACCAGTGAGAAAATAGCAGGAGGAGGAACGCAGGCAGCAGCAACCGCCTCATAGGTGCTTCAGAATGCCGGATTATTGGCGGATAGTAGCACGTTCAAATTCGGTTGAGGAGATTCGACATGACACAGTATGCGTCACGGCCCGGTGTCGACCAGGGTCAGCTGACCCGGCGGGAGCTGCTGCAAAGTCTGCCCGTTGCCCTCACGGCCATCTCCGCGTCGTCCGTTGTTGGTGCGCAAGGTACAGATGCCAACGCCAAAGTTCGGGCGACACTCGAAGAACTGGTGCGAAATACACCGGAGATAGGCCTGCAGGTTGCCGCCTACCTGAATGGCAAGCTGGTCGTCGATTGCTGGGCTGGTCTCGCGGATGAAACGACCAGGAAGCCGGTCGATGGCGACACGATGTTCATGCTGTCGTCCACCATCAAAGGTGTCACGGCGACGTGCATGCATGTCCTCGCCGAGAAGCACAAGCTCGACTACGACATGCCCATCGTCAAGGTCTGGCCCGAGTTTGGCGCGCATGGCAAAGAGAGCGCGACGTTACGTCATGCGCTGAGCCATCAGACCGGCGTGCCTCAAACCCCCGTCGGTTACACGCCAGACTGGCTGGCCGATTGGGACCGGATGTGCCGGGGCATTGCCGACCTCAAACCGATGTTCCCGATTGGCCAGCGGACCGCCTACCACTCGCTCAATTACGGGTACATCAACGGCGAAATTCTGCGACGTGTCGATGGGCGTACGATCGGTCAGTTCCTTCAGGATGAAATCTGCAGGCCGCTCAAAGCCAATGACATTTTTCTGGGCGTGCCCGATAAAGAGTTGTATCGCGTTGCCGTTCTGACGGACGGACCGCCCGCACCTGCGGAGTACGACGCCAGAATGGTGGGTGAGCCCGCCGGTTCGTACGTCGCCAAGGCGTTCAATCGTCGCGATGTTCAAAAGGCGGCCATTCCCGGCTCTGGCGGCATCATGAGTGCGCGCGGCCTGGCTCGTCATTACGCGATGCTGGCCAACTGGGGCGAGTTGGACGGCGTGCGCATTCTCCCGGAGTCGCGTATCCGTGCAGGTATTGAGCTCCAGAGCTTTGAGTGGGATGAGATCTACCGTGTGCGTGTGCGTCGTTCGCTCGGTTATCGGCGCGGCCGCGATTGCGGACCGTTGGCGTCACCCGAAGCCTTCGGTCACGTCGGCGGCGGCGGATCGTTTGGTTATGCGGATCCCGCCAGACGGCTGAGCATCGGCTTCGCAAAGAACTACTTCAGCTATCTCACGGGTGGGGCCGTCAATCAGGGCAGGCCGCCGCGCTCTTCGCCGAACGTCGTTGCCGACGCGGTGTTCGATGCGCTCGGTCTGGAGCGCTAATGCAGCTATCGGTTATCAGTCTTACATCTTTCGCAAAACGACAAGATCGAGCGTATCCACGACTGTCGTGGGATCCATTTCCGCCGTGGCGGCCTCGTCGAGGGCCGCCTGCCGCATCGCGAACGCTTTGTCAGTCATCAATGCGAGTGTCGTATCGGCTCGGAGCCGAGTTCGAGCAGCCAGCTCCTTGAGACTCGAGCAAGTGTGCTGAACCACCCGTTCGATGGATTCCAGGACGAAGCCTGACTTGCTGAACACCTCGACGGTCTCGTCGAGCGTTGGGAACTGTTCGCAGATCACCTTCGCTTCGGGGAAGTGCTCGAACAGCGTGATCTCGCCCAGCCGCCCGGCAAATCCTCCTCGGATCAGGACCGAACCACCCGGCGACAGCGTGCGATAAAGTTCTTTGGCGCACGATGGACGATCAAGGACGTGGTGAAAGACGTTCGAGAGAAGTGCTGCCGCGAAGAACTCCGCACGAACAGGGAGCCGTTCGGCACTCCCTCCTACATAAAAGACGCCCGAACGTCTGGCTGTCGCTGCGGCAATGGTCCGCATGCCAGCGGCGGGCTCAACCCCTATCACGAGAGCGCCAAACCATTCGGCCAGCAGAGTCGCCAGTCGACCCGTGCCTGATCCCACGTCGAGGATGCGATGTGCGTGTGCCAGATGCGGCAAGAACGCAGCACGCCAGACAGCCCGCGCATGGAGCGACAGCCCTCGCGCCTCGTCGAAACAGCGCGACATCGGCCCGTCGTAATCGATGGTTCCCGGGGAGAAGTGCGGCCCCATCTCTGGACCTGGGCCCTTGCGGCTTGAGCCTGTTGAAGGACAGTCTGAGTTCAGTGGTCAGTCGTCATGCGTCATTCGCCCGCACTGACCACTGACCACTGACCACTGATCTACGCCCAGCTGAATCCGCTCTTGCTGAGCGGCAGTTGTCGCACGCGTTTGCCCGTTGCGGAGAAGATCGCGTTGGCCACCGCCGGCAGCACGGGCGGCAGCGCCGGTTCACCGAGTCCGGTTGGAGGATTGTCGGTCTTGTGCCAGTGAATTTCGATTGGTGGCGCCTGGTTCATCCGGACCATCTGATGCTGATGGAAGTTCGACTGCTGCACGCGCCCGTTTTCCAGCGTGATCTCCTGCGCCATCAGCTCGCTCAAGCCGTCAATGACCGCGCCGTGCACCATGTTGTCGGCGGCGGCCGGATTGATGATCTGGCTTCCAACGTCGCCTGCCACCCAGACCTTGTTCACCTTCACGCGGTTCTGATCGGTCACGCTCACGTCGGCAACCTCGGCGAAGTACCCGAAGTGACTGAAGTGGAACGCGACGCCGAGGGCGCGGTTCTTCGGTAGCGAACTCCGCTTGCTCCAGCCCGATTTCTCAGCGACGAGCTTGAGCACGGGCACCATGCGCGAGGGATTAAACGGCGTTGCGAACGGCCCCTTGTCGGTCGCAGGCATCTGCGGCTGGGTGAGAAGCTGGATCCGGAACTCTACGGGATCCTTGCCGGCTGCGTGAGCCAGTTCGTCCAGAAAGCTCTGGAACACGAATGCGTAGACGTTCGAGCCGGGTGCGCGAAGCGCCCCGGTCTTCATCCAGAGCGGCATCAGCGTGTACTCGAGAGTAAAGTCCGGGATCAGCCGTGCCGGGAACTCGTCAGAGCTGATGTTGCCCGCCGACGCGAATTCGGCCCCCGATCCGTAGCCAACGAAGTGATCTCGCCAACCCGTAATCTTGCCGGACGCATCCAGACCGGCCTTCAAGTACTGAAACCCTCCGGGCCGGTAAAAGTCGTGGCGCATGTCGTCTTCACGCGTCCAGATCAGCTTGACCGGTGCGTTGATCTGTTTCGAGATCCACGCCGTCTCGACCATGTAGTCGTTGGTGAGACGACGGCCGAATCCGCCGCCGCCGCGCTGCAGGTGAATGGTAATGGCCGATTCAGGGATGCCGAGCGTTTTGGACACCAAGCCTCGGCCCCCGGCGGGGATTTGCGTGTTGGACCAGATCTCGATCTTGTTACCCTGCCAGTGCGCCAGGCAGTTCTCCGGCTCGAGCGGCGCGTGCGAAATGAATGGGTACGAATACGCCGCTTCGACGACCTTTGCGGCCTTGGCCAACTGGGCGTCGACGTCGCCGTCCTTGCGAAGGACTTTCCCAGCCGGTTGTTTCGCCAGCGCGTCCGCCTGTTTGGCGAACTCGAGGCTCGACTGCTTCGCGCCCTTGCCTTCGTCCCACACGACCTTGAGCTGCCGGCGTGCGCTCTGTGCCTGCCAGAACGAATCGGCAACGATGGCCACGCCCGGCTCGAGGTCCACTTCAAAACCAAGTACCGGGACATCCTTCACCATGCCATCGACGAGGAAGGCATGTTTCACACCCGGCAGTTTCTTGATGTCGTCGAGGTTGGCGCTCGTTGGCTTTCCGCCAAAGACAGGACACTTCTCGTACACCGCCACGAGCATGTTCGGCACGGTAAAGTCGATCGCGTAGCTCGGCTTGCCCGTGACGATGTTGGGCACGTCCCAGCCCCGCTGACTGTGGCCGATGATCGTGAATTCTTTTGCATCTTTGAGTTTTACGGTCTTCAGATCCGGAACGGGCATCGTTGCCGCCTTGGCCGCCAGCTCGCCGTAGCCGACAGACCGGTTTGACCCGCGGTGAACGACGCGCCCGGCCTGCGTGCTGAGTTCGGAGGCCTGCACGTTCCAGCTTTGGGCTGCGGCCGCGACGAGCATGGCCCGCCCCGCGGCGCCCACCTGCCGCATGGGCATCCAGTTCATCGGGGTGGCCAGGCTCCCACCGGCAAACTGGCCGGCGAACTTCGTGTCGTCGAAGTCCGCCTGCTCGATCTTGACGTTCTTCCACTCAACATCGAGCTCTTCGGCAATCAGCATCGGGAGCATCGTCTTGACGCCCTGGCCGACCTCGGGGCATTTGGCCATGATCGTGACTGAGCCGTCGGGATGGATCTGGAAGTGAGCGGCCGGTAGCGGAGCCGGATTATTCCCGAACTGAGCCGAGGCGGGCTCGACCTTCCAGTAAAGAGTTGCGAGCATGCCGCCGCCGGCAAGTGCGGTGACTTTCAGGAACGATCGGCGACCGATCGTCTGCAGTGTGGTTGTCATGCCTGGCGTCCTCACTTCGAAATATTTTGGGCTGTGTCGCGCGATCCGCTGCGAAGTTCGGCAGCACGATGAATGGCCTGCCGAATCCGCACGTAGGTGCCGCAGCGGCACAGATTCCCGCTCATGGCGGTGTTGATGTCCTGATCGGTGGGCTTGGGCGTCTTGTCGAGCAATGCCGCGGCCGCCATGATCTGGCCGGCCTGACAGTACCCGCATTGGGGCACGTCGATCTCCATCCAGGCGCGTTGCACCGGATGTGACCCGTCGGCCGAAAGGCCCTCAATCGTGATCACCGGCTTGGCGCCCACCATTTTCAGTGGTGTCTGGCAGGAGCGTACAGGCCTGCCGTCCACAAGCACCGTGCAGGCACCGCAAAGCCCCGCTCCGCAGCCGAACTTGGTGCCCTTCAGGTCGAAGACTTCCCGCAGGGCCCATAGCAGGGGCATATCTCCAGCGACGTCCGCCGTGACCGACTTTCCGTTAATCGTCAGCGTGTAAGCCATAGCTCACAACAATACATTGGTCGGCCCTGCCGAGTAAATGCTTCGCAGAATTTCGAGGCGCGGGGGAACAGGCGATTCGTTGACACCTCCCGAATCGTCCGATATGGTTGGCCGCAAAGGACCCAACATCGATGTCTCCAACGCGGCGCGAGTTTATCGCCACGACTGCCGCCACAGCCGTGTCGCTGGCTGCGGTAGGCCCCCTCGAACTGGCGCCTGTCGCACAGCTCTCGCCGGCCCCAGGCGCGGATCCATTTGAGATGGAACTTGCGAACGAAGCGCTCGGCGCCGCGCGAAGCGGCGGAGCTTCGTATGTCGACGTGAGGATCGGGCGGTATCGTCGGCAAAGCATTGCCACGCGCGAACGCCAGGTGACGGGCATCACTGACAACGAGTCCTACGGAATGGGCGTGCGGACGCTCGTTGACGGGTGTTGGGGCTTTGCCGCCACCAATGTCATGACCCATGACGGTGCGCGGAGCGCCGCGGGGCAAGCCATCACGATGTCGCAGGCCGCACGCGTGGTCCAGGCGCGGCGCATAGAGCTTGCGCCCGTCATACCGGTGAACGGCACGTGGATGACCCCTGTAAGCCGCGATCCACTCGAGGTACCCATCGAAGACAAAATCGCGCTGCTTATGGCCACCAACGAAGCGGCGCTGAAGGTCAAAGACGTCCGGTTCGTGAACTCTGGTTTGCTGCTGCTTCGAGAGGTGAAGACGCTGCTCACGTCGGAGGGCACCAACATCACGCAAACGATGATCCGCGTGGGCCCGTCGTTTTCGGCAACGGCGATTGGGCGGGGCGACTTCCAGATCTATGAGGAGGAGCTCGCGCCACGCGGACGGGGCTGGGAATATGTCGAGTCGTTGAACATGCCAGGCAACGCCGAGCGCTGGGCATCGATCGCCGTCCAGAAACTGACAGCCAAGAGCGTCGAGCCCGGCGAGTACGATCTCATTCTGGACCCAACGAATCTTTGGCTCACAATCCACGAGTCGATTGGCCATCCCACCGAGCTCGATCGCGCGATTGGTGAAGAAGCCAACTATGCGGGTACGAGCTTCGTGGCTCCGCCCGAAAAGGTGGTGGGTCAGCTCCGTTACGGTCCTGCGATTATGAACGTGCAGGCTGATCGCACGCAGGAAGGCTCGCTCAGTCGCGTGCGGTGGGATGACGAAGGCGTGCCAGCGGACCAGTGGCTGATTGTCGAAAACGGTGTCTTCAAGGATTACCAAACTACTCGGGAGCAGGTGGCACGAATTCAGAAGCTGACGGGCGTGGCCAGATCCCACGGCTGCTCGTTCGCCGAATCCTGGAGAGACGTTCAGTTTCAGCGAATGCCCAACATCTCGCTGCTGCCAGGCGACGAGGACAGAGGTATCGACGACATCGTTGCCGAAACCAAGCGCGGCATTCTCATCAAGAACCGCGGTTCGTGGTCGATCGATCATCAACGGTATAACTTCCAGTTCTCAGGACAGGCGTTCTACGAAGTGCGGGACGGCAAGATTGTCGGCATGCTCAGAGACGTGGCATATCAGAGCAACACGCCCGTATTCTGGAATTCCATGGATTTAATAGGTGGAAAATCCTCGTACTGGATGGGCGGCACCTTCACGGACGGCAAAGGTGAGCCATCGCAGAGCAGTTCCGTCAG
>DATBJG010000200.1:0-8940 GCA_036556585.1 Vicinamibacterales bacterium
GGCAAATTCCCCGGCCGATCTGAATGTCTACCTCGAAGAAAAATCGGAGCGTGCCGACGAAGCGCGGTGCTGGTTGCAGGTCGAACCCGCGCGGAAGCTGGCACGCTGGAAGAACATTCGTGTGCTCGATCTGTCCGCCAATGGGACCTACCACCGTGTGTACGATCCCTGCATCCCGAAATTCCTCAATCAAGCCGGTGTGAGGACCGACTTCATTCGACTCGAGGATGTTGGGATCCGCGGCAACAGCCACATGATGATGCTCGAGAAGAACAGTGACGACATCATCAAGTTCATCGTCAGTTGGCTGCAGAAGAATGTTGCGACGACATAAAAAAGGGTTCTATGGTTCCAGGGCTCTCCAAGGTTCCCCGGTTCGCGAGTTCTCCGGTAGAACTGTAGAACCCTGGAACTTGGGAACCCTAGAACGGTTAATTTGCCGTGACCGGCCGGTTCGCAGAGAATGGGCGTGAAGACGGGTAGTCCGGATGGTTCAGGAGGTTGTGGTTATGAAGAAGTTCGTTCTGTATGCGGTTTGCGCCATCCTTGGCGCGTGTGGTCTCGCCACATCGGCGTGGGCCCATCACGGTGACGCCGACCGCTATATTCAGGAAGTCATAGTCGTGAGCGGAACGGTCGTCGAGGTCCAGATGACCAATCCCCACGCGCATATCGTGTTCGACGTCACCGATCCGGGCGGCAAGACCGTCCGGTGGCAGGCGGAAATGGGTGGACCGCAGCAGCTGATCAAGCAGTTTGGCTGGACGCCAAGCACGATGAAGCCGGGAACGAAAATCACGCTCACCGGACGCCGGTTGAGGAGTGGGGCGCCGTACCTCAACTTGACCGAACGCGCGAACATCGTCCTGACAGACACGGGGAAAGAAGTTTTCCGCACAGAAAATTACGGCGAACCAGCGCCCAAGCAATAAGTCGAAAAGCGGAGGTCGTGCATGAGCGGCAGAACCGGGTTGGCTGTCCTTGTGGTGTCGCTTGGAATGGCGGGGCTCGTCCCGTTTTCCCGCGCGCAGGCACCCGCATCGTCTGCTTCCCCGGCGAGCGCGTTGATCAAACAGGTGGCCTACATCAAGGGCTCGAACATTGAGAAAGGGGACCATTTCGGTTGCGGGGGTGTTCTCGATGGTCATGCCGGATACGGAGCCGCCATCAGCGCCGACGGAAACACCATGGCAATCGGGGCGCCGCACGAAAGTGGGGGCTCGACGGGCATCAACGGGGACCAGAAGGACAATTCCGCGTACAGCGCGGGAGCCGTGTACGTATTCGTGCGCAAGGGGAACAGCTGGGCGCAGCAGGCGTACGTCAAACCATCCAATGCGCACGAGCACGCCGAGTTTGGGCATGCCGTCGTGCTGAGCGCAGACGGCAACACGATGGCCGTCTCGGCGTTCTGGGAAGCGAGCAACGCAACGGGCGTCAACGGCAATCAGAACGATCATTCAATCCCACAGGCTGGTGCCGTGTATGTCTTCACCCGTAAGGGCACCACGTGGACGCAGCAGGCGTACGTCAAAGCCTCGAACACGGGCGAGGCCGGAACGGCGGAGAGGTTTGGTGACGGCGACCAGTTTGGCGTGTCCCTGGCTTTGAGTGGGGACGGCAACACCATGGCGGTAGGGGCGCTGACGGAAGACAGTGCGTCTCCCGGTATCAACGGGGATCAGGCCGACAACTCCGCAACTTCGGCTGGTGCGGTGTACGTCTTCACCAGAACCGGGAGTACATGGTCACAGCAGGCGTACGTGAAGGCAGGAAACCCAGATCCAGCCGACATGTTCGGTTATTCCGTTTCATTGAGTGCCGACGGCAGCACCCTGGCAGTCGGAAGTTATGACGAGGGTGGATCGGCGCGTGGTATCAACGGACCTCCTGACAACATGCGGCGGGGTGCCGGTGCGATTTACGTGTTCGTCCGCGCCGGGTCCCAGTGGTCTCAACAGGCTTACATTCACGCCTCCAATGCTGAAGCGGGAGACTCTCTGGGCGTTCACGTGGCGTTGAGCGAAGATGGCAACACGCTGCTGGCGGGCTCCCTCGATGAAGACTGTCAGCTCACGGGTGTAAATCCGCAGGGTTGTGATGACGATCGCGCACTGGACAGTTCGACGGGTGCGGCCTATGTGTTCGTCCGCAATGGCACGACCTGGTCGCAGGAGGCCTTCCTCAAGGCATCGAACACTGGCGCGAACGACTGGTTCGGCTCGCGGCTCGCGTTGAGCGGCGATGGAAACATCGCAGCAATTGGCGCCTCGCTCGAGGACAGCGCCGCGCAAGGGATTAACGGCCGTCAGGACGACAATTCTGCCAATGAAGCTGGTGCCGTGTACTTGTTCACGCGGCGTGGTGGTACCTGGACGCAGCAGGCGTACGTGAAGGGCTCGAATACGCAGGCGTTCGACGAGTTTGGCGGCGCGGTCGCGTTGACTCGAGACGGGCGGACACTGGTCGTCACCGCGCACGGAGAAGATAGTGGCGCTCGCGGTGTCAACGGGAACCTGGCAGACAACTCAGTGGACGAAGCAGGCGCTGCGTACGTGTTCGAGATAACCGCCCCAACGCTCTGACCTTTCGCGGCGAGTGTCACCGCGGGCTTCCCACGTCAACGAGGAACACGACATGAAGGTTGGATCGAGAAGGGCGATCATCGGCATGCTGGCAACGGCCACCACGTGGTTCATGGCCGTCGTGCTGGCAAGTGGTCAGGCAGGGCCGGCCGAAAAGCCTCTGGTGTCTGAGAACGCGTTCAAGAACGTTCAGGTGCTCAAGGGAATCTCGGTCAACGAGTTCATGGGCACCATGGGAATTTTTTCGGCTGCGCTGGGAATGTCTTGCGAAGATTGCCACGCTGCCGACGACAGCAAATGGGAGAACTACGCCAACGAGAGTCCGAGAAAGCAGACTGCGCGCCGGATGGTTGTGATGATGTCGGAGATCAACAAGACCCATTTTGGAGGGCGCCAGGTCGTCACCTGCTTTTCCTGTCATCGCGGTGCCGATCGGCCCAAGTTGACGCCAAATCTGGCGACCTTGTACACGACCACTCCCGAAGACCCGAACGACTTCATTGGTCAGGCCCGCAACGCCCCTTCTGCTGACGAAGTCCTGGACAAGTACATCAAGGCTGTTGGCGGAGCAGAGCGGCTGGCCGCCTTGACGAGCTTCGTTGCCAAAGGCGTCAGTATCGGTTACGGCCCGGAGGGAGAGAAGCGGCCCGTAGAATTGTTTGCGAAGGCCCCGGGTCAGCTCAGCAGGGTCATTCACACGGCAAGTGGCGACAACACTCTCGCGTACGACGGGCGCGCCGCCTGGATTGCTGCTCCTCACAGGCCAGTGGCCGTTCTGGCCCTGACCGGTCATGACCTCGATGGGGCAAGACTGGATGCGGCGTTGGCGTTTCCCGGCGGAATCAAACAAGCCCTGACCAAGTGGCGTGTGGGCTTCCCGACGACGATCAACGACCGCGAGGCGCAGGTTGTCCAGGGAACAAGTACGGGCGGAGCCCTTGCCACACTCTACTTCGACGCGGAGTCAGGGCTGCTGGTGCGCCAGGTGCGCTATTCGGATTCTCCGGTGGGCCGGATTCCTACGATGGTTGACTACTCCGACTATCGCGAGGTTGCCGGAGTCAAGATGCCATTTCGCTGGACCGTCAGTTGGCTCGACGGGCGCGACAGTTTCGAGCTGACCGACGTGCAGCCGAACGCACAAATCGATGCCGCGAGATTTGCCAGACCCGCCGCGCCTGTCGCGCCAAAGCCAAAGTAGGAGGAGTTTATGCGTACGCGCGTGTCGCTCATGATTGCTGCCGCGGTGGCGTTGGTGGCAGTTCTGCTGATTGGAGACCGGTTGGCTCCAGTTCAGGGGCAGGCACCTCCCATGGGTGTCGCAGCCGTGCCGGGCGAGAAGGGTGGCCAGGACATTTTTGGCGCCTACGAGGTGGCGAATTGGCCCAAGCCACTCACCTCGATCCCCGGACATGAAAGCTGGACATGGGGCGCCGGCCAATATGTCTTCGCGGAAAGTCCGAACCGGGTCTTCGTTCTCCAGCGCGGTGAGCTGCCCGTGGTCAAGAGACCGATGACGCCGATACGGCTTCCGCAGATCGGACCGAGCATCGAATTCCCGATGTTCCGGCTCCCGTTGCGCGACGCAACAACGGCCAGCCCCCCCGGGGCACTCTTCGGACCAGATGGCAAAACGCCCGGCAACGATCTGGATGCCGGCCAGCCCGGTGTCGACTACCGCTGGGAACACATCGTCACCGTGTTCGATGCCCAGGGCAATCTGATCGAGGACTGGAGGCAGTGGGACAAGATGTTCCGACGTCCGCATGCGATCTACATCAGTCCCTACGATCCTCAGAAGAACATCTGGATCGTCGACGACTACCGTCATGCGATTTTCAAGTTCTCGAACGACGGAAAGAAGTTGTTGCAGACACTCGGTGAGCCAAACGTGCCGGGCGCCGATGACAAGCACTTCTATCGGCCGACTTTCATGGCGTGGCTGCCTGACGGCACGTTCTTCGTGGCCGACGGGTATCAGAACACACGGGTTGTGAAGTTCGACAAGGACGGCAAGTATCTGATGACGTGGGGCGAGCGGGGGACGCCACCCGAGAAGCGTCCGGGCTTTTTCAATAACGTGCACGGCGTTGCCGTCGATCCCCAGACCCGGCGAGTCTTCGTGAACGATCGGAACAACGGCCGGGTCCAGGTGTTTGACGAAAACGGGAAGTATCTCGACGAGTGGAGCTTCGGCCCCCGGCCTACGTCGGACGTCCACATGTTCATCATCACGAGCGACAGGTTTTTGTGGGCCGCTGACCGTGGAACGTCGAAGCTCGTGAAGTACAGTCTCGACGGCAAGTTCCAGTATTCCTGGGGCGTGTGGGGTGATTTCCCCGGAGCATTCTGGGGTGTCCACGGTATGAGCGTCGATCAGGAAGGCAACGTTTATACGGCAGCGGTGGACAGCGGAGGAGCGCAGAAGTTTACGCCGCGCAAGGGCGCGAATCCCGCATTCCTGCTCGGCAAGCAAGTGAACCCCGGCTGGAAATAGTGTGACCGATGCGTAGCGGCGGGTCTTTAGGCCCGCCGTATGGAGGGTTGTCTCATGGTGGTGGTCGCTGCGCCGGTTCCGAAGGCACGGACGGAACTCACCCAGAATCAGATCCGGGGGTTTCTCGCCGCGTGGGGAGGCTGGGCGCTCGACGGCATGGACGCCTTCATCTACGCCCTCGTCCTCGTCCCTGCACTGACGGAACTGCTACCGAATTCCGGTATCGCCGTCACTCCTGCGAACATCGGCTACTACGGGAGCGTCCTCTTTGCGCTGTTTCTCTTCGGGTGGGGCCTGTCGATGATGTGGGGACCGATTGGCGATCGGATTGGTCGCGTCCGCACGTTGATGCTGACCATTCTCTGCTATTCGCTGTTCACGCTTCTCTGCGGTTTGGTGACCAACGTCTGGCAGCTGGCGGTCTTGCGCGTGCTCTGTGGTTTCGGGATTGGCGGCGAGCAGCCAATCGGCGCCGCCTACGTTGCTGAAGAGCTCGACGAGAGTCGGCGCAAGCTCGGTGCTGGATTGATGCACACAGGGTATTACTTCGGGTTTTTCTTTGCCGCGCTTGCCAACTACTTCATCGGTGCGACCTACGGCTGGCGCTGGATGTTCATCTTCGGCGGGGTGCCGGCGTTGCTCATCGGCTTCATCCGTTACGGCGTTAACGAATCGGCAAAGTGGCAGGAAAAATTTGGAGACAAACGATACAGACCATCGATGCAGGAGGCGTTCGGCAAGTTGTTCGCGCCCGCCTTCATCCGACAGACGCTGGTGATGTCGGGGTTGTTTCTGACCTCGATCATCGGACTCTGGGCCGGCTCGATCTACGTTCCCACCGCCGTCACACAGATTTCGTTGAGACTGGGATATGTGGCTGCCGACGCAGCACGGCTCGCATCCTATGGTTCGATGGTGCTGGCCATTGGAACGATCCTGGGTTGTATTGCCGCACCGGTGGCAGCTGAACGGTGGGGACGCCGCGTGGCCATGGGACTGTTCTTCGCGTTGATGGGCGTCAGCATCTTGATTTCATTCGGGTACGTGTTTTACCTGACAACGTCGGCCCTGCCGTGGTTTTACGTGTGTATCTTCTTTCTTGGTTTTGGCGGTGCCAATTTTGCGATGTACACGCTGTGGCTGCCGGAGCAGTACCCGACGGACTGCCGCGCCAGCGCGATTGGCTTTATCAGCTCGGTCGGACGGTTTATCGGCGTCGCAATCGTTTTCATCCTGGGTGCCGGCATCGCGTCCTATGGCAGTCTCGGCGTGCCGGTAGCCATTACGTCGATCGCGTTCGTGTTTGGCCTGCTCCTGCTGCCCATCGCAGAAGAAACGCGCGGCAGGCCTTTGCCCGCGTAAGGAAAAGTCGAGAAGCGGAAAGTCCAAACTTTGCGCTTTTCCACTTTCCCTAGATCTGTCGTGCCCAGACCATGACCCGCAGTTCATCCGGGTTGTTATTGGGTTCCATCGTCACTGAATCCGCAATCTTTGCTTCGAGCAGCGCCGCACGAATGGCGTCTGCCAGGGCAGAACGCCTCACACCCACGGCGAGACTGATGCCGTTGTGGGAGATGACGATGGGCGTTCCGTTTCCATCCATGACTTTCAGCCCGGCTTTTTCGAGGCTGGCCTGAACCTGCCGGCCGAACCGGGACGTTTCCTCGCTCCCCGTCTGGGTGACGATCGTCACCAGCTCACCCTCAAAGCCCGAGAGCGCCGCGACGATGATACGCGTCTGATTGCGTGTCAGGGTGCGAGGCGCCAGCTGTCGCCGCAGTTTCAGGAGTTCGGATTCGACATTCACCACGTTCTCCTGCTCGGCCTCCACTTGTCGTTCCAGTTCGTGAATGCGCTGCTTGGCCAGGGCCAAAGCCTGGTTGTGGCGGGCCTCGGCCTGGGCCTGGCTCTTGAGGGTGACCGCCAGTTCCCGTTCGACCATTGCCAGTCGTGCCACCCGTCGGTTGTTTGCCTGCGTTCCCAGAATCACGAGGCCGGTTCCGACCACCGATGTCACGATCAGCAGGACCGCCAGCACGACGTGGCGGATCGACCCACGTTCGGACCTGATACGGCGCATGTTCGTAACCTCCCCTGATCGCGCTCTCGCAGGAAAGTCAACGCCCGCCAGGTGGCATCAGCTCTCTCCGATAACGTTATGCCATCGGCCCGGCCGAGCGCCAGCACGTCCTCTGCGCTAAGATCGCGCTGTGAAACCAGAGCCAGTTTTGGAGGTTATTGACGCAACCGTCGTCAAAGGAGACCGTCCGGTGCTGGACGGTGTGACCCTGACCATTCATGCCGACCAGCATACGGCGATTGTCGGCCCCAATGGTGCGGGGAAGTCCGTCCTGGTCAATCTTCTGACCCATCAGGACCGCGCGCTTGTCAAAGACAACGGGGCAGCGTCGATCCGGGTCTTCGGCAACGACAACTGGAACGTGTTCGAGCTGCGATCGCAGCTCGGGATCATTTCTGCGGATCTGCATCAGCGTTTCGTGAACGGCAACAACGAAGGACGTATCCTGGCTGAAGCCGCGGTCCTGTCGGGCTTCCTCGCCTCGCACGGCATTCTTCGGTATCGCGCGATCACAAGCGAGATGCGCAAGCGCACTGCCGAGGCGCTGGAGCGAATGGGGGTCTCACATCTGGCAAGGCGGCGGCTCGACGAAATGTCGAGCGGCGAGGCCCGGCGCGTGCTGCTGGCGCGAGCGCTGGTCACTTCTCCACGTGCCCTGGTGCTGGACGAGCCAACCACCGGACTGGACCTGACAGCGCGTCACGACTTCATGGAACGCGTGCGGCAGGTTGCTCGAGGGGGGACGACGCTCATTCTGATTACCCACCATATCGAGGAGATCGTTCCCGAAATCGGCCGAGTGATCCTGCTTCGCCAGGGAAAGGTTGTCGCCGACGGCCCGAAGGAGCGTGTGCTGACTGCCAGACATCTGAGCGATCTTTTTGGGGCGTCCATCGCGCTCGACCAGCACGATGGCTATTTCGTGGCGAGGAGACAGTAACGATCATGCGGAAAAGTCCCGTGGGCGTGGTCGGGCTCGGAATTATGGGCTCGGCAATGTCGGCCAACCTCATGCGTGCGGGCTATCCGGTGATTGGCTACGACGTTCTCGCCGCACGCCGCCGTCTGCATCGCCGAGCGGGCGGACAGGACGTAGCGGGTTGCCGTGACATTGGCAGCCGCGCTGGAACGGTCGTCTGTTCGCTCCCAGCTTCCGACGCGCTCCTGCAGACCGCCGCGGCCCTCGGAGAGTCACCTCGGCCGCCACGCGTCGTCATCGATACCAGCACGCTGCCCATTGCCGTAAAGGAGGAGGCTCGCGCGATTCTCGCGGCGCGAGGCACGACACTTCTCGATTGTCCGGTGAGTGGTACGGGACCCCAAGCACGGACGAAGGATCTCGTCGTCTATGCGAGCGGCGATCGAGCAAGCTATCGACGGATCGTGCCGGTGATTGAGGGGTTTGCCCGGGCGCAGTACTACGTTGGCGCGTTCGGGGCGGGATCCAAGGTGAAGTTCGTCGCCAACCTGATGGTTGCCATCCACAACGTTGCCGCGGCCGAAGGGCTCGTCCTTGCCATGAAAGCCGGTCTGGATCCGGCCATGGTCTTCAAGGTGATTGCCGACGGTGCGGGCAGTTCACGGATGTTCCAGGTCCGAGGACCGATGATGGTCAAGGGAGACTACCGGGACGCGATGATGAAGCTCGGGATCTGGCAGAAGGACCTGACCGTCATTGCCGACTTTGCACGGCAGCTGCAGTGTCCGACACCGCTGTTTGCGGCGAGCGCTCCTCTCTATACCGCAGCGATGGCCATGGGCCGTGACACCGACGACAC
>DATBJG010000201.1:0-33856 GCA_036556585.1 Vicinamibacterales bacterium
CATGGCAAAGGTGGACTCCGGCGAGGTGTCGAGCGTCACCCTGGTTGGCAACGAGATTAGCGGAACCTACCGCAACAACGACAGTTTCAAGAGCTACGCCCCTACTCAGTACGAAGGCCTCGCCAACCGGCTGATCGAAAAAGGCGTGGCCGTGGCCTCCCGGGAACCGACGACCAGTCCGTGGGCGTCCCTCCTGTATTCCTGGGCGCCGATCCTGCTCCTGATTGGCTTCTGGATCTTCTTCATGCGCCAGATGCAAAGCGGCGGCAACAAGGCGCTTTCATTTGGCAAGAGCAAGGCGAAGCTGTCTTCGAGCGCGCAGAAAAAAGTGACGTTCAAGGACGTCGCCGGCGTCGATGAAGCCAAAGAAGAGTTGCAGGAGATTATCGAGTTCCTCAAGGAGCCGCAGAAGTTCCAGAAGCTAGGCGGCCGAATTCCGAAGGGCGTTCTGCTGATGGGCCCCCCGGGCACGGGCAAAACCTTGCTCGCCAGGGCTGTGGCAGGTGAAGCCAACGTCCCGTTCTTCTCGATCAGCGGGTCGGACTTCGTCGAGATGTTCGTCGGTGTTGGAGCGTCGCGCGTGCGCGACCTGTTCGAACAGGGAAAGAAGAACGCGCCGTGCATCGTCTTCATCGACGAGATCGACGCCGTGGGACGACACCGTGGCGCCGGTCTGGGAGGCGGTCACGACGAGCGCGAGCAGACGCTCAACCAGCTTCTCGTTGAGATGGACGGGTTCGAGTCGAATGAGGGGGTCATCCTCGTAGCGGCCACGAACCGGCCTGATGTCCTCGACCCGGCACTGCTGCGTCCCGGTCGATTCGACCGGCGGATTGTCGTCAACCGGCCCGATGTCAAGGGACGCGAGGGGATCCTGAACGTGCATACGCGGCGCATCCCGACCGGTGATGACGTGGATGTCGCGGTGCTGGCTCGCGGTACGTCGGGTTTCTCCGGCGCCGATCTGGCGAACCTCGTCAACGAGGCTGCGCTGAACGCTGCGCGTTACAACTGCAAGACGGTCCGGATGGCCGATTTTGAGTTTGCCAAGGACAAGGTCCTGATGGGCGCCGAGCGGCGCTCGATGATCATCTCGGACGCAGAGAAACGCGTGACCGCGATTCACGAAGCCGGGCACGCGCTGTTGACGGTTCTGCTGCCCCTTGCGGATCCGATTCACAAAGTCACGATCATCCCGCGCGGGATGGCGCTTGGACTGACGCAGCAGCTGCCGGCCGACGAGAAGCACAACTATTCGAAGGAGTACCTGGACGATCAAATCGCGATCCTGCTGGGCGGTCGAATCGCCGAAGAGATCACGATGAACAGCGTCACAACTGGTGCCGGCAACGACCTCGAGCGGACGACCGAGCTCGCGCGGCGGATGGTCTGCGAATGGGGCATGAGCGAAGCCATGGGCCCGCTCACGTTTGGCAAGAAGGAAGAGCAGATCTTCCTCGGCCGTGAGATCGCGCAACATCAGGACTACAGCGAGGACACGGCTGTTCACATCGACCAGGAGGTCAAACGTCTGGTGACCGTGAACTACGCCCGCGCGCACGAGATTCTCGTGGCGCACAAAGAACCCCTGATGAAGATTGCCGATGCGCTCCTGGCACGCGAGGTGCTCGACGCCGAACAAGTGCGCCGGCTCGCGGCAGGACTTCCCCTGGAAGATACTCCCGACGTAGCAGCCACCACGCCACCGGCTGCCGAAGAAGACGATGCGCGGCAGCGATCGAAGGAACGTCCTTTGCTCGTGCCGCCCATGTCGCTCAAGAAGCCGCTTCCACAGGAATAAGAAAAAGGGGTCGGGAGTCTTTTTCCGCTGCCGGGAGGCTGGCAGGAACAGGCGGAAAAAGACTCCCGACGCCTTTTTCTTCTGTATTCTGTCCTCCGTGTTTCCCCGCAAAACCTATGAAGTCCGGTTGCCGGGTCGGCAAGGCCTGCAGCTGGGTGAGCGGACGCTCGTCATGGGCATCCTCAACGTCACCCCGGATTCCTTCGCAGATGGCGGCCGGTTTCTCGACCCCGAGGTTGCTGTCCGCGCGGCCGAGGAACTGGCAGCTTCTGAGGCCGACCTCATTGACATCGGTGGGGAATCCACCAGGCCCGGCGCCGAACCCCTTTCGGGTGCCGAGGAGGTTGCCCGCGTACTGCCGGTGATTCGGCGCATTGTTTCGCGCGTCCAGACACCGTTGTCCATAGACACCTACAAGGCTGAGGTGGCTCGTGTGGCGCTCCAGGAGGGCGTCTCGATCGTCAACGACATTAGTGGCCTGCGGTATGATCCCTCCCTCGCAGAGGTGGTTGCCGCCGCGGGGGCCGCACTGGTGTTGATGCACACCCGCGGTCGCTCGAGCGACATGTACCGCGAGGCTGTGTACGAGGATGTGGCCGTTGAGGTGAAGCGGGAGCTGGAAGACTCGGTTGCCCGCGCGGTTGCGGCCGGAGTGGCGAGAACCCAGATCATTGTCGACCCGGGGCTCGGCTTTGCGAAGCGGCCCGAGCACAGCTACGAGGCCCTGGCGGCGCTCCCGACGCTTGCGACACTCGATCGGCCAATCCTGATTGGACCGTCGAGGAAATCGTTTCTGCAGGCGGCCATCGGTCAGCGCAGGCCGGATGCGCGACTGTGGGGCAGTGCGGCCGCGGTTGCGGCCGGAGTCTTTCTGGGGGCGCACGTCGTTCGGGTTCACGACGTGCCGGAGATGGTGGATGTCGTGCGAGTTGCGGACAGAGTACGAGTGGCCAATGGGCACTGACCACTGACCACCGGCCAATTGAAACAGCGATGCCAAACTGGGTCTTCGATCTGCGTTTGCCCTCCATAGGATGGAGGGACCTTGTCGATCTTGCGATCATCTCGTTCGTCATTTACGAGATTCTGAAAGCCATTCGCGGCACCCGCGCGGTGCAGATGGCCATCGGATCGGCAATGTTCGTCCTGGCCTTCTACCTGTCGCAGTGGGGTGACCTTGAAACCGTCAACTGGCTTGTCCGCAATGTCGCAACCTACATCGTGTTTGCGATGATCGTGCTCTTTCAGGCCGACATCAGGAGGGCGCTCGCGCACCTGGGCCGCGGACCCGTCTTTCGATATTTTCTCGGCGCCGAAAGCGCCGATGAGGTCATCGAGGAGCTGGTCGGTGCGACCAGGCAACTCGGAGCGGACCGAACCGGTGCCATTATCGTCATCGAACGGCAGATTGGCCTGCGAAACTACATTGAGGGTGGGATCCCGCTTGATGCGATCCTGACCTACGACCTCCTGCTCAGCATCTTCCAACGCGGATCACCGCTGCACGATGGTGCCGTCATCGTGCAACGGGATCGCGTCGCCGCAGCAGGTTGTTTCCTGCCTTTGACCGTCAACCCGCAACTGAGTCGCACGTTGGGCACCCGCCATCGTGCGGCGATTGGACTGACGGAGGAAAATGACGCGGTTGCGATTGTCGTGTCAGAAGAAACCGGGATCGTGTCGTTGGCGCTCGACGGCCGTATCGAGCGGAATCTGGACGGCGACCGTCTGAAGGTCCGGTTGCATCAGCTGTTGAGAAGCCGACAGCTCGAGCCCGTGGCGCACGAAGTTGCGAGCGTGGGATGAGATTCAACCCTCTCCACAATATCGGGCTGAAGATCGTCTCGGTCTTCATTGCCGTCCTGCTCTGGTTGGTCGTCGCAGGTGAGCAGCCCGCCGAGCGCGGGTTGCGCGTTCCAATCGAATTGCAGAACCTCCCGTCCAACATGGAAGTAGTCGATTTTCCGGTAGAAACGGTTGACGTGCGGGTTCGCGGTCCATCAGGCACGCTCAGTCGCCTGGCGGCTGGCGATCTGGTCGCCGTGCTCGATCTGCGGTCCGCCAGACCCGGCCAGCGGCTGTTCCATGTGACGCCCGATCAGGTCCGTACGCCGTTCGGCGTCGAGGTGGCCCAGGTGGATCCGCCGACCATTGCGTTACGTTTTGAATCGGCAGCCTCGCGAGCGGTTCCCGTTGCACCGGCCGTCATCGGTGAAGTGGCGCCCGGGTTTGTCATTCGTGACATCACGGCCGAACCGCCGACGGTCGAGGTGATCGGTCCGCAGAGCGCCATTCAGCGTTTGAGCGAAGCGCTCACTGAGCCGGTTTCGGTCGAAGGGGCAACCAAGAGCGTGCGGGAAGCGGTGACGGTTGGAGCGGCCAGTCCGAACGTCCGATTGCGGTTCGCGCAGCGCGCGGTTGTGACGGTGGACGTCGTACCGGCCCCGACGGAACAGACCCTGGTCCGTGTCCCGGTTCGGGTGAGGAACGTGGCCAGTGGCCTCGCCTCCAGGGCCATTCCGCCGGTTGTCACGGTACGCGTGCGAGGATCGCGGGAGGCGGTTGATCGGCTGAGGAGCGATGCCGTCACGGTTTTCGTGGATGTTGCCGGCCTCGGGCCTGGTCTCTACGAGCTGCCGCTCCGCACGGACCGAACCACGACATTTGGTGTCGCCGGCATGGAGCCGTCCGCCGTTCAGATCGTGCTCGAATAGCCTTCCATATTCTCGTCGCGTGGACCCTGTAAGGGCCTCGTCGCGGGCCTCTAGGGGAGTGACCGGTTGGAACCGAAAATTGAACTGACGACTCTGGGCTGAGAACCGGCAGCTGACGTGTACGAGGACCCTGAAGGATCCGCGCTACTTACCACGACCCACTGACCACTAGCCAGACCACTGGCCACTGACCACTGATCATGTCCGACCGACTGTTTGGAACCGATGGTGTTCGCGGCACGGCTGGCCATACCCCACTCGACGTCGCAACGATTCGACGTCTGGGGGCAGCTCTTGTGCGGGTACTGGCGGCTTCGCCGACACGGCTGATTGTGGGCCGCGACACCCGGGAGTCGAGTCCCTGGATCGAGCGAGAGCTGGCGTACGGTGCCCGTTCGGCGGGTGCGCACGTGACGAGCGTTGGAGTCTTGCCCACCCCGGCCGTTGCATATCTGACTCGATCGTTAGGGTTCAATGCGGGGCTGATGATTTCCGCTTCGCACAACCCCTTCGAGGACAACGGCATCAAAGTGTTTTCCGGTGAAGGCGCGAAGTACGGCGAGGTCACCGAACGCCAGATCGAGGCGCTCGTTGCCGATCGGTCGTGGGCTGTGCCAGATGGCGACGCGCCCGACGTGGAGAGCGCCAACTATGTCGATGCGTACCTCGAGCACTCCCGTGTGGCGCTTCCGGATGCCGGCCGCCTCAAGGGCTCTCGCATCGGGATCGACTGTGCCAATGGTGCCATGACAGGTCACGCGGAACGTCTGCTTCGCGGCCTCGAGTTTGACGTGACGGCCTTCGGATCATCTCCAGACGGTCGCAACATCAATCTCGGCTGTGGGTCGACGCATCCGGAAGCGCTGGCGGACGCTGTCCGAACTCTCGGTCTCAGCTTTGGTGTCGCGTTCGATGGCGACGGCGATCGCGCGATTTTCGTCGATCATCTTGGCCAGATTGTCGACGGCGACGCCGTCTTGTTGATGTGTGCCCGGCAATTGAAAGCGGAAGGGCGCTTGAAAGGAAACGCCATCGTTGCCACGGTGATGAGCAACATCGGTCTCGAGATTGGCCTGCGAGAGAGCGGTATCGAGCTCGTGCGGTGCGCGGTCGGGGACAAGTACGTCATGGAAGAGCTTGCCGCCCGTGGTCTTGTGCTGGGAGGAGAGCAGTCGGGTCACATCATTTTTGCCGATCAGATGTACACCGGCGATGGCTTGATTACAGCGCTGAACGTCCTTCGCACGATTGCGACCACCGGCCGGGAACTGGCCGATCTGGCGGCACAACTGCAGCGATTTCCGCAAGTGCTGGTCAACGTCCGGGTCAAACGCCGCACGGAACTGCGCGATATTCCGGAGATTGCCGACGTGATGACCGGCGTCGAAGGAAGACTCGGCCGCCAGGGGCGTCTGCTCGTTCGCTATTCGGGCACCGAACCCCTGCTGCGGATCATGCTCGAAGGTCCAGACGAGGGATCCATTCGACTCTGGGCAAACGAGATTGCCGACGAGGTGAAGAAACATTTGGCCTGATCCCGGGTCATTTTGGCGATTCTTGATTTGCGAGTTGTGAATCGTTGATGATTGGCGACTGTGACCGGCGATCGTCCCTCACCAATCACCAAATCGCAAATGATTCGTCTTTCCGTCAACGTCAATAAAGTCGCGACGCTTCGAAATTCACGCGGCGGCTCGGTGCCCAGCGTCTTGCACGCCGTTCGTGTGTGTGTAGCCGCCGGTGTGCCCGGGATCACCGCACACCCGCGTGCGGACGAGCGTCATATCCGTCCAGGGGACGTACGGGAAATCGCGCGGGAGCTCGCGTCGCGCAAGGACGTTGAACTCAACATCGAGGGTGATCCTCGGCCCGATCTGCTTGCGCTCGTTCATGAGGTGCAACCGCACCAGTGCACGCTCGTGCCGGTCAAGCCAGGGGAAATCACGAGCCAGGCGGGCTGGCCCGCAAGCACGCCGCGGGAGCTGATGGTGGACATCATCGGCCGCCTGCACGAGCGTGCCGTACGCGTGAGCCTGTTCGTCGACCCAGAACCTGAGCCTGTTCGATGGGCGGCATCAGTTGGTGCCGATCGTGTTGAGCTCTATACCGAACCCTTTGCACGGGCCTTCGAGCATGGCGCGACGAGCGCTCAGGCCAAGGCCAGCTTTCAGACGTATCTGGCCGCCGCGAATCTGGCTCATTCCCTCGGTCTGGGAATCAATGCAGGTCACGATCTGGATCTCGATAATCTCACCCTCTTCCGCGCGCTCCCGCACCTCGACGAAGTGTCGATTGGCCACGCGCTCATGAGCCACGCGCTGTTTGTCGGGCTGGATCGCGCGGTCCGTGAGTACCTCGAGGTGCTGCGGTGATAGCGAGGCCTCGAGATTCGTGATCTCGCGAGTCCCGAATCCCCGGCCCCGAATCCCCAACCCCTGGTGTTATCATCTGCCCTGAGACAACTTTGTGAGACTCGACTCCCTCGTTTTTGCGATTGCGGGTGTCTGTTTCGGCCTGATTGCCGGCTGGGTCATCGGGGCGCAATATGCGCAGCGGTCTCCGGCCAGAGCACCAGTGACCGAATCCTCCGCGTCGGCGCCGGCCCCGCAGGCTGCCGCGCCGGCCATCATCGATGAGAATCGGGCTCAGACGCTCCGCGCGATTGCTGAGCGTGATCAAAAGAACGTCGAGAGCCGTGTGCAGCTCGGCAACCTCTACTACGATGGCGAACGCTACGACCAGGCAATCCCTTGGTACGAGCAGGCCCTCAAGCTGGACTCAACCAATGCCGACGTGAGCACGGACCTGGGTGTCAGCTACTACCAGACCAACCAGCCCGACAAGGCGCTCCAGCAATTCGAGCACTCTCTCAAGGTCAATCCAAAGCACGTCAAGACGCTGTTGAATATTGGTGTCGTTCGCGCGTTTGCCAAGCAGGACCTCGAAGGCGCAACGAAGGCCTGGAAACAGGTCGTGGAGTTGTCGCCTGGAAGCCAGGAGGCTCGCGTGGCGCAGCGCGCGCTCGAGACGATTTCGGACGCGCACCAGGGAGTCGGTGGATCCACGTCTTCAGGGACGGGAAGATAGCGTCGTGCTCGTCCGATTCTTGCTGCTCGCGCTGCTGGTGGTGCTCGTAGGACGAGCGGTCTGGCGTCTCATTGAAGGAATTGTCGCAGGCGCCTCGTTGCCCGGTGCCTCGGGTCCGCCTCAGAAAAACGAGCGCATGGTTCGCGATCCGATCTGCGGAACCTTCGTGCTCCCCTCCCGTGCTCTGAGCCTCGCCACTGGCGGACACGTCGAATACTTCTGTTCGGAGAAGTGCCGGGCGGCATTCCATCACCAGCCGAAATCATGAATCACCTGTCCGAGGAACATCTTCGCGCCGACATCGTCGAGATCGGGCGTCGGTTGCACGAGCGTTCCTATGTTGCGTCCAACGACGGCAACATCAGCGTCCGGTTCGGAGACGACCTTCTTCTGACGACCCCGAAAGGCGTTTCAAAGGGGTTCATGTCCCCGGACATGATGGTCGTGACCGACCTGTCCGGCCGAAAAATACGGGGACACCGTGACCCGTCCTCCGAGCTGTTGATGCATCTCGAGGTCTACCGCAGCCGACCCGATGCACGAGCTGTCGTCCACGCCCATCCCCCTGTTGCAACAGGCTTTGCGGTCGCAGGGATTCCACTCGACCGTGCGGTGCTGGCTGAGGTGATCACCACGCTTGGCAGTATTCCCATTGCCGACTACGGCACGCCGTCCACCCAGGAGCTTCCGGACGCCGTACGCAAGTACATAAAGGCGCACGATGGGCTTCTGCTCGCCAATCATGGTGCTCTGACGGTTGCCGGTGAACTGTTTGCGGCGTACTACAAGATGGAAACCATCGAGCACTTTGCCCGGATCAGTCTCGTGGCCAGGCTTCTCGGTCGCGAACGGCTGTTGTCGCGCGAAGAGGTCGAGCGACTGCAGGGTCTGCGCGGGTCGTACGGCATTGCGGCGCCGGCCCCAATTTGCTCGGATGAGACGCCTGCCGGAACCGACGATGCCAGCTGCCAGCTCATCCAGGCGCCTTCAGCTCCGGGGGTGCGCCTGGTCGATGATGGATTGGGACCAACTCGCGATGTATCGGTGAGCGCGAGCAAAGAGGGGGAAATTCGGCTAACATACCGCGAGCTTACGGCCCTGATTGAAGAAGCCGTGAAGGCTTTGAAGTAGACCGTTGAGACTCTGCGCCTGAAGAAGGGCGGCGAGCGGCGCGGGGGGCAGGGGCCCCACGTCCACACTTGGAGGTCACATGGGAGAGGCGCTCGGCATGGTCGAGACGAAAGGTCTCGTGGCCATGATTGAAGCTGCGGATGCAATGGTCAAAGCTGCCAAGGTCACCCTTGTCGGCTGGGAAAAAATCGGGGCCGGCTATGTGACCGCGATCGTGCGAGGCGACGTGGCGGCAGTCAAGGCCGCAACCGATGCGGGCGCCGCCGCCGCGCGTCGTGTGGGCGAGCTCGTATCGGTTCACGTCATCCCGAGACCACACGCGAACCTCGAGGATGCGCTGCCAATTGGGAAAGCTGTCGTCAAGGCCTGACCCGAGACCCGGTTCTAGCGCGTTCCCGCCATGATTCTCGCGAAGATTGTGGGTACGGTCGTCGCGACCCGCAAAGATCCTCGGCTCGTCAGCACCAAACTTCTCATTGCCCGCGCGATGGATCCCCACGGCAAGGTCGACGGCAACTATCTCGTGGCAGTGGACACGGTGGAGGCCGGCATTGGTGAGACCGTGCTCATCGTCAGCGGCAGTTCGGCGCGAATGGCGTCTGGGCTCAAAGACTGTCCGGTCGATGCCGCCATTGTCGGGATCGTCGATGCCATCGAGTTGAACGAGTAGGCTCCATGCAGCTGGCCCGCGTCGTTGGCGATATCGTCACCACTCACAAAGACCCGGGATACGCGGGTGTGTCGCTGCTCATCATTCAGCCCATTACGTCGGCCGGGAAGCCGGTTGGACGGGCGCTGATCGCGGCCGATGCCGTTGGAGCGGGCGTCGGCGAAACGGTGTTTTTCGTTCGAGGGAAGGAAGCCGGGTTCCCGTTTGCACCTGTCGAGGTTCCAGCGGATGCGGGAATCGTCGGGATTGTCGACGTCGTTGATGGAGGCGTCTGACCGCCCATGCAGATTGCGCGCGTCACCGGCACCGTCGTCGCGACGAAGAAGAACGCCAAGTTCGAGGGAGCGAAGCTCCTGCTCGTGCAGCCGCTCACGGCAGACGATGCGCCAAGGGGGCCGGAACTGCTGGCGGTGGATGGCGTCGGCGCCGGAGTTCACGAGACAGTGCTGATCGTGCTCGAAGGGCGTGCGGCTGGGGAAGCGCTGGGCCAGAAGGGAGCCCCAGTGGATGCCGCAATCGTTGGCATCATCGACCGAGTGGACGTCGATCATGACTGAAGAAGAACTGCGTGGGATCGTGCGCGATGCCGTCGCGCGCCATCTGAGCGGCGAACGTGCCAACCCACTTCGCTCTTGGCGGGAAGGCGACGGGGCGGCCGCCCGGTCTCTGGTCCAGCATGCCAGTCACGTACGGCTCGCTGTGCTGGCCGGTGATGCGGTCGGCGATGGCGCATGCCTGATCGAACCTGCAGTTGGCTGCAATCATTGTGGCTACTGCCAGTCATACGGACACTGATCGCATGAAACCCAAAGTCGTTGTCACCCGCAGGATTTTTGACGAATCGCTGGCGACGCTGGCGAGGTACTGCCAGGTTGACAGTAATCAGGCAGATCGGTTGTTGAGCCCAAAGCAGCTTCTACAGAAGTTGAAGGGCAAAGACGGTGTCATCAGCTTGCTGACCGATCGGATCTCTGACGAAGTGCTGGCCAGGAATCCTCAGCTGAAGATCGTTTCCAACGTCGCAGTCGGCTACAACAATGTCGACGTCAAGGCCGCAACCAGGCGCGGCGTGCTTGTCACCAATACACCAGGCGTGTTGGATGATACGACGGCCGATTTCACCTGGTGCCTCATTCTGGCAACCGCCAGGGGTCTCATCGGTGCCGATCGGACGTTTCGCTCAGGGAAGTGGAAGGGGTGGGGGGTGATGCAATTTCTCGGGCACGATGTGCACGGGAAGACACTTGGGATCTGCGGATTCGGACGCATCGGGAAGGGCGTTGCACGTCGTGCCAGAGGGTTCGATATGCGAATCCTCTATACGGACGTCCAGCCCGTCTCTGAGGCGACGGAACAGGAGCACGGTGTCCGCTTCGTTGACAAGAAAACGCTGCTGCAAGAGTCGGACATCGTCACCCTGCACGTGCCACTGTTTCCAGAAACCACCCATTACATTGGCGCCTCCGAACTCGCAATGATGAAGAAGGAGGCCATTCTCATCAACGCCGCTCGCGGTCCGGTGGTTGATGAGAAAGCCTTGGTCAACGCGTTGAAGCGCGGACGTATTGCGGCGGCGGGGCTCGATGTCTACGAAAAGGAGCCAAAACCAGCTCCCGGCCTGACGAAGCTGTCAAACGTCGTCGTGGCTCCCCATATTGCCAGCGCTTCCGTCGAGACTCGCCGCAAGATGTCCAACATGGCCGTCGCCAATTGCGTGGCGGGGCTGACCGGCGAGCGGCCACCCAATCTGGTCAATCCAGACGTCCTCGACAAAGGGGTCTGACCCTCCCGGTCTCACTCCCTTACACTCCTGCAATGGCGCCGCGCCACCGAAACGTTGGGCCGATCATGCGAGCCCTGGCTCGCGCGATTGACGGCCTCGAGCTTCCGGCGGTCGAGAAGATTGCCGAGTCGCGCCAGGAAGATCCCTTCGAAGTCCTGATAGCGACACTGCTTTCTGCACGAACGCAGGATGCCACCACGTTGGCCGCGTCTGAGCGTTTGTTCAAAGTGGCAGATACGCCCGCGGCAATGGCCCGCCTCAGTGTTCGCCGAATCGAGCGACTCATCTATCCGGTGAGCTTCTATCGGCACAAAGCGCGGCATGTCCGCGAGACGTGCCGACTGCTGGTGACGCGGTTCGAGGGACGGGTTCCGGACACGCTGGACGAGCTCGTCACATTGCCGGGTGTTGGCAGGAAGACGGCAACCCTTGTCCTGATTCTCGCTTATCAGAGCCGCCGACACATTTGTGTGGATACCCACGTGCACCGAATCGCCAACCGTCTCGGATGGGTCCGCACGAACATGCCGGCAGAAACTGAGCAGGCGCTCTATCGCGCGACCCACCCCAGATGGTGGCCGTCTATCAATCTGTACCTCGTGACGTGGGGTCAGAACGTCTGCAGGCCGGTCTATCCCCGGTGTGGGGACTGCGTGATTAGCGAGGCCTGTCCAAGGATCGGAGTCGAACGAACCGCGTCGCGAAGGTCTGGATAACGTTCGACAAATTCGGGTGGATACTCTCCCTCAATTGGCTCACCAAGCTGTCGTTTGATCATGACCGCATTAGCCACCGACTTGGCAGCGAAGTGATTGTTCAGATAGAGATGCATCTTCTTGACCAGCTGGCGTACTGCGACCGCGGTTTCCGCGTACGGTTTCAGCTCGTCAGCCGAGTACAGGTAATCGTAGCGATCCTCCGTGCGATCGTGACGCCACCACTTGGCGGCGTTTCGGCCGTGCAGACGAAGATAGTAGAACCCGTGTACGTTGGGGAGCAGATTCTGACGAATCGAGAACCGAAACTTTGGTTCATCAATCTGGGCCAGGGCAGCGCCAAACCCATTCAGCAGCGATAGCGTCTCGGTGATGCTATCGCTCCAGCTACGATGGCGCAGTTCTACTGCCACCGGATAGTCGGCGAATGCGCGGAGCAACCAGGCAAGATACTCGCGGCTTTCCGGACCGTCCTTGAAACTTGGCGGAAATTGCGCCAGCAGCGCTCCAAGTCGGCCCGACGAGGCAATCGGGTCGATACCGCGACAAAAGCTGTCGAGGTCAGCCTGTCCCGGGGTCAGCACTGCCTGCGGGAGAGGCTCGGAGACTCGAGCCGATTTGTTCGCAGCCTCTGCAAACATCTTCGGATGGGTAAATTTCCGGTACAGCTTCAGCGAGAACTCGAATTCCGGCGGCGTGCGTTCGACCCACGCGCGTGTCACCGACGCTTGCGGTTCACCGTAAAACGTCGAGTTGACTTCGACGGTGTCGAAATGCTCGGCGTAGTACGACAACTCGTTGAAGCCTCGAGGGCGACGGGACGGATAGAAGACACCGTTCCAGGTTCCCAGGCCCGCGGGGTAGTTCCAGCCGGACGTCCCGATGCGAAGGGCTCCTGGCATAAAGGGTCCAGACCCCATTTTTACGCAAAACGTAGAAAAGGGGTCGGGAGTCTTTTTTGTCCGACAGGTGAAAAGACTCCCGACCCCTTTTTACGTTTTGCGTAAAAATGGGGGCTGACCCCATTTGCCATGCTGACGGTTAACGAGATTTTTCATTCGATACAGGGCGAATCGACCTATACCGGGGAGCCGTGTGTGTTTGTCAGGCTCACCGCGTGCGATCTCCGATGCTCGTGGTGCGACACACCCTACGCCTTCTATGAAGGACGCAAACGTGACCTCGACGATGTCATGACCGAGGTTGAGTCTTTTGGATGCCCGCTCGTCGAGATTACTGGTGGAGAGCCGTTGTTGCAGGAGGACGTCTATCCCTTGATGGAACGGCTCCTGAACGCCGGCCACACAGTCCTGCTTGAAACAGGAGGCCATCTCGACGTCGGCAAGGTGCCTCTCGGGGTCGTGAAAATCGTGGATATCAAGTGTCCTGCAAGCGGCGAATCAGACAAACAGGACTGGGGGAATATTGGCCGACTGCTGCCTCACGACCAGGTCAAGTTTGTGATCCAGGACGAGGTCGACTATCAGTACGCGCGCGACGTGGTCTGCCGGCACCAGCTGGACAAGCGATGTGCCGCGGTGCTCTTTTCGCCAGTTCATGGCGTTCTCAATCCGAAGGACTTGTCTGAATGGGTACTTCGAGATCGCCTGCCAGCACGCGTGCAGCTTCAAATGCACAAATACATCTGGGGCCCTGACGTAAGAGGGGTGTAATGGGACAGAAGGCCGTGGTGCTATTGAGCGGTGGCCTCGACTCGTATACAGCCGCCGCCATTGCACGGTCTGACGGTTTCGACATTTACGCCCTGACGATCGACTACGGTCAGCGACATGCCGCCGAGATTCAGGCGGCCACGCGTGTCGCACGCGCGCTCGGTGCGTTGGCGCACCGGGTGGTGGCCATCGACCTGGCGTCCTTTGGTGGCTCAGCGCTTGTCGGTGAGGGCTCGGTGCCCAAGGATCGCGCGCTCGATGATCCTTCGATTCCAGTCACGTACGTGCCGGCACGCAACACCGTCTTTCTGGCGCTTGCGCTCGCATGGGCCGAGTCTGTCGGCGCCGCCAATATCTTTCTTGGAGTGAACGCTCTCGACTATTCCGGATATCCCGACTGTCGGCCTGAGTTCATCGCAGCCTTCGAACACGTCGCCAACCTGGCCACGAAGGCTGGCGTCGAGGGCACGCGCTTCAAAATTCACGTCCCGCTCGTGAGGCTCAGCAAGGCGGAAATCATTCGATTGGGCACGAGCCTATCCCTCGACTACGGGTTGACCCACAGCTGCTACGATCCGGCGTCGGACGGTGCGCCTTGCGGTCGATGTGATAGCTGCAGACTTCGCGCGAAGGGCTTTGACGAGGCGGGCGTGGTAGATCCGCTCTTGGAAGGGTTCTAGAGACCCTAGAACCCTTTTCTACTGAACCCCGCGAGTCGTTCCAGCGCGAGATCGGAGGCACGATCGACTTCTGCCGGTGCGGCCACGGAATGATTGGCGATGATGGAAAAGGCAAGCTGCTCGTTGTCGCGCGTCCGAACGTAGCCGGAAATGGCTCGAACATTGGAGATGGTGCCTGTCTTGGCGCGGACGTTGCCTTCCGCGATAGTCCCTTTCATCCGATTCGCCAGCGTGCCATCGCGCCCGGCAACCGGCAGGGTCTCCTCGAATGACTTGGCATGCCGAGGATTTTTCGCGAGCGAACGCAACACAGACACCAGGGTTTCCACCGTCACGTAGTTGTAACGTGAGAGACCGGAACCATCGGAAAGAATGACACTGTCCGGAGGGACGCCCCAGTTTCGTAGAACTCCCAAGACCGCATCACGGCCCGACTGAACGGATCCGGTACGACCATCTTCGGTCTTCAACGATTTCAGCAGCGTCTCGCCATAGAGATTGCGGCTCACCTTCATCAGCGGCATGGCCAGTTCGGTGAGAGGCGGTGATCGATGGGAGACAAGCGTCCGTGTGGTACGCGTGTCGGGTGGAGGAATGACGGAATCGATGTCGACGATGGCGCCAGAAATCGCAATACCACGTGCACTCAGCGCACGCTGCATCGCGGCCAGGAAAAAGTCGGTCGGGTTGTCGATCGACACCGTTTGAACGAATTCGGGCCTGCCCAGTCGGACCGCACCATGCACCAGGAGCCGCGCGCTGCCGGGAGCTCTTCGAAGCTCGAAGGAGGAGTCTCCGTCCGGGGCGGACGTCGTCAAGTGATTGTCCACCACAAGGCCACCATCAACGGGGCGCAGTGCCATCTCCGCCAGGTCGCCGGCTACCGCTCCGGGTCGGATGGCAAGCTCTACGGCATTCTCATCAAATGCCAGCGCTCCAACTGGGGCAGCAAATCCGTACGCCAGGTCATCCCACGACCAGCCGGCTCCCACACCGTCATCGTCGAACGCATTGTCGTCACCAATCAGACGTCCGTCGATCACGTGGATGCCGGCGTTCCACAACTCATCTGCCCATGCCGCCATAACCCGGCCACCGTCACCAACCCGGTTGCCGAGACTTGGGTCGCCGCTACCAATCGCGATGACATCTCCTTTGAGAACGCCGCCTTCGATGATGCCCGACGTGACGAGCCGGGTCTCGAACGTGTGGTCCCAGCCCAGTTGCTCGGCGCTCGCTGCCAGCGTGAGAATCTTCATGTTCGACGCGGGCATCATCAGCTTCGACGGGTTGGCCGCGAACAACGTTTCCCCGGTCTCCACCGATTGAATCAGGACACCCCAGATCGAACGCTCGAAAGCCGGCGCGCCGAAAATTGTTGCAAGCTCCGCGTGGAGTGCGGCGAGGGGTGTGACCGACTGCGCCGGGACCGATCTGGCTGCACAGCCAGTTCCAACGCCTAGGGTAAGGGCAACGAAGAGAAGGTAACGGATGAGTCGGTCTCTACTTGAATTCGTCGAGTGCCTTCAACGCGTTGTCAAACGCTGAGCCGTCGATCTTCGCGACGCCTGACTCGCCAGTCTTCGATGCGAACGTGTCGCTGCCGCTCTTTCCGAAGGTAACCCGTTCTTCCTTTTTTCCCTCGTCGGATTTCACGATAACGATGGCGGCCGGCGTCTTGAAAGCGGCTGTTGGGGTCGCGTCGGGAAACGACTCCGCCCGCAGGCCTGACATTTCGGTCAAGGCATTCTCGAACTTTGCCAGATCCACGTCTTTCTTGGTTGGCGCCACCATCTGCCACTTGTCTGACGCGTTTTCGCCGGTTCCTTTGACTTTCTCGAAGGCCATGGTGACGTTGTCGCGTGTCAGCTCCAGGCGGTTCGCGTTGAAAGAACGGAACTCGAAGATGTCCTTCTTCCGGTAATCGGCGGCAGGTTTCTGCAGCTCCGCGGCCAGAGCCTGAGAGATCGTGAACACAAGAGGACGGGTGGCATCGCGCGCGTAGAAACTTCCATCTGCGCTTGCTTTGCCCACTTCAAGAGTGTGCTTGCCACCGCCCGCTACGATCGTGGCACTTGCTGTCGGCTTGTCGAGCCCGTACTCCTTCAAGTCTTTGGCATCGGTTGACGTCAATGCCGTCATTTGAGCCGACGAGATTTGCCCGATTACGCCTTCTATCGCACTGTAATCACCGCTGGCTCGAGTCGGCTTGGTCAGATTCCAGTCGCTGCCTTCCTTGGCGAACGACAGCGTATCTTTCGCACGCGCGATTTCGAGCGAAGTGACCTTGTCGCGCTCGAACTTCAACACGGCCTTGTCCCTGAGGGCGAAGGGCGTCTTGTTGAATGTGGCGTCGAGATAACTTGCAATCAAGAAGACCCGCTTCGAGTCGGGAGTCTTTGCATACAACTCTCCACCAGTTGGCGTCTTGTCGCCCAACTGGAGACGAGTGGGAGTCTTCTGACCGCTGGCGCGGAATTCGACCTCGATTTTGGGCTCGGCCAACCCGTACTGCGCCAGGTCCGTCGGGTTCTCGTCAATCACACGCTGAATTTCGAGCGTCGACAGCGTTTGAGCAATGCTCGTGGCTTCGGTTTGATCGGCTGAGGTTCCCGCAGGCTCAACCATCTCCCAGCCCGTCGCGCTCTTTCGGAGCTTCGTGGTCTCACCCGTCGGCGCCTTGACCGTCAGGTCTTCGATCTTGTCAGCGTCGACAGTGAAGGCCTTGGGCTTTTCTTCAGTCGTTGGTTCAGCCGGCTGTCTGGAATCGTAGACGTAGTATCCAAGCAGGCCCAGAAAGACGACCACGAGAATGAGCGTTGAACGACCGCCACGCATTTACCGCCTCCGCCACCAGGTGTAGATGCCGGCTCCGAGAATGGTTCCCGGGACCAGCAACATGGACAACAGCATCACATACCGTTGCTGGGCGGCTGTCATGGTGATCCGACGGTCCTCAGGCTGCCTCGGACGAATTGCGATGAGATTCTCCTGTTGTGCCAGCCAATTGACCGTGTTGAGAAAAAGATCGGCGTTGCCGCGAATATTGCCCGTGTAGTTCGCCACAAAATCCGAATCCCCGAGCACGGCCAATCGGATCTCCGGCTTTGGCGGATCGTCTGGCTTTGCGGGTGTCGCCGGTGTTCCGCCAACTGGCGCCGAAACCGCAACCGCGAGGGAGACAGGCCCCTGCTTGTCGCCCTTCGCCGCATCCATCGCGACCTCACCGGTCGCAATCAGTCCTTTGATGTCGGCCTCGGCCCAGCTGCGCGGGCTCGTCTGAACGAACGCCTGCGCGATTGGCTTGTCGGGGCCCGCACCGGGCACCGGCGTAACCGAGCGGGCTGTCGGGTAGGCCGTCACGAACGTGAATCCTTCGGTAATTGCGTGCGGCGGGTAGGTGGCCGCCACCGGCACCTCTGGTCCCGTTCCAAGCAGCTGTCCCATCCCGCTGACGTCCACGACGATGTCATTTCCGAGTTGGACCCCCCACTCCTCAATCAATGCGACCAGATTCGTCAGTGACGGGCTGTCCGCCTTGTCGGGTGGATCAACCATGAAGAGGACCTTCCCCCCCTTCGTGATGTAGCGCTTCAGCGCCTCGATCTCAGGGGGAAAGAAATCGGCGGTGGGGCCGGCGACCACGACCAACGTGGCATCTGCCGGCACGTCCGACTCCTGAGCGAGCACCAGTTTTTCGACCTTGAAGTTGTCCCGCGCGAGCCCGGCCGCGATACCACTGTAGCCAAGGCGTCGGTCCGAGTTGGTCGGATCGTGCTCCCCGTGCCCGGACGTGAAGTACGCCTTGTGTTCTTTGCCGGCAAGCACCTTGATCAAGCCGTTGGTGAGGTCCTGTTCGGTATTGGTGGTGACCCGCTCGACCCGACCCATGTATTCGAACACGGTTGTGCCGTTGACTTGGACGTCGTACTGCTTGGCAAGGGCTGGACGCTTCGCGGTGTCAACGTACTCCACCGTCACCTGTTTGGAGGCGTTGGCATATCCGTCGAGACGATCGCGGTAGCTGGGAAACTCGTCTTCGGGGGCAAAGAGCAGAATCCTGACTGGAGCTGTGAGCCCGCCGACGAGTTTGGTCGTCTGCTCGGACAGGCTGTAAATCTGGTTCTTCGTCAGATCCCAGCGTTTCTTCTCACGCGACGCCAGGTAGTTCACGATGACCAGAATGCCAAGCACGGCCAGCACGCTGACGAGCGCCATCGAACCCAGGCGCGCCTGCCGTCCTTGAAACAGCCGTGCGATCTCGCGCCACTGTCCCAGCATGTAGAGGACGATGCAGGCGAACCCTGCATAGCGGGCCCAGCGGATGTAGGGGTCCCATTCGGGACCGAGCCTCCCGCTCAGCGTCGCGAGCAGTGTGCCGAACACGAGCGCGATACCAACCCAGCCGGCGACGTTCAAAATGCGATTCAGCATAAGCAGTGGCTAGCAAAAAGCCGTCAGCCTTCAGCCCTCAGCTATCCTCTCCAGCGTTCGGTGTCTACCGACTTCGCGGTCAGGAACAGGGCAAAGGCTATGAAGCTGAAGTAGTAGACGAGGTGACTCGTATCGACGACTCCTTTGGAGAAATCATCGAGATGCTCAACGACAGACAGGTACCGCAGCACGGCTTGCACCGTCGGCGGCGCTGACTCCCCGAACCAGCTGCTGATCCACAGCAGCAGAAGTACCGCAAACGTCAGCACGCCGGCGACGATCTGATTCTTGGTGGTGCTCGAGATGAACAATCCCACTGCCAGAAACGTCGCGCCCAGCAGAAACAGGCCAAGGTAGCCGCTGATGATTGATTGCCACTCCGGCGAGCCGTAGACGAACAGAATGCCGATGTGCACGAACGTGACGAGCAGCATCACCGCATACAAGGCCAAGGTGCCCAAAAACTTGCCGACGATAATTTGAAAGTCCGTGACAGGCGAGGTGAGCAGGAGCTCGATGGTGCCAGAACGCTTCTCTTCCGAATACGTCCGCATCGTGAGCATCGGGAGCACGAACAGGTTGATGACCGCGATGTTCATGAAGAGGGGACGAATCATCCACTGATTGACGTTGATGGGTTCGGCCTGCTGTCCCATCTGTGAAAACGAGTCGAACTGCATGCTCCGCTGCAGGAAGAACGCGAGGCTCGTGATGTAGAAGCCCCCCACCAGCAGTGCGAAGAACCCAACCGTCACCCATGCAATCGGCGAGGCAAAGTAGCCTCGGATTTCTTTGTTCGCGATGGCAAGAATGTTACGCATTGACCGTCTCCGTCGAAGCTGTCGCTTCCGGCGTTTCTTCAGTCGTAAGGCTCAGGAAAATATCTTCGAGGCTCATCCGCATCGGCCTGAGTTCCAGCAACCCCCAGTTGTTTGTCACGATGGCCCGCGCCAGGTCGCGACGGACATCCCGCCCCTGGACGCTTTCGACCTCACAACTGGTGATGCCGTCTCGGCGATCAGAAACCGTGACGCGGGTAACGCCGGGGACGCGTTCCAGCACCGGGGCAGCCTCGGCCGCACCCGCATCGAGCTGGACGTACATGGTCTCCGACCCGCGGAGCCGGCCCGTGAGGTTGGCGGGCGTGTCTACTGCCACAACCCGGCCTTTATTTATGATCACGACGCGTTGGCAGGTCTGTGCAACCTCGGGGAGGATGTGCGTGCTCAGGATGATGGTGTGCGTGCCGGCAAGCTCCTTGATCAGTTCCCGTGTTTCGATGATTTGTTTGGGATCGAGCCCCGCGGTCGGTTCGTCGAGCACGAGCACGTCCGGGTTGTGCAAGATGGCCTGGGCCAGCCCGACGCGCTGTCGGTACCCTTTCGACAGCTTGCCGCAATGACGGCTTGCCATGTCCGCGATGCGCGTCCGATCCATCACGGCCTTGACCTGCGCGGTGAGTTCGGCAGGTGCCACGCCCTTGATTCGGGCAACGAATGTCAGATACTCACGAACGGTCATCTCCGGATAGAGCGGCGGCGTCTCCGGAAGGTATCCCGTGCGGCGCTTGGCTTCGACCGGTTGTTGAAAGACATCGAATCCCGCAACAATTGCGCGTCCTTCCGTGGCGGGCATGTATCCCGTGATCACGCGCATGGTCGTTGTCTTGCCAGCGCCATTCGGTCCAAGGAAGCCGAGAATCTCGCCGCGTTCGACCGTGAAACTGACATCATCGACCGCTGTTACGCGGCCATAGCGCTTCGTGAGGTGTTGCACCTCGATCACTGGTCTGACCCCCCTCGTTGAACGTGAGCTTCGGTGTAAGCTGAAGGAACTGAAACAACCACAAACCGCAGTCCGGGCCGAAAACTGACTGGAACCTACGATAAATCGAATGGCTTCACGTGGGCAAGAGGGTGGGCGGTGACGCCGGGACGCAAGATCCTGCTGGGAGCGTTCGGTGGGATCGTCCTAATCCTTTGCCTGGCGTCCGGCTTCTGGTGGTGGAGCGGCAGCATCGTCCCGGCACTTAGCGGTCAGGAGCCTGTGGCGGGGCTCGGGCGCCCTGTGCAAATCGAGTTCGATCGATACGCGATCCCCCACGTCTACGCAAACAATCGGGATGACCTGTGGATGGCGATCGGCTATCTGCACGGACGAGAACGTCGGTGGCAGATGGAGCTGTACCGGCGCGCTGCCCAGGGGGGCCTGTCCGAGCTGTTCGGCGAACGCATGCTGCCTGCCGATCGTCGATTTCTGCGCCTCGGACTCCGACGTGCCGCGGAGGCAGAGCTTGGCCGGACGACTCCCCAGGTACGCGCGGCGCTCGAGAAGTATGCCGCCGGCGTGAATGCCGCAACACGGGCTGGCGGCCGCTGGAGACAGCCGCTCGAGTTCTACGCGTTGGGTGCTCAACCAGCGACGTGGCAACCGGCCGATTCGCTCGCGATCAGCAAGTTAATGGCGTGGCGTCTTGGCGAGAACCGTGGCGCGGAGCTCGCCCGTGCTGCGCTCAGCGACATGTTGCCGCCTGCTCAGGTGGCGGAGCTGATGGGGATCCCACCAGCGTTTGCGCCAACGATTGTCGACCGTGGAGACAGCCGGGTCAGTCGTCAGGACCCCGGACGATCGCAGATTTCGGCGCTGAAACCTTCGACGAGAGCGCCGCTGACCACATTTCAGTTCCCCGAAGGGCTTCGGTGGCTGAGTGACCAGAGTCACTCGCTCAGCAACAGTTGGGTCGTGGCTGGTTCCCACAGTGCCACCGGGCGCCCGCTGCTCGCCAACGATCCCCATCTCGGTGTCGAGATGCCGGCAATCTGGTACGAGGCACATCTCGTCGCACCTGATCTTGACGTGGCCGGCGTGACGATACCAGGCCTGCCGTTTGTGGTCATCGGTCACAACCAGCAGATAGCCTGGGGACTCACCAACGTGGGAGCCGACGTGCAGGACTTCTACGTTGAGCGAGTTGACGCTAAACAACGGCTGTATCTCAATCGGGGAACCTGGGTGCCGCTCAAGACGGAGCGCCATGAAATCATCGTGCGCGACCGGGCATCGGAACAGTTCGAGGTGTTCCTGACCGAGCGTGGGCCGGTGGCCAACGTCGAGTTGTGGCAGGGCGGGCTTCCTCCGTCGGATGTGCCGGAACCGCCGCTCGCCGAGCGTCCGCTGTCGTTCCGCTGGGACGTCATCATGCATGGCGATACGGGCGGTGCGTTCGAAGCCCTGGGAAATGCGAAGAACTGGGACGAATTTCTCGCGGCTGTCCGCCGGCTCGGATCACCAGCCCAGAACTTCATCTACGCGGATGTCGACGGCAACATCGGCTATGCCATGGCCGGATTGATCCCGCTGCGCACCTCCCACGATGGGAGCGCTCCAACGGCGGGCGGCACTGGAGACGACGGATGGCGTGGGTTCGTCGATACCCGGACGTTGCCGACGGCCTTCAATCCACCCTCGGGAATGCTCGTGACCGCCAACAACGAGGTTGACGCCCGTTTTCCTCATACCATCGTGCGCGACTGGGTCGCCCCGTTTCGAGCCCTTCGCATTCGCCGTCTCCTCGAAGGCCAAACGCTCGACATCAAAGCGTTCGCACGAATTCAATTCGACCAGACGAGCGAAGCGGCCCAGTACGTGCTCCCAGCCATCGATGCGGCATCGACCGCGGCCAGACGCAAGAAAGGGTCGGCGCAGCTTCAGACCACGCTCGACCGTCTGCGCTTGTGGGATCGACGCGCCGATGGCCGATCGGTTGTGACGCTGTACGAGACCTTCATGGCGGCGCTCTGGCGGCGCGCTTTTGTCGACGAACTGGGTGAGCAGGTGTTTCGACAGTTCTACCTGTGGGCGGGGCGAGAGCGTTATGCCGGACTCCATATGATCATCCGCGATCCAAACTCACATTGGTGGGACGATCAGGCGACTATCGACAGAAGAGAAACGCGTGACGACATCGTCATGCTGGCTGCCGAAGATGCCATGCTGCAACTGACCCGGCGGTTCGGACCGGAATCCGAGTGGGCATGGGACCGACTTCACGCGGTCAAGTTTTCGCATTCCCTTGGAGCGGGTGGGAGGTTGCTGGACCGGTTTTTCAGTCGAGGTCCGGTTCCGATTGCGGGGGATGGGGAAACCGTGAACAAAACCACCATCGATCTCCAGGAGCCGTACAGAACCGCAGACCTGGCGAGCTACCGGCAGATTCTCGACGTTGGTGCCTGGGACAATTCGCGCGCGGTCATTACAACCGGCCAGTCCGGTCATGCACGAAGCCCCCACTATTTCGATCAGAATTCCTTATGGCGTCAGGGCGAGTATCATACGCTGCCGTTTTCGCGGCAGGCGGTGGTTGCCGCGCGGACGTCTCAGTTGGTTTTGATTCCGAACTGATCCTCTCGATAACCTTTCAACCGGACTAACGCGAAGGAGATTGCCCAATGGCTGCAGAGGTAGGTACCAAAGCTCCGGACTTCACGCTGCCGAACCAGGATCGCGAACCCGTCAAGCTGAGCGATCAGACCAAGAGCGGTCCCGTCGTGCTGGCGTTCTTTCCGGCTGCGTTCAGCGGGGTCTGCACGAAGGAAATGTGCACCTTCCGCGACACGATTGGCGAGCTCAACAAGATGTCAGCCAAGATCCTCGGCATCAGCGTCGACACATTCTTCTCGCTGAAAGCCTGGTCTGATGCCCAGAAGCTGAACTTCCCGCTGCTGAGTGATTTCAACAAGGACGTCATCGCCCAGTACGGCGTCGTCAACCCCGACATGATTGGGTTGAAGGGCATTGCCAAGCGGGCGGTGTTTGTCGTCGACAAGACCGGGACCATCCGATATCGGGAAGTCCTTGATGATGCGCGGAACGAGCCCGACTATGGGAAGGTCCGCCAAGCCATTGCCAGCCTCTAAATGGGGCGGAATGGGGCGGACAAGGCGGAGAGGGGGCGGATGGGCCGCCACCCCTGTCAGCCTCCTTCTCCGCCTCATCTGTCCCATCCGCCGATCCGTCCACCTGCCCCCAAAAGGTGATAATATGACATATGAGCAGTTGCTCATATGTTCATGAATACACATCTTTCGTCAGCGTCACCACACTCCAACGATAGCGAAGCCGAGTCCAAGCCGGGGGCGTCTGGGGGTCCAGCTTCGTCTCTGCCGGGCGATCTCGCGAGCGACCTCATTGGTGCCCGGGCGGCGGCCGGCCTTGCCGAGACCTTCAAAGTTCTCGGAGACGTCACACGCGTCCGTATGCTCGACGCACTCTCGCGCTCCGAGCGCTGCGTGGGCGACCTTGCCGGGTTGCTTGGCCTTACGGAATCGGCGGTCTCGCATCAGCTCAGGCTGTTGCGCAGCATGCGCCTTGTCAGATCCCGCCGCGCCGGCCGCATGGTCATTTACATGCTGGACGACGACCACATCGTCAAGCTGTTCAGGCAGGGCCTCGATCACGTGGAAGAGTCGTCGGGCTCGAGCAGGGGGAGCGAGCGATGACAAGCGGCCGCGCTGGCGCAGTCTGTCCGATTTGCGAGGTCCACGCCGAGTCGGTTTTCAAGATCGAGGGGATGGACTGCCGCGAAGAGGTTGACATCCTCGAGCGGCGACTCGCCAAGGTCCCCGGCCTTGAGTCGCTTTCACCCGATCTGATTGGGCAAAGACTGCGTGTGAGCTACGACGCCGCCAAGGTGTCTACGAGCGCGATCGTCGAAGCCGTCGCAGAGACTGGGATGCGGGCCTGGCTGGAGCACGAGCAGCCGTCCGCGTCGGAACCGGCCGCCCGTTCCCGGCAGACCCTCGTCGTGGTGTCGGGCATCGCGCTGGCTGTTGGATTTGGATTGAGGCTGGCCGGGATGCCGGCGGCCGTCTACGTACCAGCGTTCGTCACGGCCATACTCGCTGGCGGCATCTACACGGTCCGGCGGGCCTGGTCGGCTGCACGCGTTTTCTCACTGGACATCAATGTCCTGATGCTGCTGGCGGTGGTCGGCGCCATGGCGATTGGCGAGTGGGAAGAGGGTGCGACTGTCATTTTCCTCTTCGCGCTGGCGCAGTTGCTCGAGGCGCGCAGCATGGCACGCGCTCGCCATGCCATTCGCGCGCTCATGGATCTCAGCCCAGCCGAGGCACTCGTCCACCGTAACGGAACCGACAGCCGAGTCCCGATTGAGCTGGTTGCGGTCGGCGAAATTGTCGTGGTTCGCCCCGGTGAGAAGATCCCCCTTGATGGAGAGGTCGTCATTGGTCAGAGTGCCGTCAATCAGGCTCCAATCACCGGGGAGTCGCTCCCCGTTGATAAGGGGCCAGGCGACGGGGTATTTGCCGGCACCATCAACGGCCGCGGTGCGCTGGAAATTCGAGTCACACGCCTTGGTCGCGACACCACGCTGGCGAGGATTGTCAGTCTTGTGGAAACCGCCCAGGCCCGGCGCGCGCCGGCGCAGGTCTTCGTCGAACGATTTGCCCGCTACTACACGCCCGCCGTCATCCTGTTGGCGTCGGCCCTTGCAGTCATTCCGCCGCTTCTTGGTGGACCAATCGACGAGTGGACCTATCGAGCGCTGGTTCTGCTGGTGATTTCCTGTCCGTGTGCTCTGGTCATCTCGACGCCCGTGTCCGTGGTCTCCGCTCTGGCAGCTGCAGCGCGGAAGGGCGTTCTCATCAAGGGCGGTGCGCATCTCGAACGGACCGGGGCAGTGCGATGTGTCGCGTTCGACAAGACTGGCACGCTGACCCGAGGGGTTCCGCGAGTGGTGGACGTCATCCCCTTGACTGGTACGCCTTCTGAAGAAATTCTGCGGATTGCCGCGTCAGTGGAGGCGCGATCGGAGCACCCGATTGCACAGGCGATTCTCCAGCACGCCAGGGGTTCTGGTGTCACACCGATCGCAGGCGTCGCATCCCGCGCACTGCCCGGTCTCGGCGCCGAAGGTGAAGTGGACGGGCGTCAGGCGGTGGTCGGCAATCACCGACTCTTCGAAGAACGTGGATTGTGCACGCCGGAAATCCACGAGGGCCTTGATCGCCTGGCGGCAGACGGTCGAACCGCCGTGCTCGTCGCGCGACACGATCGGGCACTGGGCCTGATTGGCGTGGCGGACGAGCCGCGCGACGCCAGCCGGCATGCCATTGCGCTGCTGCGTCGTCAGGGCGTGAAGCGTGTGGTCATGCTGACCGGGGACCATCGCGGAACGGCCATGGCCATCGCCAAAGACCTCGATCTCGACGAGGTGCGGGCGGACCTTTTGCCCGAGGACAAGGTTCGTGCCGTTGAAGATCTCCGCAGGGATTATGGGACCGTTGCCATGGTTGGCGACGGGGTCAACGACGCGCCGGCGCTCGCTGCAGCGGACGTTGGGATAGCCATGGGCGTCGCGGGCAGCGATGCTGCCCTCGAAACAGCGGACGTTGCGCTGATGGCCGACGAACTGCTGAAGATCCCTTTTGCGGTCAGGTTGAGTCGTGCGACGCTGCGCAACATCAAGACGAACGTCACCGTCTCGCTTGCATTGAAGGCAGTCTTCCTCGTAATGACTGTTACTGGCGCCGCGACCTTGTGGATGGCTGTCGTCGCCGACATGGGAGCGTCGTTGTTCGTCATCGCCAACGGCCTGCGCCTGCTGCGGACGACTTAAGACCTTGGAAGTAAGAACTGAGACCTGAGAAGGGCAGAGTTGGGCCGAAGTTTCTCAGTTCTTCGTTCTCACTTCTCAGTTCCGAGCCCGTGAAATCCTGACCTTGGCCACCCTCAATCCGTCGAGGCCTTCGACGGTGAATGTTCGCGAGCCTTCGTCGACCGAGTCGCCCATCCGGGGTTTTCGACCAATGCGGCCGGCAACGAAGCCCCCCAGCGTCGTGTAGGTATCAGGATCGATCTTGAGGCCGAACTGTTCGTTGATGTCGGTGACGAGCACGAGGCCGTCCACCATGGCCGATCCATCAGCGAGCACGACCTTTCGTCGGCCACCCCGTCCCGACTCCGGCTCACCCACGATGCGGTCCATGAGATATTCGAACGACACCAACCCGGCGGTGCTTCCGTATTCGTCGATGACAATGGCCTCTGACACTCGTCGCCTGCGGAGTTCGTCGAGCACCTGATCGGCCGTCATGGTTTCGGGTACGGTCACCGCTTCGTGAACCAGCGTGCTGACGGGTCCATCGAGACGGCCTTCAGTGGCGGCTTTGAGCAGATCGACGATATCCACGATACCCACGATGTTCCCGACGTCCTCGCGATACACGGGCAGGCTGCGATACTTGTCTTGTGTGATCAGCTTGATTGCGTCACGTATGGTGGCCTCAATCGGGATTGCCGCAAGCTCGGTGCGAGGCACCATGACTTGGCCAGCTGTCTGATCGGCGAAGTCGAACACCCGATGGAGCATCTGCTCTTCCTTCTCTTCCAGGACTCCGGCTTCCTGGCTGGCGGTGACGAGCATTTTCAGCTCCTGTTCCGAATGGACGAGCGAATGACCGCTCGGTGCTTTCAGACCAAAGAGCTGCACCACCGCGCGGCCCATGCCATTCATCAGCCGGATGAACGGCCAGAACGCCTTCATGAAAAGCTCGGTCGGTTTGACGACCAGCAACGCCGTCTTTTCCGCGTACTGCAGTGCGACCGTCTTCGGAGCGAGTTCGCCGAGCACGATGTGGAGCGCCGTGATAATCGTGAACGCAATCACGACGGCGACGGTGTGGGCGCTCGTGCTCGAGAGGTAACCGGGTAGAAACCTGAATGACGGTTCGATGAACGCTGCGAGGGCGGGCTCGCCAATCCAGCCAAGTCCCAGACTGGCCATCGTGATCCCGAGCTGAGTCGCGGCAATGTAACTATCGGCATCGACGACGGCACGCCGCACGGTCACGGCCAGTCGGTTGCCTTCGGCGATGAGTTGGTCGATACGCGTCTTACGGACGGTGACGATGGCAAACTCGGCGGCAACGAAAAAGCCGTTTGCAAACACCAGCGCGAGGATCGCCAGGATGCCGAGCGTGACGTCGAGCGCCACAGATTCCATGGAGCCTCCGGTTCGATCTCACACTATCGCAGTTATCAGTTTTCAGTGATCAGTTATCAGTTGACTGAAAACTGACCACTGAAAACTGAAAACTGACTCAGGCTTTCCGGTTGGTGAAGAAGTGCGCATCGACGAATTCGTCGATGGCGGTCTGGTTGGCAGGGTCCACCTTGTCGAACTGCAAACCCATTCCCACGCGCTGATCGCTCCACGCGACACGTGCCTCGGCCTCGATCTCCCGTTTGGCGCCTGGGAGGCGGAATCGGAGTCGGACCCGTGTGCCCGGGTCGAGAGGGCTCGTCGTGCGGATGGCCACGCCTCCGCGGCTGATATTGAGGGTGAGGGCTGCCGCGATCGTGTTGCCAAACCGGTAGTTGATGGGACTGCCTAGCACGACGCGAGGACTGCCCCGGCGGTTGAAATTGTCGGGAAAGAGATGCGGGGCCAGAGAGGGCAGAATGTGTTGAACGGCGCTGTATTCATTGACGTAACCCGCGACGCCGAGAGCCGCGAGCTCGCGCACTTCTTCCGCGCTGCTGATGGTGCCGCTGAAGACGAGAATGGTCAGACGGCCGCTGTCGATCTTCCTGACACTGCGCACGAGCTCGACGCCCGTCTGATGCGGGAGACGAAGATCGATGACGAGAAGATCAATCTGGGCGAGATCGGCGCGCACTCGCGCCAGCAGTTCTGCCGCACTCTTGACAGCAATCGCCCGGTGTCCCGCATGTTCGAGTGCGGTTTTGAAACGGTCGCGGACGAACGCAGTATCGTCCGCCACGATCACCGTCTTGGTCGCTTCAGTGGCCGTAGCCATCCATCCTGTGAGGTCTTGCCTGCTTGAGGTTTTGCCTGGTGTCTGCTCCACGGTATGCCGTGGCCGCATTGCAGAATTTATCAGGTTCTCGTTATAATCCGAACTCTTATCTTTTCCGTGCCGTTGGCGACTGTTTAGACGCCGTAGGTCAGCAAGTTGCAGTCACGGGGCCCTTCCGAGGAGGGCATCATGGCGACCTGTCCGGAATGTGACGCCGAAATCGAGGTCGACGAGTACGATGTCGACAAAGGGGATCTGATCAGTTGCCCCGAATGCGGCACCAATCTCGAGGTGGTAGGCGTTTCGCCGGTCGAGCTGGATCACGCCGCCGATGAAGATGAGGACGAAGAAGACGAAGACGATGAAGACGACGAGGAAGATGACGGGGAAGAGGACGAGGAATGGGAGGAGTGACGCGAACGGTTGATACACGCGAATCGACGCAGAAGTTCAACCTAGCGAGCGGACAGGCTGAGACGGTTGCCGAACGCACGGACGGAGACAAAGGAGTCCTCGAACAAAAAGAAGCCGGGCTGCGCCGGATCATCCGCAAGTGTTCGTCAGTGATCGTGGCCTTTAGTGGTGGTGTCGACAGCGCTTATCTTGCCTACGTCGCAACCACAGAGCTTGGCCCGCACGCCCTGTGCGTAACGGCTGACAGTCCCAGTTATCCCGAGCGGCACCGCAAGACCGCCCTGAGTCTCTCGAGCACGTTCGGGTTCAAACACGAAATCATCCACACGACCGAGCTCGACCAGCCGGCCTACCGGGCGAACGACGTCGATCGCTGTTATCACTGCAAGCACGAACTCTTCACACAACTCGCCAGGCTGGCGGCCGCGCGTGGTGTCCGCGTCGTTGTCGATGGCAATAATGCCGACGACCGCGGCGATTATCGACCGGGGCGCCGGGCCGCGCGTGAGTTTGGTGTGCGCAGTCCGCTCGATGAAGCCGATTTAACGAAAGCCGAAATCCGAGAGCTGAGCCGGCGTGCGGGACTCCCAGTCTGGAACGAGCCGGCGTCGGCCTGCCTCTCCTCGCGTATTCCCTATCACAGCTCGGTGACCCCGGAAAAACTCGCGATGATCGAACGCGCGGAGGCCGTGCTGTTCGATCTCGGTTTTCGTGGATGTCGCGTCCGCCATCACGACACGGTCGCGCGCCTCGAACTTGCCGATCATCAGTTGAGTCACGCGCTCGATCCTGAAATCCGGCAGAGACTCGTCAGAGAACTGAAGGCGATCGGATACCAGTACATCAGTCTCGATCTCCAGGGCTATCGCTCGGGTAGTCTGAACGAGGGGCTTCCGCTCCTGCCGATCTGAGACGCGGATCGACGGGGATGACCGTGTAGTGCGCGGATCAACGCGGATCAGGCAGATTGCGCGACTGAGCGGCTGAAGCAGATCGCGTGGTGCAATCGCGTGAGGATTGATTGACGCGTCACACGTGGACCCTCGCGCTCGGGCTGGTCTTTCTGACGGGGCACCTGCCCTGGCTGGCGCCCGCACTCGAAGACGTCGATTCGCAGAACTTCGCGCTGGCGCTCCGCGATTTCAATCCTGCTCTCCATCAACCCCATCCGCCCGGGTATCCCGTTTTCGTCGTGCTCGGGAAACTTGCGCGCTTCGTGGGACTCAGTGAAGCTCACGCGCTCGCGGTCTGGGGCCCCATCTTTGGTGTGCTTGCCGTGGTCGCACTCTTTCAGCTGTTTCGCGCCGTGGAAGGGGCCAACCAATCTGGAGCGATGGACGCTCGGTCGATCCGCCCGGCTCTGGCAACGCTCGTGACGGTCATCTGCCCGCTCTTCTGGTTCACGGCCGTTAGACCGATGAGCGACATCCCGGGACTCACTCTGGCGCTTCTGGCGCAAGCATTACTCGCGACCGCGTTCTGGAGACAACAAGGGCTGCGCCCGGACGATCGCGCGGCCCTCGTGGCCTCGGGCCGATTGATCGTCCTCGGGGCGCTGGTGGCCGCGCTCGCTCTCGGTGTTCGAGTTCAAACCATCTGGCTCACGGCGCCGTTGTTTCTGATGGTCATCGTGCATCGGATCGGGCGTGACGCCGCTGGTGCGCTGCTCGGCTCGTCTCTAGCCTTCACCATTGGGGTTCTGCTCTGGGCGGTCCCCATGGTCATGGCGACGGGGGGATTGGCAGCGTACACAGGTGCCCTGGGCTCGCAGGCTGGTGAAGATTTCACCGGCGTGGACATGCTGGCCCGAAATCCGACGCCTCGACGCCTCGCGTTGGGGCTTCTCCATACACTGGTGTTTCCCTGGGGCTCAATGGCACTGGGCGGACTGATGGTTGGACTTCTCGTTCTCGGAGTGCTGACCATGCTGTGGCGCGCCCCTCGAAGCACGATGCTGCTTGGGGTGATGGTCCTGCCATACGCGATATTTCACCTGATTTTTCAGGAGACCGTCACCACCAGATACGCATTACCGGTTGTTCCGGCGTTCAGCTTTGCCATCGTGTATGGCCTGTCGTGGTTCAAGGGGAAACTCCTGCCAGTCGGCACGGCAGTGCTGGCAGTGTGGGCTGGCTGGATTGCACTGCCGGCCGTATCCGCCTATGCCAATGGGCCCAGTCCTGCGTTCCGTGCCTTGGGCGATATGGAAGCCACCGCGCGGAATGCGCCCGGAATGCCCACCATGGGCCTGCACCACGTTTTTCAGCGGGCGGTCGAAGCGGCCCAGCCGCAAGGGATTCGAACGCTGCCTTCTCCACCAAAGCGGGAGTGGCTCGAGGTCGTCAAATATCTGCTGAACAACGCGTCGGGTCCGGTCTGGTTTCTTGCCGACCCGATGCGCACCGATCTCGCGCTCTTTGATCCCAAGAGCGTCACCGTGAAGCAATCGTATCGGTGGCCTCCCGAGCTCGCCATGCTCGTGTCCGGTGTCCGCCCGACCTCGGTCGACTGGGTGGAGCTGATCGATCCGGGATGGTTCGTGGCCGAAGGCTGGGCGCTCACGCCCGAGACGGCGGGCGTTGCCGCCACCTCGGGCCGCAACCCGGCACAGGGCAACATCGAAGCATATCTACGTCGCGAGACCGAGCCGATGGCGCTCGTCCTGGGCGGACGAAACCTCGCCGCCCCCGGACAGGGCTCGGCGCGCATCGTAATGACTGTTGATGGACACGAGATGGAACAGATTATTGCGCCGCCCGGATTTTTTCTGCGGCTCTCGACACTCCCGGCTGGTACCGGTAATGGCGCCGATCGGCATGCCAAGCTCGAGATTGCAGCCGAACCTGCAAAGCCAGGTGCGGCTGCGAACGTCGTCATCGAGCAGTTCAACGTTCAGAAAACGGACGAGATCGTGTGGGGGTTCGAAACCGGATGGCAGGAAGCGGAATTCAACCCGGCAACGGGTTTGCGCTGGCGCTGGACCAGCGATCGCGCCGACATTGCCGTCCATGAAACCAGCCAGGACTTGGTGCTGACACTCACGGGCGAATCCCCGCGCCGATATTTCTCCCAGGCTCCAAGAGTGGTGGTACGAGCCGGTGCACGTGTCTTGGCAGAAGCCTCCCCTTTCAGCGACTTCGAAATTCGAGCTCGAGTCCCCGCCGCGGTGCTTCGCACGGCCAATTTCCGGTTGACCATCGAGACGAGCGAAATCTTCGTTCCTGCAGAACGAACTGCGAGTCTCGATCGACGACGCCTGGGCCTGCGAATTTTCAACGTGAGCCTGGAAAAGGGGAGATAGGCTCCCCTCATCTGCCCTATCCGCCCTTTTTCCGCGCCAAACAAAGCACCGAGCTGCCAATGGGCATGTTCATCAAGCGAAGGGCGAGAGCTTCTGCGGCGAGAGCGCCCGAGAGCGTGGAGTTCACCAGCGTGGGCGGACGAAAAAAGTCCCCATGGGTCGGGTGCTGGCTCAGCCCACGTAGCCGCTGCCATATCCGCACTCCGGCCACCAGCGGAAAGAGCGACGCATTCGTGTATGTGGCTCGTATCACCTCGAAGCCTTCATGCTCGAGAGCGGAACGCAGCCGCGCGGTCGTATAGCGACGAATCTCGCCACCGAGAATCGAATGGTCGCCGCGCAGCATCTCGAGTGCGGCGACGTTGACGACCAGCGCGCCGCCAGGTTTCAGCAGGCGATGCATCTCGGCGATCGCGGCAACTTCGGCCTGGTCTGGCAGGCAATACAGCACGTCAAACGAGGTGACCACGTCGAAACAACCACTCCTGAATGGAACGGCTGTGACGCTCGCTTGTGCGAGGCGGCTATGACCGTGCTGGTGGGCAAACTCGAGGCCGCGTCGGGTGAGGTCGAAACCGATAGCTTCGCCGTATTCCTGGAGCAGGCTCAGGTTTGCGCCAGTGCCGCACCCGCAATCGAGCAGCCGCGGCCGGGAGAGGCCTGCTGTTGCTTGTTTGAGCATGGGGCGGACAAAGCGCCTGAATCCCCGGTACCAGAAGTGAGTTCGCTCGACATGGGACGTGGTCTCGAGCAGACGATCCACGGCGTGGATTCTACTCGGCCGGATTTTCCCAGCAAAACACACAACGTCGCATTGACAGCCCTCTTGTGGCACGGTACTCTGACCACGAACTGCCGTGGTTTGACATATTTTCGAGAAGAACAGGAGAGTGTCGATGCTTCGACGTGTCTTGCTGGTGACGTGTGTTTGTGCGTTTCTTGGAATCGTCGCCGGTTGCGCGAACAAGACTACGGCGGCTGCGCCCGCTCCTGCGCCTCCCCCGCCGGCTGCGGCAAAGCCCGCAGCTCCTCCACCACCGCCGGCTCCGCCGCCGCCACCTGCGCCGGTCGCGCCGAAGCCGCTCACCGAGGACGAGATTTTCGCCAAAAAGACCCTCGAGCAGCTGAACTCGGAGCGGCCGCTGGGTGATGTCTTCTTTGACTACAACGAATCGACCATCCGAGACGACTCACGCGCGGCGCTGCAGAAGAACGTCGACTGGCTCAGGCGTTGGTCGAGCACCAAGATCAGCGTCGAGGGACACTGCGACGAACGAGGCAGCTCCGAATACAACCTGGCCCTTGGCGAACGACGAGCCACGGCTGTGAAAGACTATCTCGTCAGTCTTGGAATTCCGGCCGACCGGATTCTGGCCGTCAGCAAGGGGAAAGAACAGCCGTTCTGCCGCGAGGAAAGCGAGAGTTGCTGGTCGCAGAATCGACGAGGCCACTTCATCCTGACGGCCAAATAGAAACGTTCGGATCGTTCGGGCGTTCGGATCGTTCGGGCGTTCGGAACGTTCGGAACGTTCGGAACGTTCGGATCGTTCGGATCGTTCGGATCGTTCGGAACGTTCGGATCGTTCGGAACGTTCAATCGTTCCTCGTTTGTG
>DATBJG010000202.1:0-3226 GCA_036556585.1 Vicinamibacterales bacterium
TCCAGCTGTCGACCGGCGCCTCTTGATGATTGTCCATGTGGATGATGCGATTCGAGCTCGCAAACGCGTACGCCATCAGGATGTACTTGTCGGACTGTACAATTTGAAATGGATGCGGCATGTACATGGCGCGGGGAATCCCCGGCATGTAGCACTTGATCTCGGGATCCATCGTCATCCGGTTGAGTTGGTTCTCGCGCTTCTTCGCGAGAGCTGCCGGCAAGTACGGAATCTCATTTCCCTCGACGATGCCCTGGCCGGGGGGTGTCGCACCTGCAGCGCCCAGCTGGTAGAAAGGTCCGGGAGCCGCGCTGTGATCCTGAAGGTCCCAGTTCCCCTCGTTCAAGGCCTGCCAGAGGCCGGTCATGTTGGGTTTGCCGGCAATCCGCTGCACCGCGCCGCCGGCGGCTGGAGCCTGACCGGCAGTCGGACTGACTGCCAGCGAGAGGACGCCTATCACGGCGACCAACACGATTCCGATCATCGAAATCCTCAACCGATTACGCATGTGATAGAACTCCTCTCCGCTTCCGGGCGGCAGGCTGTGAACGGTGATCAATGGACCAAAAGCAGACGAGTCTCAACGCGACTTTTCGGGCAATACTACGCGGTCTTCTACTAAAAGTCGAATCGCGTGTCAAGGTCCGGAAGGGCAAACGCGGTGCATCTGATCGGCCTCATTTCTGACACGCACGGCTTGGTTCGGCCAGAATGCAGAGCTGCACTCGACGGTGTTGAAATGATTCTGCACGCCGGGGACGTCGGGGGCGCCGGCGTCCTGGAAGCGCTGGCGTCGATCGCCCCGGTGGAGGCGGTTGCCGGAAACACAGACGAGCCCGGCAACCGTCTGTTGCTGCCGCACATCGTTCGAGCCTTCGACAATGTCACCGTACGGGTCGTGCACGGGCACGAGCTTGGCGCTCCAACGCCGCCGAAACTGACCGCACGCTATCGCGAGGACGTTCTCGTCTACGGGCATACCCACAGTCCGTTGATTGTGCGGTACGGACGTCAGCTGGTGGTAAATCCCGGCTCTGCAGGGCCCCGCAGGTTCCGACTGCAGCCGAGCGTCGCTGTTTTGGAGATTGATGGAGATCAGGCTGAGGCTCGCTTGATCACTTTGTAAATTCACGAGGGTTTGAGCATGGACGTTTCAGCTTCGTACACGTTTGCCGCGCCGCCAGCCAGCGTGTGGACACTCCTCATCGATCCGGAAGTCGTGGGCGCCTGTCTTCCAGGCTGTGAGCGCCTCGAGCCGCTCGGGGACGACCGCTACCGAGCAGAACTCAAACTTGCCGTTGCTTCGATCAGCGGCCAGTACTCGGGCACCGTCACGATCCTGGACAAGCGCCCGCCACACTCGTACAGGCTCGTCGTGGAAGGCAGCGGCACGCCTGGTTTCGTCAAAGGCGAAGTCGTGATCGAACTGGCCGGCCAGCCCGACGAGACGACCACGGTTCACGTCAAGGGAGATGGACAGGTGGGCGGGCTGATCGCCCGCGTGGGACAGCGTCTGCTCAGCAGCGTGTCGAAGATGATGATGGATCGGTTTTTCGCGTGTCTGCAGCAGAAGGTGGAGAACAGCTAGAGGATCGTTCGGAACGTTCGGATCGTTCGGATCGTTCAGGATCGTTCGGATCGTTCTGTGGCCGCCGTTACCGCCCGCTTGACCCACACAGGAGCCATGGCCTTCCGATACTCGGCCGACGCGAACAAGTCGCCCAGGATGTCGTCTCCCAGATCCCGCGAAACCTGACTAGCCGCCTTTGCAATCGTCTCACCTGACAGTGATTGACCCGTGAGGGCTTTTTCGACGGTTTTCGCGCGCGCGGGACGCGGTACACAGCCACCGATCGCCACGGCCGCTGAGGTGCACGTTCCGCCAGCAAGCGTGACGGCCGCCGTCACGCCAATGACCGCGTAGCGAGACGCCGGATGCTCGAACTTGACGTACGCCATCCCTTGTCCCTTCGTGAGGACCGGGATTTCAATGGCCGTCAGCACATCCTTCTCACCAAGTGCGGTGCTCATCATGCCCGTAAAGAAATCACCCGCGCCGAACGTGCGGGTTCCACCCGGCCCGGTTGCAGACATTCGCGCATCGAGCGCCGTGAGTACCGTTGGAAGATCTGACGCAGGATCGGCATGGGCGACATTGCCGCCAATCGTGCCGCGATTACGTACGGCCGGATCACCGACGCGGGCCGCGGCCTCAGCGAGCGCCGGACACTGCTGACGCAGTACGGCAGAAGACGCGAGTTCAGCGTGTGTCGTGAGGGGGCCAATCCGAACTGTACTTCCGCTTACTGTAATCCCTCGAAGCTCTGCGATCCGTCCGATGTCAATGAGGGCCGAGGGCGACGCCAGACGCAGCTTGAGCAGCGGAATCAAACTGTGCCCTCCGGCAAGCAGCTTGGCACCCGAATGCTTTTGCAGCAGATCGCTCGCTTCGCTGACGGAACGGGCCCGGTAGTAGTCGAATTCAGACGAAAACATAAGGGACTCCTGGAACGTTCGGATCGTTCGGATCGTTCGGATCGTTCAACGGCGTTCGGATCGTTCTTTCGCGTTCTGAATACTGCGCCAGACCCGTTCAGGGGTCATGGGCATCTGCAGTGTTTCGACGCCGAGCGGCGTCAGCGCATCCAGCACGGCGTTGTAGACCGTCACGGTCGATGCGATCGTGCCCGCCTCGCCAATCCCTTTCAGACCTAGCGGATGATGAGGCGAGGGTGTGACCGTCGACATGACTTCCATCTCCGGCAGATGGTCTGCGCGGGGCAGCGCGTAGTCGAGCATTGACCCGGTCACCAGCTGTCCGTTGTCGTCGTAGATGGCTTCTTCCCACAACGCCTGTCCGAGACCCTGCACCACACCGCCATGGACTTGCCCTTCGACAATCACTGGATTGATCTGCGGCCCGCAGTCATCGAGCGCGACGTACTTCTTGACCTCGATCTGTCCCGTCTCCGGATCAACCTCGACGACTGCCAGATGCGATCCAAACGGATAGGTGAAATTGGGCGGGTCGTAGAACATTGACGCTTCGAGCCCGGCTTCGACACCGGCAGGCATGTTCCACGCTACATGCGCCATCAAGGACACTTCCTGAATCGTTTTTGCCTTGTCGGGCGCGCCCTTCACGAAGAACTTGCCGTCGGCATAATCCATGTCTTCGACGGCCGCCTCGAGAAGATGCGCGGCCACGACCTTGGCCTTCTCCTTG
>DATBJG010000203.1:0-20280 GCA_036556585.1 Vicinamibacterales bacterium
GGCTTTGGGCTCCAGACTCTCGGCTACGGGCTTGAGGCTTTAGGCGAAAGCCCTCATAGGCTCCGCGGCTGGCGGCCTCGTGCAACTGCTGTTTTCGCGCCTCCGGATCCATCGAGTCGGCAAACAGCGCTTCTCGCCTCACGCCGAGTTCCTGCACCCATCCCTCGTAGTCGGGGCCAAACTGCTCTTCGAGTTCCCGGCGAATCCGCTGGGCCAGGGCCGGACTGCGGCCGCCCGTGGAAACGGCAATCTGGAAGTCGCCACGCTTGACGACAGCTGGATAGTAGAAGTCGCAGCGCTCGGGATCGTCGACCGCATTACAGAGGACCCCTCGTTGACGGGCTTCCGCATGGACCTTCCTGGTGAGATTGCCTGCCGGAACCGCGGCTACGACGAGGAACATGCCATCAAGGTCGTGTGGCTCGAACGCTTTCGGGAGCCACGTGATGCGCCCCACCGCGGCCCACTCTTTGACGAGAGCGGTTGCCGAAGGAGACACGACCCGCACGATCGCACCAGCCTCGAGCAGGCTGGCCGTCTTCGCCTCGCCGACAGACCCCGCGCCCACGATAAGGCACGATCGTCCAGCAAGTTTGAAGAACATCGGAAAGAGCGCCATAGCAATCTTCAGCCGGGCCGACACCCCGTCGACCCGCAACCTCAACCTATTGAAAATTCAGGCTTTAATGGCCGCTGAGTGGCGCTGGCACGCGCCAGGCTACAGCGGCAGTATACAGACGCAGCGGGTCAAGCTGAAAACGTGCACCGACGGGGACACGGGGCAGAGGGGCATTTCTCTCAGATTATAGATCGTTCGGACCGTTCGGCGCGTTCGGATCGTTCGGAGTCGTTCGGATCGTTCAGTGACCGATGTGCAACTGCCGCTCGAGTTCGACGAAACGGCGTTCTTCGGCTGCATCAGGCCACAGCAACGACACCCCAATGGCAACGGCAAACGAAAGCGGGATTGTCACGAGACCAGGATTTCGAAGTGGGAAGATGGCCGTTTCGTAATGAAGGATGTCCACCTGAACCGTTGGTGAGAGCGTGATGAGCACAAGCGTCGAGAGCGTCCCAATCAACATGCTCAACTGGGCTCCTGCCGTCGTCAGTCGCTTCCAGAAAATGGAAAGGACCAGAGCAGGGAAATTCGCGCTCGCGGCAATGGCAAATGCCAGCCCGACCATGTAGGCGACGTTCTGACCTTTGAACGTGATCCCGAGCAGAATCGACAGAAGCGCGAGCACGATCGTGGCAACGCGGGCAACCACAAACTGTTCTTTAGCCTCGGCGTGCCCGCCACGAATCACGTTGACCCAAAGATCGTGCGACAGGGTTGCCGCTCCCGAAAGCGTCAGACCCGCCACGACAGCCAAAATCGTCGCGAAGGCCACGGCAGAAATGAAACCCAGGAACGGCGTTCCGCCCACGGCTTCCGCGAGCAGCGGCGCTGCCATGTTCCCGCCGGGATCAATCTTGGTAATGGCTTCGCGCCCGATGAGCACCATCGCACCGAACCCCAGCACGAACGTGAGCAGGTAAAAGAATCCAATGAATGCTGTGGCATAGCCGACAGACCGACGCGCGGTCCTGGCGTCGGGAACCGTATAGAACCGCATCAGGATATGCGGCAGACCGGCAGTCCCGAGCATCAGTGCAAGTCCGAGCGACATTGCATCGACCGGATCGGTCACCAGACGCCCTGGTGCCAGCACGCTTGCCCCGTACATCTGCGAGGCGCGATCGAAGAGTGATAGTGGATTGAAGTCAAATCTTGCAACGACGAGGCCCGCCAAAAGCGTCGCCCCACTCATCAACATGACGGCTTTGACAATCTGAACCCAGGTTGTGGCAATCATGCCACCAAACAGGACATACGCCAGCATCACGAGACCGACAATGACGATGGCCGCTTCGTAGGAGAACCCAAAGAGCAGCCGAATCAGGTTTCCAGCGCCCACCATCTGGGCAATGAGGTAGAAAGCCACGACGGAAAGCGACCCAATGGCGGCGGCAATCCGTATCGGCGTCTGTCGCAGGCGCGACGCCACGACGTCGGTGAACGTGTACCGACCGAGGTTCCGCAACGGCTCGGCAATCAGAAACATCACAATTGGCCAGCCGACGAGCCATCCAATGGAGTAAATGAGGCCATCGAAGCCGGAGGTTGCCACGAGGCCGGCAATGCCCAGGAAGCTCGCCGCACTCATGTAGTCGCCTGCCAGGGCCAGGCCATTCTGAAGTGCGGTGACGCTTCGACCAGCGGCGTAGAAGTGCTCAGTGCTGCGGGTTCGCCGTGCAGCCCAGACGGTAATGCCCAGGGTAATGACGATGAAAAGGACGAAGAAACCGATGGCGGTTGCGTTGGGTTCACCGAGCGCAGTTGGCATTGTTTAGTTGTCGTGGATCCGGGCCTCGCACGGCTTCGGCCACGCTCGTCGTGGATCGAGGCCAACGATCCATTCAGTGGACACGTCGACCTCGACTTCCCAGTTGTTCAATGGCTGCATCGTAGTGACGATTGGCCCACGACACGTACACCCAGGTGAGAATCCAGGCCACGACAATCACCAGCGCTCCGAGCAGGATTCCCAGGCTCAACCCCCGCGTGACGATGGTGCCCAACAACGGCTTGTTGAACGCGACTAGCAGGATAAAGCCGAAATACACGAACATCATGGCGGCGGTCAGTCCAATGGCCATTCGCCATCGCGCGGCCGCAACGGCTTCGAGCGTCACAGGAGATCTGGATGTCATCGTGAGAGCGGAAGCGGACGGCATTATACCTTCTCGGGTGCTGGGTGCTGGGTGCCTGGTGCTGGGTGCTGGGTGCCGAATGCTTTCGGGCGCTGGATGCCGCGTGCGTGTCTATAATTGAAAAGGCTCTAACTGGTTCCCATGAATCGACTGCTCTGGCTTGGAACGGCGTGCATTCTTGCGATCTTTTCAGCGTGCACCCGCCCAGCGCGTCCGGTGACCACGCCGCAGCATGTGCCCGGACCGTCGAGTGTCAGCGCGAGTGCTGGCGCGGTCGGAGAAGAGTCGGCGCAAGCGGTGACCGGATGGTTCTGCCCGATGCACCCGGATGTCACCTCAGATGCCGCGGGAAAATGCAAGAAATGCGGAATGGCTCTGCTGGCAGGCGATCCGTTCGAAACGCGAGAGTACGAGCTGGATTTCGTCACTTCACCGCCCGCCGTGAAAGCCGGTGTTCCGTTCACGATGATTTTCAACGTACGGCACCCGCGCTCTGGCACGCTAATCAAAGATTTTGCAGTCGTCCACGACCGGCCCTACCACCTCTTTGTGGTCAGTCAGGACATGACCTCGTTCCAACATATTCATCCAGCGGCTCGACCGGACGGATCGTGGTCTGTCGAGGTGACGCTGCCAAAGCCTGGCTACTATCGCGTGTTGTCTGACTTCCTGCCCACGGGCGGTTCACCTCAGTTTCTTGGAAGGACCCTGGTGACGTCGGATTTCGACGGGGACCTGCTCTCTCAAGCCGCACGACTTCAAGCCGACGAACTCCTTCGAAAGACGGTCGATGGGATCACAGCAGAGGTGAAGCTCGATCCACCCAAGCTCATCGCGGGCAGAAACGGCCATCTGGCGTTTACGCTGACTGATGCAAACACGGGCTCGGGCGTAACCGATCTGCAGCCCTACCTCGGGGCCTTCGGTCACACGCTGGTGCTGAGCGAGGATCTGGTGGACTACGTGCACTCTCACCCAACCGAGGACCCGGAGAGCGACATTTCCCGGGGTTTTGGCGGGCCGCGCATCAGTTTCGAGGGCTACATGCCTCGCGCGGGACGCTACCGTGCCTGGACGCAGTTTCTGCGCAACGGTCAACTGACGACGTTTTCGTTCACGTTTACGGTGTGGAACCTGGAAGATGCTGTGAGATAAGTTTCAACCCTCAAGGCTGAAGTCTCAAAGCAAATGCTCAGTTGAGACTTGACACTTCACCCTTGAGACTTGATCTGTTCTCTCATCTCCTGCCACGCCTGACGGGCTTCGTCGACCGACCCTTCGTCTTCGATGGTTGTAATGTCCCCGGGATCGCGATCGAGGGTTACCGCTCGAAGCACCCGACGCATGATCTTTCCGCTACGGGTCTTCGGAAGCATGCTCACGAAGTTGAGCTCGCCAATCACCGCGATGGGCCCAAGCTCGTGTCGTACGACTTCCAGCAGCTTCTGCCTCATCTCGACCGACGGGTCATGGCCCTGCTTGAGCTTGATGAACGCGGAAATAACCTCGCCACGCGTCTCGTCGGGTCTGCCAATGACGCCGCATTCGGCCACGGCCGGATGTCGCAGGAATGCCGATTCCACTTCGATCGTGCCGATTCGATGCCCCGCGATCTTGATGATTTCGTCCGCCCGGCCGGCAAACCAGGCATAGCCATCCTGGTCGAAGTGCGCTGAATCACCCGTGTAGTACACATTGGGGATCTTCTGCCAATAGTCTCGCCCGTACCGGTCAGGTTCTCCCCAAAGTGCCGGTGTCATCCCCGGGAAGGGCCGCGTGAACACCATGATGCCCTTTTCATCCGCCGCGCACGGTTGGCCGTCCAGTGTGACCACGGCCGTCTCAATGCCCGGAAGCGGAATTCCAGCCGAACCTGGCTTGATTGGTAACAGGCCAAGGCCGTACGGATTGCCGAACGCCGGCCCACCAGTTTCCGTCTGCCACATGTTGTCGATCACCGGCACACGGTTCTCGAGGATGGTGTTCTGGAGCCAGTGCCAGGCTGGCGCGTTCAATACCTCGCCGGCGCACACCACGCGCTGGAGTCGCGAGTGATCAACGCTCTTCAACGGCTCATCACCGTACGCCATCAATCCCCGAATCGCAGTCGGTGATGTGAAGATGCCCGTCACACCAAATTGCTCAACGGCAACGCGCCAGTTCGCATCGGCTCGCGGATGGTCCAGCGCCCCTTCGAAGACTACCGTCGAGCATCCAGTAATGAGTGGGGCGTACACCATGTAACTGTGGCCGACAATCCACCCGATGTCGGACGTGGACCACCAGACGTCGGTGGGTTGGAGACCGAAACACCACCGCCCCATGCTGAAAATATGAACCTGATATCCGCCATGAGTGTGGACGGCCAACTTGGGCTTGGCAGTCGTGCCGGAGGTTGCAAGGATGAAGGCCGGTTCGTTGGCCTCCATCCGCTCACAGTCGCCGCTCTGCCCAGTGGATCGATCGAGAAACTCCACCCAGGTGATATCGCGAGTGGCATTCCAGGGAATTTGTGCCGTCGTGCGCTTGAGAACGACCACACGTTCGACAGAATCACAGCCGGCCACCGCTTCGTCAACAATCTCCTTGAGTCGCACGTCCTTGCCCTTGCGGTAGCTGACGTCGGCCGCAAAGACGAGCCGTGAACCACTCGCCTGAATCCGATCTCCTAGAGCCTTGGCACCAAACCCGGCAAAGACGACCGAGTGGATCGCCCCAATGCGGACGCAGGCAAGCATCAGCGCGATGGCTTCTGGCGAGGTGGGCATGTAAATAGTGATGCGGTCGCCCTTCCCGATCCCGCACCCACGCAATGCCGCAGCAATCCGCTTCACCTCGTGCAGCAGCTGCGCGTACGTCAATACGCGGCGCTCTCCCCGCTCGTTGAAATAAATCAGTGCCGCGTGTCCGCCCCGCCCTCGCTCGACGTGAAAATCAAGCGCCGAGTAGGCCAGGTTCGTCTCGGCGCCGATAAACCAGCGGAAGGTTGGAAACTGCCACTCGAACACGCGACTCCACGTCTTCCACCACGGCAGCTCGCGCGCCGCTCGTTCCCAGAACCCCTCCGGATCCTGTCTGGCATCCTGGACCACGCGTTGTACGGTCGGCGTAATCAGTGACATCTGCGAGGCATTTTACATGGGCTAGAATGGAGCCATCTTCCCATGAGAATCACAAATCGATGGCACAAGCTCGCCATCCTTCTGGCGTTGCTCGTTTGCGCCGAGGGTGGGCAAACCCGGGCGCAATCAAGAACCGATGGCCGCTGGGTGGGGACCTGGGCCACTGCACTCGTCGCACGGCCACAAGCCCCTCCAGGCCAGCCTCCACCTGCTCAAACCGTCGCGCCTGGTCCAGGATCGACGCCCCAGGGTCAGACGGGGCCGGCGGCGCCGCCGCAAGCGCCGCAAGGTCGAGGGGGTCCTGGAGCGGTGCCTCCGCTGAACTTCAACAACCAGACACTCCGCCAGATTGTTCGGACGAGCGTCGGCGGAGACCGAATCCGCGTGATTCTCAGCAACGTGTTTGGAACCGCGCCTCTTGCTATCGGGGGCGCCAGTGTCGCCGTCAGGGAGAAAGAAGCCGCCATTGTCCCCAAGTCCGATCGTATGCTGGCGTTCGGCGGTAGTCCTTCGACGGTCGTTCCAGCCGGTGCCGTCGTTTTCAGCGACCCCGTCAATCTGACCGTCTCTCCGCAGACCGATCTGGCGATCGACCTCTATCTACCTGGCGATACAGCCTCGACTCCGTCACCTGTCGCAACCCATATCGGTGCGCTCCAGACCAATTTCGTCTCGGCCACCGGCAATCATGTCGCGGCACCCGATCTACCTGTCATGACGACCACGCAGGCCTGGTTTTTTCTCGCGAGGGTCGAGGTCATGACGACGGAACGCACAGGAACGATTGTGACGTTTGGAGATTCGATCACCGATGGGACGCGTTCAACCGCCAACGCCAACAAACGATGGCCAGACTACCTGGCACGACGGTTGATGAAGGATGGAAACGGTGCGAAATGGGGTGTGCTCAATGCCGGGATCGCCGGAAACCGAGTGCTGAGCGACGGCGCAGGTGTCAGCGCGCTGGCGCGATTCGACCGGGACGCGCTGCTGCAGACGGGGGTGACTCACGTGATCGTGCTGGAAGGCATCAACGATATCGGTTTCGCACGAAGCAATCCCTCACCCAGCGTCGCCGATCTGATCGCCGGGCACCGACAGCTCATCGAGCGAGCGCACGCGCGTGGCCTCAGGATCTATGGTGCCACGTTGCTGCCGTTCGAGGGTGCCGCCTACTGGACCGCGGAGGGAGAGGCAAAGCGTCAGGCCCTGAATGAGTGGATTCGAACCAGCAAGGCCTACGACGGCGTGATTGATTTTGACGCGGCCGTTCGCGATCCGCGACAGCCGACCATCCTGTTGAGCATGTACGATTCGGGCGATCGTCTGCATCCCAGCGATGCCGGATATGAAGCCATGGCCAACATGGTCGATCTCGATCTGTTCAAAACACGATAGGCAGGAGTCACTATGAAGATGGGGATGTGAAACGACGGGTCACTCCTGGTGCTGCTCGGCAGGTGGCCCTGGCGAAGCGCGCCAGCTGAGGTGACGTTCGATGTGGTTTCAGCCGTGGAGTGACTCTCGGGATTCGGGATTCGGGGTTCGGGTCCCGAACCCCGAGTCCCGGCGCTTATCGCCGTTCGTCCGCGCGGGCACCGCTCAGAATGTTCGTCATCCCGTAATTGCCTTCGTGACAGGCGTACTCGAACACCTGATACTCACCCGGCTGCGTCATCAGCGGAAACGTCATCTTCCAGGGTCGGATGTAGGTTTTCGGATCGTCAATCGTGACTTCGTACTGAATGGTGTCGGCATTGGTTCGCGTAAAGCGTTCCGTCAGCCGCATGGCCTCGCTGTGACGGAGGCCATTGCCGTTGAGGCCAATGCTGGTTTTGTCCGTCAGGTTCGTCGTTTCCACGACCAGCACATCACCTTCCCAACGCCCGCGCGAGTCTCCCATGTACTGCCTGATGGTCGCCCCGAGATGCGGACGCCCGTCGAGCGGGATGATGCGGGTGTCATGAATCATTTCGTGGCGAATGGCCACGAAGCCGGGGCTCTGCACGATCTGGAGACCGTTGCCGTACGGCCTGGCAATGAGGGATCCAACCACGCTGCGCGAGATGCAGCGATCGAAGTTGGTCAAATCCTCCGGTCCGTTGAAGGGACCGGCGCCAAAACTTCCGGTGTCGCGACCCGCTGCCCGCCGTTGCGCCTCCGGCGTCAGCGTCGGAATCTTTCCGTCAGGCGGATCGACAATGAGCGACGTCTGCCTGGCCGTGCGAGTTCCCTGCTCACCCCAATGTGACGGTGGGCCTGTGTTGGCCGGCCCGCCAGGCGCCACGGGCGCCACGGTTTCTTCGAGCGACCGCTCTCTGGTCTCAGCATCCCGTTTGGCGCGGTCAGCAATTTCCTGGTCGGTGAGAAACAACCGATGACCAAATTGATCGGGCCGCTGGATTGGCACACCCATGGAATCGTCGGTGGACCAGATACCCTGGAAGTCCGGGTCACCCCAGGCTGTGCGGGCTGGCGTCCAGACCTTCGACGCTGCGCCGACCGTCGGCGTGTTCCGGGGCGCTTGGGCGGTCACATTCGTTGTCCCCAGAGACATGCTCACCACACCGGCGACGAGCAGACCCAGGGATGCCGGTAATCGATCTCTCATCCGAAGCCTCCAGCTGCAAAAGTAAGTTGGTCTACCTTTACGATACCATGTGCGGTCTGACCCGATGGGTTCGTAGTTGTCGGGCCTCTCAAGGAAAACGCATCGCATGAAGATCACCTTGCTCGGAGCGGCTGGAGGGGAAGTCACCGGATCTGCATATCTGGTTCAAACCCACGACGCCAACGTCATGGTGGACTGCGGCCTTTTTCAGGGCTCGCAGAAGCTGGAGAACTCCAACCGCCTGCCGACGACGAGCGCAATGCAGCAGCTGAATGCGGTGGTGCTCACGCACGCGCACCTCGACCACACCGGACGCCTGCCACTCCTGACGCGGTTCAACTACTCAGGGCCCATTTACGCGACGCCGGCGACGATCACCCTTTCCGACCTGATCCTCAAGGACTCGGCGTACCTGCAGGGTGAGGACGCGAAGCGCCAGAACCAGCGCCGCCTGGAAACGGGCCAGCCGCCGATCAAGCCGCTCTACACGCAGAAGGAAGTGGACTTCCTGCATCCGCTCTATCGTCGTCTGCGATACAACCACGCGACGGAAGTAGCGTCGGGCATTGTCGTGCGTGCGGTTGAGGCCGGACATGTTCTCGGCTCGGCCAGCCTCGAGGTGACCATCACGGAAGGCGGCCGCAGGAAAGTCGTGGTGTTCTCGGGCGATATCGGTCCGCGCGGAGCACCTCTGCATCGGGATCCGGTCCCCTTCAAGCATGCCGATCTCGTGTTCCTCGAATCGACCTACGGCGATAAAGAGCACCCGTCTCTGGCTGAAACTGCGGCGGCGGCCCGCGAGGCCGTGAAGGCCGCGGTCGAGCAACGGGGCCGCGTCCTCGTGCCGGTCTTCGCCGTCGGCCGATCGCAGCTGCTGCTGTACCTGTTGGCTGGTGCGTTCAAACGGGGCACGCTGAAGCCGTTTCCCATTTTTCTCGACAGTCCGATGGCCATCAAGGCAACCGATGTCTATCGGTCGCACACCGAGCTCTTCGACGACGAAGCCGGCGCGATGTGGAAGTCGGGCGAGCTTTCGGCCAATCTGCGAACCGTCAAGGTGTGCCGGAAGGCCGCGGATTCGTATGCGCTGGCGAACAAACCGGCCCCGTGGATGGTCCTCGCCGGCGCAGGGATGTGCACCGGCGGCCGGATCATGAATCACCTGCAGAACCATTTGCCGGATCCCACGACCCTCGTGCTCATGGTGGGCTACCAGTCGCGTGGGTCGGTGGGACGAGCGCTCCTTGATGGTGCGCGCGAAGTTCGCATCCTCGGACGAAAGGTGAAGGTTCAGGCCAAGGTCCACGCCTTCGGCGGCCTGAGCGGACACGCCGGACAGTCCGATCTTGTCAACTGGTTCGGAACGCTGGCGTCCTCTCGGCCCCGCGTACTCCTCACGCACGGCGAGGATGGGCCACGGAAGACGCTGGCCGCACGCATCGAGCAGCGGCTCGGCCTGCGGCCCGAGATGCCGGGCTACCGGGACGTCATCGAACTCTGATCGGGATATCCCATCGCAAGGCGAGGACAATCATGGCTCGGCACAACAGAACGCCGGTGAGAACCGGTAAGCGCACGGTCGTCGGCCGACGCGCTATTAAAGGATCGCGCGGCGCGCTGACGCCCGAGGAACTTCGGAAGATTGACGCCTATTGGCGCGCAGCGAACTATCTGTCGGTGGGGCAAATCTACCTGCTCGACAACCCGCTGCTCCGCGTGCCGCTGAAGATCGACCATGTCAAGCCGCGTCTGCTGGGCCACTGGGGTACGACGCCCGGGCTGAACTTCATCTACGTGCATCTCAATCGAGTGATCAAAACCCACGATCTGAGCGTCGTCTATATCGCGGGACCTGGGCACGGTGGGCCCGCGCTCGTGGCGAATGTATATCTCGAGGGTACGTATACGGAGGTTTATCCGAATGTTTCACAGGACGAGGAAGGGATGAAGCGGCTTTTCATCCAGTTTTCGTTTCCGGGAGGCATTCCGAGCCATGTTGCGCCAGAGACGCCGGGATCGATCCACGAGGGTGGCGAGCTCGGCTATGCGCTCTCACACGCCTTTGGGGCCGTCTTCGACAACCCCGATGTCATCGCCGCCTGCGTAATTGGCGACGGTGAGGCCGAAACCGGGCCGCTTGCTACGAGCTGGCACTCGAACAAGTTTCTCAATCCCGAGGCCGACGGGGCGGTGCTGCCGATCCTCCACCTGAATGGCTACAAGATCGCCAACCCGTCGGTGCTCGCGAGGATTCCGCCAGACGAACTCGATCAATTGCTGCGGGGCTACGGATACGAGCCGCACTACGTGGAGGGCTACGATCCCGCGCCCATGCACCAGCACATGGCGGCCGCGCTCGATTCGGCGGTGGGAAAGATCAAAGGAATTCAGCGCCAGGCACGCAGCAAGGGCCTCAAAGGCCGTCCTCGCTGGCCGATGATCGTGCTGCGATCGCCGAAAGGTTGGACATGCCCGAAGACGATCGACGGCAAGAGGTGTGAAGACTACTGGCGCTCGCACCAGGTGCCAATGGGCGAGATGGACAAACCCGGTCATGTGAAGGTACTCGAAGCGTGGCTGAAGCGCTATCGTCCCGACGAGCTTTTCGACGAGAGAGGGCGATTTCGACACGAGCTCGCGGCGCTCGCGCCAACGGGGAACCGCCGCATGGGCGCCAATCCGCACACGAACGGCGGGCTGCTGCTGAAGGAATTGAAGCTGCCAGCCTTCCAGAAGTTCGCCATCGAGGTAACCGCACCGGGCGCCTCGACAGCCGAAGCCACGCGTGTGCAGGGCAAGTACCTCGCCGAAGTGATGAAGCAGAACCTCGCCGCGCGCAACTTCCGCGTGTTCAGCCCCGACGAGAACGCGTCGAATCGCTGGCAGGACATCTTCGCTGTCACCAAGCGCACATTCGTGGGCGACATCCTTCCCAGCGACGACAACCTCGCGCCCGACGGCCGTGTGATGGAAATGCTGTCTGAGCACCAGTGTCAGGGATGGTTGGAGGGTTACCTCCTCACCGGTCGCCACGGCTTCTTCAATTGCTACGAGGCATTCATTCATATCGTGGACTCGATGTTCAACCAGCACGCCAAGTGGCTGAAGGTGTGCAATCACATCGGCTGGCGGCGCCCGATCGCGTCGCTGAATTATCTGCTCTCGAGCCACGTGTGGCGTCAGGACCACAACGGCTTCAGCCATCAGGATCCGGGCTTCATCGATCACGTGGTCAACAAGAAGGCCGAGATCATCCGCGTCTATCTTCCGCCCGACGCAAACTGCCTGTTGCACGTGACCGACCGCTGTCTCCGCAGCCGCAACCTCGTGAACGTGGTCGTCGCCGGCAAGCAACCTTCGCCCCAGTGGCTGACGATGGAGCAGGCAATCAGGCATTGCGATCGAGGAATTGGCATCTGGGACTGGGCCAGCAACGATCGCGGGAGCGAACCTGACGTGGTAATGGCCTGCGCCGGCGATGTGCCGACGCTCGAAACGCTCGCTGCCGTTGAACTTCTCGGCAGACACGTCCCCGAGATGAAGGTACGTGTCGTGAATGTCGTCGATCTAATGACGTTGCAGTCGCCGCGCCAGCACCCCTCTGGCCTGAGCGACGAGGACTTCGATGCGCTCTTCACGAAGGGCCGTCCCGTGGTGTTCGCGTTTCACGGCTATCCCTGGCTGATCCACCGCCTTACGTACCGGCGCACGAACCACGACAACTTTCACGTGCGGGGTTACCGCGAAGAAGGCACGACCACGACGCCCTTCGACATGTGCGTGCTAAATGGCCTCGATCGGTTCAGTCTCGTCGGAGAGGTCATCGACCGTGTGCCATCGCTCGCCGCACGCGCTGCGTATGCAAAACAGGCAATTCGCGACGCGCTCATTGATCACCGGCAGTACATTACCCGCTACGGCGAAGACGATCCGCGCATTCTGAACTGGCGGTGGGGCGGGCGGGCGTCTGCCACAGAGCAGCGCAGCTCCACGGAGGGCGACAATCCCTAGACTCTGGGCCGTCCAGCTGAGGGCTGACGGCTGATGGCTGATGGCTGATAGCTGATGGCTCCTATGAGGTATCGATGATGTCGAATCCACTGAACAGTTCGAACGCAGCACGCCTCGTGAGCCTGGCCGACGAGGAAGGCGTCAAGGAAATCCTGGCAACGACCGTTCTCGACCTGTGGAAGGTCGTCAACAATCTCACGCGGCTCCGGCCGTCGAAGCACGAGCGCTATCGTGTTGCGATCTTCGGATCGGCGCGGGCACAGCCCGGCACATTCGTGTACGAAGAGGTGAAACGCGCGGCCGCCGCCTTCGCCTCGCTCGGTTGCGACATCGTCACCGGCGGCGGTCCTGGTCTGATGCAGGCGGCCAACGAGGGGGCGAAAGCCGCCGGGGCCCCTGGTTCGGTGGGCATCCGTGTCGAGCTGCCCTTCGAACAGGACGTGAACCCGTTTGTCGAGCAGGCCTTCGAACACGAGACTTTCTTCACCCGCCTTCATCATTTCGTCATCGCCTCCGACGCGTTCGTCGTCGTGCCGGGTGGCATTGGCACCGTCCTCGAGATGTTGATGATCTGGCAGCTGTTGCAGGTACGGCACGTGGGCGACGTCCCGCTGATTCTCGTCGGCAAGATGTGGACGGGTCTCGTCGAGTGGGCGAAGACGGCGATGCTCGATCCCCGGCTCGCACTCGCAAATCCGGAAGACCTGCAGATTCCCCAGTGTCTCGAAACGGCCGACGAGGCTATCGCCGTCGTCCGCGAGCTGCATGCGAAGTGGAAGTGAACGTCCACCACCGGTGTCTCGCCGGCGCGAAGGCACCCACCGGGAGTGCGACAACGGACGCCAGTAGGACGAACACTTTCAACACGATTCGCATGATGGTCTCCCTTCATTCATGCTGTCGATTTTCTTGAGCGCGACACTATCGGTTCGAGACGACGCTGGTCAACTCGTCGGGATTCGGGGGTTGGGGACTCGGGATTCGGATATATGCGACAATATTTCATGCCGTTCAGTCGCATCGCAGAGAGCCGCATCAGGGCAGCGGTCGAGCAGGGCGAGTTCGAAAACCTCCCTGGTGCCGGCAAGCCGCTCGACCTCGAGGAATACTTCAGTGCTCCGGAAGAGCTGCGAATGGCGTTTTCGATTTTGAAGAACGCCAATTGTGTTCCCGCCGAAGTCGAGTTGCTGAACGAGGTCTCTCGACTGCAACGGGCGATCGCAAGCGCCGACGTCGAACAGAAGCAGGAACTTCAGCGAGCGCTCGTGCATCGCCAGACACAGCTGGCACTCATGCTCGAGCGCTGGTCTTCACGCGAGAAGTAACACGCGCACATCACCCCAAAAAGACAAATCGGGACTCGAGGGGCTATCCCTCGAGTCCCGAATCCCGAATCCCGAAGAGCGTCAGTTCCTAGAAATCCACCGTCGCGTTGAACCGCACGAAGCGCGGCAGCAGGATTGACGTCGGCCGCGGCCAGTTCGACGCAAACGCCTGGTTGTAGGTCAGACCGGGGTTCTCGTTGAACAGGTTATAGATGTCAAACCCTACCAACGTTCGCGTCCGGCCGAACCGCAGGATCTTGCCGACTCTGAGGTCGACCTGATCGACGCGGTCGCCGTACAGCTGACCGGGAACCAGCATGTTGAGAACCGTATTACCCGTAGCGATCTGACCGGTCGGAAGCCGACCCAACGATCCGGCGATCACGGCGTTGGAGGTTGGAACATCCGCTCTGAGCGAGTTCCCGTTGGTGGCCGAATCGTTCCCGCCGATGCCCAACGTACCCGGTCTGATTTGAACGCCCGCGCTGAGCTGCACTTCGACTTTCGGAATGACGTACCCCACGAAGCCCCGGAACTGGGTCAGCCACTTCTCCGTGACGCTGCACGATTCGATGGGCATCCGTCCGCCACCAAGAGCCATTCCGTTTGGCGGTTGCCCGACAACGTTGTACGTCTCCGGAAGCTGGGTTGCGAGATCGCAGAAATCCACGACACCACGGCCAGTGCTCGTGCCTCCCTGGAAGATCAAGCCATTCTGCATCCGCGTGTTGAAGTTGACGTCCAAGCCGTGCCAATACGCCACGCGCGACGCACCGAAATCCTCCTCAAACGTCACGTAGTTGTTCTGGGCCAGGCTTCGTGCATCGTAGTAGGTCAACTGATAACCACCACCACCCGGCAATGCTGCATGCTGCGGCGCCGTGGCCGTGAACTTATCAAAGTCCTGCGGGCCGACAGCCTGGTTGTCGGTCACCGTGAAGTTCCCGAACCAGCGACGATGATAGCCGACCTCGATTGATGTGCGCGGAAACAGCTCGTGCTGGACGGAGGCTCCGAACTGCCAGTCGTACGGACGCACGCCCCACCCATGGAGAATATCCGGGTTGATTCGTACTGGTGCCACGGGGCTGCCGAAGTTTGGATTCAACCACGCTCCGCAATTGTCGCCGCCCGATGCTCGATTGTCCTCGGCCAACGGGTTGAACAGGTTGCAATCAACCACCCAGTCGCCGTCGCTGTCCGTCCAATTCCGCTGCGTGGTGCGAACGAAGCGCGTCGCACCGGCCGGCGCGTTGACGGTATAGCGGTCCTGGTTGTTGGCGCTTTGGAGATATTTCCCGAGGTTGACCTTGAGCGACGTCTTGCCGGTACCGAACAGATCGTAGGCAGCGCCCATGCGCGGCGTGATGTCGTTGAATCCGGTCACGCCTTCCGTGCGCGGGAATGTGATCGGTTGGGCGTGGAACTTGTCAGCTCCATCCCATCCGTTGCCTTCGGCCGGGTGCCAGCTCCAGGCGCGATCGAAGCGCACCGCGCCCTGCAGGGTCAGACGACGAATGGTCCACTGGTCTTGCGCGTAGAAGGCGTTGTACTGCGTTCGATTCGAGTCTTCCCAGTTTCCAAACTGCATCGTGATCTGGTTCGGTATGCCGTTCTGGGTCCGGTAATTGATTCGGTTCTGGTTGTAGAAATTGGTCTGTTCCTGGATGTGGTACGCGCCCTGGTACCCAAACTTCATACTGTGGGCGCCGGTGACGTACGACGCCGAGGCACGCCAGACCGTTGGGCTCTGCCAGCTGTTGAAGTTCCAGTCGAGGGCTCTGAAAACGATATTCGCCGGCGCACCGTTGATGCTGTTCTGTTCCTGAACCTGGTGCAAATTGGTGATGGCACCCGGAGGCTCCATCCATCCCCACCGGCTCACATATGTGGACCAGCCGGCTTCGAGCAGCAGTTTGTTGGTAACGGGCGACGTGTACGTGGCCTGGGTCACGCGCTGATAGCTGTCGGCGAAACCAAACGCGCCGCCGGCCGTCCCCTGCGCACCGCTGGCCGCTTCAGGTGAGATGGTCGCGGTACCGCTTGCGACCCAACCATCGCCCGCCGGCCGGCAGGTCGTGGCATCCCTTGTCATGGCCGACCCGTCGCAGGCTAACTGATTGTCGTAAAAGAAGCCGAGCTTGTTCCGCGGGGTGATCTGTGCCGTCAACCTCAAAGCTGTGATGGTCCGCGATGTAGCATTCCGGGACTTGAGGGTCTCGTCGCGCTCATACGTCCACTTGGTCGGGTCCCCGGCGTTCTTGTTTCCCCACATCCCCAGGATGTCGTCGTGCTGTCCGTAATCGCGAACGTTCAAATGAAACCACAATTTGTCCCGGAGAATGGGCCCGCCGACCGACCCGTTGACATCCCAGTTCTTGTAGATTGTGGGCGGTTCCCTGAGACCGAAGCCGCGCAGCCGGTCGTCGAGGTTGCTCCCCATCGACCAATCGCCCGCCGTGCTGGTGAAAAACTGGCCGGCAAACGTGTTGCCGCCGGTGCGCGGGACGATGTTGACATTGGTCCCGCCGACCTCGGCTTCACCGAGCGCGCCCGAAAGCGTCATGTTCAATTCCTGCGCGCTCGCAGTGTCCATGGCGTAACCGGACACGCCGCCGCCGTTGAACGCGGCGCCGACGTTGAGGCCATCCACCTGGACGCGCCCCTCGTTGCCGCGGCCACCATGGCTGTAAAAGATGACCATCGCCGGGGACAGTGGGATCTGGCCGCCACCAGCCGTGACCGATGGCACCAGGAACACGATAGCGTTGTAGCCTCGCGTCGCCGGCAGCGTCTTGATCATCTCGTCGCTAATCACCTGTCCGCGACGGGCACTCTGAATGTCGACGACCGGTGTTTCTCCGGTGACCGTGATTGTTTCTTCCAGGGCGCCGACGCGCAGGTCGATGTTGAGCGTGATGACTTGCACGCCCGCCACCTCAACGGCTTCGCGCTTGACGGTACTGAACCCCGTCAGCGAATACGTCACGGTATACGTGCCGGGCAGCAGTTCAGTGATGCGGTACTGGCCGGTACCATCTGTCACCGCCGTTCGAACTTTCTCGATGAGCACATCGCTCGCTGCCTCAACCGTCACGCCCGGTAACACGGCGCCGGATGTATCCTTCACAACGCCGGCGATGCTCCCTTGGGCCTGGGCAACGGCCGGGACCAGCACAAGGCACGCGAACGCAAGGAACGCGTAAACCAGTTTCCGCATGAGAGTGTCTCCCTTCATACCTTTACCGACGACTCAACCGGATCGAACTGCAATATGCGCAACAGCACTGAACAGAAAGTCATCCGAAATCCAAAGCGCGTGAAATGATGACGCGGCGAGATGACGCGAACGTAACCGACAACGCCCGCGCGAAGAGGAATCACTGAACGCATCCAGTAATACAAAAGGGTTAACTTGTTTATACGATGCTGCGCGCGCATCCGTCAACACCAACTTTCAAAAAACACCAATAAAGACGAGCTAGACCATATGTTTGGATCTCACTTGTGTTGCGATCCGAAATCTTGGATAACTTGACGCATGTTTGGCAGACTTTTTCATCGGGCCATTCGGATGAGTATGATGAAAATTGGTCGCGCAATTGGTGCATTCATGTTCACCAAGAGTCTCCTGGTGGGCATCATCATCGGGCTCGCAGTGCTCGCGGTGACGTCAGCACAGACATCACGTTCTGTCTGGGACGGTGTGTATACGCAAGAACAAGCCACACGTGGAGCACTCAGTTCCGGATTGTGTACGCAGTGTCATGGTGATTCCTTCCAGGGAGACCCCGCACCTCCGCTGACGGGCCCGGATTTTCTGACAAAGTGGGATGGCAGGACGGTCGGTGATTTGTTCGAGCTGATCCGTCAGACAATGCCAGATGACGATCCGGGAGCCCTCTCACGAGAGCAATATGCGGATCTGCTGGCGTACATTCTGAGTCTCAACAAGTTCCCGTCAGGCTCGACGGAACTTGCAACGGACGCCAAACCGCTCAACGAGATTCGATTCGAGGCGAAACGACAATAGGCGTTCGGATCGTTCGGGGCGTTCGGATCGTTCGAGACGTTCAGGGTTCGGATCGTTCTGAAGGTTGAAGCGGGGCTGTCGTCACGGGCGGCCCGGGGTTGTGGACCGGGTCATCATCCTGCCATGGTGTCCTGCAGGGCTGACGACGTTCGTACAATTTCAAGTTGACGGTCATTCGTCGAACCGAATCCTGCAGTCCGGCTTTTTCGGCGGCGGCCATGACGCCACGCTGAATTGCCGCTGCTTTTTCGTACTCTCCCAGCTCTGCCAGCGCCATCGCCATCGTCTCACCAAGATCCGTACTTTTGTCGCTCTTGAAGAGCTCCTGTACCAGCGCCATGGATTGTTCACCGTCGCGAGCCCGACCGTCGGGCGAAGCGGCCAGCACACGCGCCAGCGTGTGCGTAAACAACGGTTGGTCGGGCTGAAGCTTCATGGCCTCGGAGAGCCAGGTCCGCGCCTCCTGATAGCGGCGGAGCTTGATCAAAGCCATCGCGTAACCGAATCGTGCCTGAGTCGCCCGCGGACTGATTTCCAACGCCTGCCTGTACGCCTTCAGGGATTCGTGGACGCGCCCGGCGCGACGAAGTGCGTCCCCGAGGCCCAGGTACGCTTCGACGTAGTTGGGCTGGTACTCTACCGCGCGTGAAAATCGTTCGATCGCGTCGCTGCCCTGGCCGGTCGAAGCTGCAAGCACGCCCAGGCTGTAGTGAGCTTTCGCGGTCGACTCGTCGCGGCCCTCCGGCGCGAGTCGAACGACCTCTTCGAACAACTGCTGCGCACCGGCCACATCGCCGTTCAAAAACAACGCCGTCCCAAGCTTGTGCCGCAGCGACCGTCCGAGCTGGGTCGTCCCCGGCGTGAGCTCGACGCCCTTTCTGAAAAACCCCACCGCAGCCGACCAGTCCTGGGCCTCGAATGCTCGAATCCCTCGCAACTCGTACGACAGTCCGCTCTCCAACAAAAGGTCGAGCTCCTGCTTCAATGGATCCGGAACGAGAATGTCGCGGTTCCGCCAGAGTTTGAGATGCGCTTCCGCTTTGCTGACCTCACCCAGAGTGCGATAGGCCATCGCCAGCGGTGAATGGATGCTGACAGATTCGGGATCGAGCGCCAGCGCTTCTTCGAGGTACGTCACAGCCCGAGGGTAGTCCTGCTTGGCAAGCGCCACCTGCCCGAGACCCGCGAGCACCGCGACCGAGCGCGGGGGCAGTGACTGCGCTTTTGTGAAGAGTGCTTCAGCCTCGTCGGGCTGTCCTTGGTCCAGCGTGAGGCGCCCCAGATGTACGAGCGTAGCAAGCTCGTCCGGTCTCAACTGCAGGGCACGCTTGAAGTATTCAGCCGCCTTCTTCTGATCGCCTTTGCCCTGATAGAGGTGACCCAAATAGTAGGGCCAATGGATGTCGCTCGGAGCGAGCGCTTGTGCATTCAGAAAGCACGGCTCAGCGGCCTCGAAGTATTCGGCGGCCATGAGCAGCATTCCCATTTGTCCGTACGAACCAGCCAGCTCTGGTTCGGGCGTGTCGCGATTCTCAATTTTCTGGGTCAGCGACGCGTACAGCTCGTGCGCCTGCTTCTGCACGTTCTTGTCCATGCGCGACAGATCGGGCAGGACAACCGGCAGGAGGGGTTGGCCGTTGGTGGCAGTTCTTGGACCAGTTGAGCAGGCGGCGACTACCGTGAGCACCACGAGACAGACTGCGACACGCGCTCGCCGAAGCGCCGTCGGCGCGAAAGGCGGCACCCCCGCGCGCCAAAGACCGACGCCTCGCGGCGTACCACGCTCGGCGTCGGGTGTCACTGGCCCGTACCTTCTCTCAACGTTGTGTATCGATCGATGGCGACGCTCGGCCACTCTTCCGACTTGCCGCTCGGCCAGTGAACTCGCACGCTGGGAGCCGTCTGCGAAGTGCCGAGGCCCACAAGCACCCTCGGGTCGTTCGCAGAGGCGTAGCTTCCGTCACTGCGGACTCGACGCCAGAGCGTCGGCCCATTCTGGCGCCGGATCTCCACGCGCGCACCGAGCATGTCGCGGCCGCCCGAACCCTCGAGCCGCAAGCCAACCCAGTGATTCTGGTTCCCGATGTTGTTGACGAGCAATCGCACTGGTCCGCTCGCGTTGCCCAGCACAACGTCTGTATCGCCGTCGTTGTCGATGTCCCCGAAGGCCGCCCCACGACCGACGTCCAAAAGCTGAAACGCCGCACCGCCACGTGACGAAACATCCTCGAATCGGCCGTTCCCCAGATTCCGGTACAGCTGATTTTGCATCTTCAAGGGAAACGGATCTTTCGCGCGGGCCAGGGCTTCGATGGTGGCCACGCTCCCGTTCACGGTCAACAGGTCCAGCCAGGTGTCGTTGTCGAAGTCGAACCAGGTGGTGCCAAATCCGGTCTTCGCCAGGCTCGGCGGCCCAAGCCC
>DATBJG010000204.1:0-8072 GCA_036556585.1 Vicinamibacterales bacterium
CCGGAAGAGCCCTTAGCTTCGCGGCACTGGCCGCACTTGCCATTGCCGGTTGCTCGAGCCTCGTGGAAATTCCCATTGAGACGCCGATTCAGGCCAAGCTCGACATCTCGGCCTTCTCGCGCGTGCTCGTGGCAGGATTCGTGGCTGGAGGCAGTGACGCGGTAGACGCCAACCTCGAGACGGTCAGGCTGCTGCGCAGTCAACTTCGAAGCAAGTCGAGTCTGCGGGTGATCGACGCCGATCCAATGCCCCTTCTCGAACTCGCCAAGGAGGATGCGCCCGCCTCGGTTCCGGCTCCAACCCCTCCACCCAACCCGGCGAGCGCACCCGAACAGGCGGCCTCAACGGACAACTCGGACATCAAGAACGAGAAAGATTTGGAAGCGTACGAACATCTGTTCGCGAATGTGGACTTCTGGAAGCGCATCGGCGAGGAATTTCAGAACCCGCTCATCGTGACGGGGACCGTGCTTTTCGCGCCGCAGCAGCGCTCACAGTTCGTACAGCGCGAACAGGAAGTGTACGACGCGTTCGGCCGCCGCAGTGTCGTCCCTGTGCGGACGTTCATGGAGCGCAAGGGGTTCATCCTTGCACAGAAGTTCATCTTCATCGACGGTCGTTCCGGTGCGACGATCACATCCGAGCAGTTCCGCGAAGAGCGTCTCTACAATCAGAACCAGAACACCCCGGCGCTCTCCTCGTACTTCGAGCTGATGGATGCAGTCGTGCCGAAGTTCCTCAACATCCTCAGCACGCAGAAGGTCCGCGGCACACGCGTTCTCCTGCAGTAACCGCATTCGTCGCAACTCTTTACAGATCAAGAGGCTCGGTAGTACACTGATCGCTTTGGGTTGTCAGTAGGAGGCCGAGGTGTACGCAGTCATTCAATCTCGCGGACGGCAGATGAAGGTGACCCCGGGCGCGACCGTTACGGTCGATGGAACTCTTGGCGAAGTGGGCAAAGAAGTTGTGTTCACGAAAGTGCTGCTCGTCGCGCAGGACGGCGGTGAGCTTCATGCGGGCGCTCCCTACGTCGCTGGAGCGAAGGTCGTCGGTGTGGTGGATGGGCCAGCATCTGGGCCCAAGATTCGCGTGTTCAAGAAGAAGCGGCGCAAGGGGATGCGACGGACCAAGGGACACCGCGCTCAACTGACGCGAGTCCGAGTGACCGACATCGCAATCTAGCCGTCAGGCTGCGGCCGTCAGCGTTGCTCATCAAACAGCTGAAGGCCGGCGGCTGAAGGCTGAAGGCTCTCAAAAATGGCCCACAAAAAAGGACAAGGCAGCTCACGCAACGGACGCGACAGCAACTCACAGCGTCTTGGTGTCAAGCGGCACGACGGCAATGTTGTGACCGGCGGGTCCATCCTGGTGCGCCAGCACGGGCGGCGGTTCCGTCCCGGTCTGAACGTCGGGCTCGGCAAGGATGACACGCTGTACGCGAAGATCGCGGGCCGCGTCCGGTTCGAGAATCATGGCGCGCACGGCCGCAAGATCAGTGTCATTCCTGTGGAAGAGCCGGTGTAGTTATCAGTTTTCAGTTATCAGTTTTCAGTTTTCAGTTCGTCACTTTCGCAGTTCTTGGTTTTCAGTTGTGCGCGATTAGGTAAACTGAGAACTGACGACTGACGACTGAAAACTTCTGACATGTTCGTCGACGAAGTCGACATTCAGGTCGCGGCCGGAGATGGCGGTCGTGGCTCGCGCAGCTTTCGTCGCGAGAAGTTCGTTCCCCGTGGCGGCCCCGATGGCGGTGATGGTGGACACGGCGGTTCCGTGTTTGCCGTAGCCAGTCCCCATCTCAACACCCTCATCAACTTCCGCTTTCATCCAGAGTTTCGCGCAGAACGCGGCGCGCACGGTCAGGGCTCCAACCGGACCGGGCGTGACGGACGTCACCTCGAACTCGACATGCCGGTGGGAACCCTGGTCTTCGAACGCCTCGAGGACGGCGAGCTGCGATTGATTGCCGATTTGACCGAGATCGGCCAGCGCGCGCTCGTGGCACAGGGCGGAAGCGGTGGCCGTGGTAACGCGCAATTTGCGACCTCTACCAATCGTGCGCCTCGACGTGTAGAAGACGGCCGTCCGGGAGAGATCAAACAGCTGACGCTGCAGCTCAAACTGCTGGCTGATGCGGGGCTCGTCGGGTTCCCGAACGCGGGCAAATCGACGCTCATAGCTCGAATTTCCGCAGCGCGACCGAAGATTGCCGACTATCCGTTCACGACCCTCACGCCCAATCTCGGGGTCGTCACGCTCAGTGGCGACCGCAGCTTTGTGGTAGCTGACGTGCCGGGCCTGATCGAAGGCGCTCACGAAGGACACGGTCTTGGCACGCGGTTTCTCAAGCACGTCGAGCGAACTCACGTGCTGGTCCATGTCGTTGACGTGTCGGGTGCGTCCGGCCGAGATCCCGTGGACGATCTGGAGACTGTGCGGCGCGAACTGCGGTTGTTCGCGCCGGAGCTGGTGAGCAAGCCGCAGCTCGTGGCAGCCAACAAGATTGATGCGCTCGATGATCCCGAGCGCGCCGAACGCCTCGCCGAGCGGGCGGCTGAGCTGTCGATGCCCTTCTTCCGCATCTCCGGGGTGACGGGTGAAGGGGTCCCGGAATTGCTCGAAGCCCTGTGGCGTCACATCACCGACGCACGACGGGCACTCGAGATCGAAGCCGCGGCATCCGCAAGCTCAGGGCCGGCGTCAGCATGAAGGGGCGACGCATTGGCATCTTTGGAGGCACGCTGGACCCCGTCCATGAGGGGCATCTGCAAGCGGCAGTCACGGCCCGAACCGCGCTGTCACTCGACGCAGTACACCTGATGCCGTCGTTGACCCCTCCACATCGACATCTCCAGCCCCAGGCGTCTCCGTTCCATCGCTTCGCGATGACCGCCATTGCCGTGGCCAATCGGGACGGCCTTTTGGCGTCGGATGATGAGTTGTGCCGGGAGGGACCGTCATACACGTCGGAGACGCTGGCGCGCTGGCATGCACGGGGCTTTCGGTCGACCGAGCTGTTCTTTGTACTAGGCGCGGATGCGTTTGCCGACATTGCCACCTGGCACCGATACCCCGAGGTGCTGGACGCCGCGCATTTTGTCGTCGTCGCCCGGCCCGGTACGTCCCTGGCGGATCTCCAGTCGCTTCTGCCCATGCTACGCCCCCGCATGAGTGAGGTGTCGTCGTTGACCGAGTCTCCCGCCACACCCGGTATCGTGCTACTGTCCGCATCGACTCCGAATGTGTCGTCAACCGAGATTCGAAGGCGGGCTGGCACGGGAAAATCGCTCGACGGGCTGACGCCACCCGGCGTGATTGCGCATATCGAGCGGCATCGTCTTTACAGAGAACGTCGGCAGTAGGTCATTTCATGCAGCGTCAGACAGCCATCACGAAACTCCCTGCCACCGTCAGAACGGTTATCGATGCGGCAATGGATCGGAAGGCAACGGATGTGGTCGTGCTCGATCTGCGCCGGGCGCACGGGTTCACCGATTACTTCGTCATCTGCTCGGGCACCAACCCGCGGCAGATCAAGGCCATCGCGGATGCCATCGAGACCGCACTCAAGGCCCAGAAGATGCGGCCGAACCACATCGAGGGCTACGAGCGCGGCGAGTGGGTGTTGATCGATTGCTTTGACTTCATCGTACACATCTTCAACCTCGAGACGCGCACGTTCTATGCACTCGAGCGGCTGTGGGGAAATGCCGATCGGATCGAAGTCGCAGCACCCGAGCCCCCGGCCGACACCGCGCGGCGGTGAGCCCGAAATCCTAAAGCCTCGAGCCTAAAGCCTATTTAGGCAGTACGCGCTGGGCTCGGACAACGAGCTCTGGCCGACGAACCCCGACCTCGATCGAATCCGGAGGGATCAGGGACTGCGGACGTGAGTAGACAACCGCGTACTGATTCTTGATCTCCGCGGCAAGCTCGCGCATTTTTCCCGGCAGGCTGGATGAGGTCAACAGGTCCTCCTGCCGTCCGCCTGTCATGGCCGCGCCTTGATCGATGGTGAGACTGCGCTCTCGCGCGTTGTCGTCAGTAAGGGAATTTGGGCGGCCAATCATGTACGCATGCAGCGTCGCGCCGCTGTCGCGGATTTCATCGAGCACGTATCGATGGTAGCGTTCGCTGAATTCCTGGCCGAGTGTCGTGCCGACCACGACAAAGGCGCGGCGGCCCCCCTCACGTTTCTTCAGGCCACGCCCCACTTCGATGAACGCGTCGAGCAGATACCCGCCGCTCAACGTCTCGGGGAACAGGCGATCGATCCCATCGGTCAGCTTTTTCACATCGCGCGTGTAGTCGACAAGGATGGTCGGCCGCGCCCCGAACCCGACAAGCGCAATTTCGTTTTGCCCACCCATCTCCCGGACGAAGTCGCGCAGACCGGCACGCACGTCGTTGAGATATGGATTCAACGCCGTACTGTTGTCGACGAGAAGCGCCATCTGGAATGGATCGGTCGCTCGTGACACGCGCAACACTTCGCGCTCGATATCCCCCTCGCGGACGATGAAGTCTTTCGCCGAAAGATCGGTGACCGGCATCCCATCCTTGCCGAGGACCGCCGCGTAGACGGTGCGCTCAGCGGACTGACTCGACAAAACAATGGGCCACGCGGCCAGGCACACGCCGGCAAACATCATCACGATCGCCCAGCGCCGGTTCATGGAATTGCGCATTGGAGCATTCTACTCGGGATTCGGGGCTCGGGATTCGGGATTCGGGGCTCGGGATTCGGGATTCGGGGCTCGGGATTGGGGATTCGGGATTTGGGGATTGGAATGCATTGCGGCACGAAACGTGCTCTACCGTATCGTCATGGCGGTCACTTCATACAGAGATCTTGAGGCTTGGCAGCGTGCGATGGCGCTTGCTGAAACATGTTACGGCCTGACTGCTGAACTGCCTGTCGAAGAACGTTTCAGTCTTAGCGTACAAATCAGACGGGCGGGGTTTCAATTCCTGCCAACCTTGCCGAGGGGCATCGACGACCAATTCGCGTCTATATCAATCACGTCTCGATTGCGCTTGGGTCTCACGCCGAACTCGAGACCTACTTGGAGCTAACCCGTCGGCTGAGATTTCTGCAGGAGTCGCGGATTGTCGAAGCCGAAAAGCTTCTCCAATCCGTCGGACAACTATTGCACGGCCTCACCCGCGCCCTCGAACGCCTTTGATCAGACGTGCGATTCCCGAATCCCGAATCCCGATTCCCGAATCCCGAATCCCGAGTCCCGAGTCCCGAATCCCGAATCCCGAGCCCCGAACCCCGAGCCCCGAGCCCCGAACCCCGAGCCCCGATGCCCACCCCCGAATCCCCAATCCCGAACCCCGAATCCCGTCTCCGAGCCCTCCCCAACGCGCTACTGAGCGTCCTCCTGTCCCCGCGATGCGCGGCGTGCGACGAGCCCCTTGCCGACGTGCTGGCCGGGCCAGTCTGCGAATGTTGCTGGAGGGCCATTCGTCTCATTACCCCACCGGTCTGCGAGGGCTGTGGCGACCCGCTGCCGTCGTGGCGAACGGTCAGTTGGCGCACGGCGCGGTGTGCACGTTGTCGTCGCACGCCGCGAGCGATCACTCGTGGTCGCGCGATTGGCGAGTACGACGGCGCGCTGCGTCAGATCATTCACGCCCTCAAATATGACGGACGCCGTTCGGTTGCCGGCCGCCTTGGCCGCCTGATGCGCGAGTCGGCAGACGACCTCCTGCACGGCGCCGACTGCGTGGTTCCGGTGCCGCTCCATCCAAGACGCGAGCGAGCCCGTGGATTCAATCAGGCGGTGGAGCTGGCCAGGACGCTGGGCCTTCCGGTGTGCTCCGCTCTCGTTCGCGTTCGGCATACCGCGCCACAAGTGGATCTGCCGGCCGCGAGACGCCACGCCAACGTGCGGAATGCGTTTCGGCTGGCACGCAGGCACGCATGGCTCCGACCGTTCGCATCCCGGCGGCCAAGACTCGTCAACGCGATTGTGGTGCTTGTCGATGATGTCAGCACGACCGGCGCAACGCTAGAGGCGTGTGCGCGGGTGTTGAAGGATGCGGGTGTTCGTGAAGTCCGGGCGCTGACAAGCGCCCGAGTCATCAGGCGAAACCCAGCCACGCGTCAACAATCTGCGTGACTGCCCCGCTGACCGCCGGCTTCGGCTGCTCGCCATCCACGACATGCCACCCGGCTTCTTCGGCCTGCCGGAGGTAGCTCGCGCGAACCCGTTCGAGCAACTGCAGGTCGCGTTCGTAACGGTCGCGACCGACAGCTTTGCGGGTGAGTGCCGTATGCGGCGAGATGTCGAGCAGGATGGTCAATTCCGGTTGGGGAAGGTACTGCTGGGTGTCGGTGAGCCACTTCGCGTCCAGGCCCTGCGCTTCACCGTACGCGATGCTCGATGCCCGGTAGCGGTCACAGACGAGAATGAGGCCACCTTCCATCCAATGCTCCATCGCGGGCTTACGCTCGTAGCGGTTGGCGATAAAGAGCAGCTGCATCACTTCGGGGCCGTAGTCACGCTCACCTTGAAGAGCCCTGGCGATTTCCTCCCCTATCGACGTCCCGTAGTCCGGAAACGACACCAGTCGGACGCGGTGCCCCAGACTGCGGAGCCGCTCGCGCAGCTCCTGCGCCTGGGTTTCTTTGCCGCTTTGGTCGAGCCCCTCGAAGACGATCAACTTTCCGGACATGGTGTGGAATCAGTCTCGAGCTTGATGCAGCCAACAGCCATCAGCCTTCGGCTTCCAGCTTCAGCATGTCTTCCATCGTTTGTCGTCGGCGCGCATATCGCCAGCGTCCCTCGTCAACGAGAACCTCCGGTGGGAGTGGCCGGCGGAGGTAGTTCGACGCCATGGCCGATCCGTAAGCCCCTGCATCGAGAAGCGCCACAAGATCGCCGGGTTCGAGAGGGGGCATCATCCGGTCTCGGCCGAATACATCACTGCTCTCGCACACCGGTCCGACAAGGTCGCAGGGTGCCAGAGGGCCAGGGCGCGGCTCGACCGGCACGATCCGGTGGAATGCGCCGTACAGCGCCGGGCGGATCAGCTCCGACATCCCGGCGTCGAGCACCACAAACCGGCGGCTTCCGGGAAACTGCTTCGTGTCCACGACGGCGGCCACGAGCGCACCGGCCGCCCCGACAATGCGGCGTCCCGGTTCGAGCACCACCGCCAGGCCGGAGTTGCGCACGGCAGGCAGGACGACCGCCGCATAATCTGCAGCGCTCGGAACGGGCTGCTCATCGTAGGAGATCCCCAACCCCCCGCCGAGATCCAGGTATTCGAGCCGAATGCCGGCGTCGCAGAGCTCACGGGCCAGCGCCACTACGGCTTCGGCAGCGCGGCGCAGCGGTTCGAGTGTGACAATCTGTGAGCCGAGGTGCAGGTGAATGCCGGTCAGGTGTAACGACGGCCGCGAAGCCATCTCGCGGAAGAGACCCGCCGCCAGCTCGATTGGCACACCAAACTTGCTGTCCTTGAGGCCGGTTGCAATGTAAGGATGGGTTTCAGAATCAATATCGGGATTTACGCGAAGCGCCACGCGCGCACGCGTCCTGCATTCAGCCGCAATGCGGGCAATCCGCTCCAGTTCTCCGGCAGACTCGACATTGATGGCCTTGAGTCCCAGACCCACGGCGCGCACGAGCTCGTCGCGGGTTTTGCCGACCCCCGTGAAAACGATCTGATCGGGCGAGAATCCGGCGCGTAATGCCACTTCAATCTCGCCGCCCGAGTTGGCGTCGGCATGGCTGCCCAGCGCCCGGAGCAGGCGGACAATCGCGAGCGTCGAGTTGGCCTTGAGGGCGTAGTGAATCGTGTGCGGACAGGAGGCAAACGCGACATCGAGCGCCCGATAGGCCTCACGAATGGCGGCAGCGCTGTACACGTACAGGGGTGTGCCGGCGCTTCCGGCGAGCGCGGCAATGGGGATGCCATCGCACGTCAACGTCGTATGGTCGCGAAAAAACCCCGTCATCAGAGCCTGCGATCTTACCCCAACGTGGTTTGACAGTGCGAAAATCGCTTTGCTATTGTTAGGTTCGTTCCAGCCAGACGTCGCACAGGAGTGCATG
>DATBJG010000205.1:0-4269 GCA_036556585.1 Vicinamibacterales bacterium
CCCGTTGCCCAATTGCAGACGGATCTCTTTGGCGGTGCCCAGGGCCTCGAGCACGCTCGAGACGACCTGAGATGCGCGGGCGCGGCTGGTTTCGTCGCCCGCTTTGGCTTCCATCAGCTCGGCGTGCGCGAGAATAATGCCGAGCTGATTGTTCAATCGATGGAAGAGGAGCCGAAGCTCCGCGGGTTCATCCATCGCACGCCTCTCCTGGAGTTCGTCGACGGCAAGAGCAAGTCGATTCATCTTAACCCCAGGTGCTTACCGCGTCGACGCGGCCTGAACGGCCGTGCCTCGAGCACGCGCCGGGTCATTGGGCGAGCGCCACAGCGTATCTGCAAAGATCCGCACGGATCCGCCCGCCGTCCGCACGTACTCAACCTTTCCGCTGGCAATCCAGTTGTAGATTGTGCGGCGGCTCACACCGACCAACTCACACGCCTTCATGATGGAAAGTGTCTGTCGGTCCACTGGTACCTCCTCCGAAGACACATATCGGCACACGCTGAACCCTCCGTTAGGCGTAATTCAATTTTCTTCTTGACTCCGGTCATTTTTTTTTCGGAGGCTCGAGTTCAGGGACTCTTCAGACGTTCCATGCCCTCCGTATGGGTGCTTGACTCGACCGCACACGGACGTCAAAATACTGACGCTCGCTAAATGACTGAGAAGACGGTACATCTGTTACTCGTCGAGGACGAAGAGCCGTTGCGCGTAGCGGTCGCGGAACGGCTCGCCGAGCAGGGGTTCCAGGTCGATCAAGCGGAGTCCGGGGAACGCGCGCTCGAACAGCTTGCCGAATTTGCCTATGACATCGTCATCACGGACCTCCGGCTGCCTGGCGTGGACGGGACCCACGTCATTGAGGCCGCCATTCAGCGGTACCCAGACATCATCGGTCTGGTGGTCACCGGATACGGCACCGTGCGCGATGCCGTAGAAGCCATCAAGCGGGGAGCCACCGACTTCGTCACCAAGCCCTTCCAGTTCGACGAGCTCATGCACGCGCTCAATACAGCCCTCGAACAGCGGCGGCTGCGCTTCGAGAATGCCTATCTGCGGTCGCAGCTCGAGGAACGGTATCGTTTCGAAGGCATCGTGGGACGCAGCCGCGCCATGCGCGACCTGTTCCAGCTGCTCGAAACCGTGGCGGCAACATCCAGTACGATCCTGATTTCGGGAGAGACGGGAACCGGCAAGGAAGTGGTTGCGCGCGCGATTCACCACAACAGTCCTCGTCGAGCCCAACGCTTCGTGGCGTTGAACTGCAGCGCAATTCCCGAGACGCTACTCGAGGCCGAGCTATTCGGTCATGTCCGCGGGGCCTTTACGGGAGCCGTGGGCACGCGGCAGGGACGACTCGAGCAAGCCAATCGTGGAACGCTGTTTTTGGACGAAGTTGGGACGATGAGTCCGGGGCTCCAGATGAAGCTCTTGCGCGTCCTTCAAGAGCGCGAGTTCGAGCGCATTGGCGATTCGCATTCCGTCAAGGTCGACGTCCGGGTCATCGCCGCAACCAACAGTGATCTCGCCAAGATGGTTCAGCAGGGCGAGTTCCGCGAAGACCTCTACTATCGACTGAATGTGATTCCCATTCAGCTTCCTCCGCTGCGCAATCGCAAGGAGGATATCCCGCTGCTCGTCCAGCATTTTCTCCAGCGGTTTGCCGCGCAGCGGCAGGGTGGGTTGGAGACGCGAACGCCAAATCCGGAATCGCGGCCTTCGATATCGGTATCCCAACAGGCGATGCGCCGTCTCATGGCGTACCACTGGCCTGGCAACGTTCGTCAGCTTGAGAACGCCATCGAACGTGCCGTCGCGCTGAGCGGGGGCCGGACGCAGATTGAGGTGACGGATCTTCCGACCGAAGTGCAGAGTGCGTCGGAAATGCCGGTGTCCCAGGAGGTCGCGCTTCCCGGCGACGGCTTCGACCTCGATGCGTACGTCGGCAACATCGAGCGCGAGCTCATCTACCGAGCGCTTGAAAAAAGTGCGGGGAACAAGGGACGAGCCGCGAAACTCCTCAGCTTGAAGCGGACCACGCTGGTCGAAAAGCTGAAGCGGCTCGAGCGCGGGAACTAGTTCTTCTGAATGACTTCTTCGGTCGTCACACGGAAGCGACGCAGACGGCCGTACGTGGCGGTTCCTTCCAGCTCAAAGCCAACACCCTGGTACTTCTCCCGCAGCTCGCCCGGGACTCGCACGTCCAGATTTTCGAACGTGTTGTAGGTGACGGTGATCTCCGAGCGGAGATCCCGGGTGCGCAATTTGAGCTGCGCTTTCAAGACTGCCCCTGTTGACGGCTCGATCCAGTAGGTTCCTTCTGCTGGCAGGCTCATATCGTTCGTTGTACGGATCAGGGTGGGAACGGTCACTTCGGCGAGGCGAATTTCCCAGACCGATACGCCTTCGAGACGAACTTCGCCTGCCTTTTCGAACATCGAGCGCTTCGTGTTTGCAGGCGTAAGAAACTTGAGAGGCAACGTGGGCACGTTGACGGTTCGGGTAATCGGCCCGATGTTGTACCGGGTGCTTTCATCGGTAATGCGTTGAGCCTGCTGCATCGAATCGGACGATGGCTCGACGAACAACTTGGCCAGCCGATCCTCGCGCTCGCGCAGCGGCCGTCCGTCGGCTTCGAACACATCGCGAAATGGCATCCAGGAATCGGTTCGCTGCGACCGCACGAGCAGAAAATCCGACTTGAGAATTCTTCGATAGGTATCGGGCCGCCTGCCGGGTCCGGTTGCCCCCAGCGCCGTGTACTGTTGTGTGTACCGCTCTTCAGCGACGAGCGTCGAGAAGGCTTCTTCGAACCTTACGACGTAGGCCTCGGCATTTCCGAGGACCTCGTCGAGCGTTGGCGCCTGAGTGAGCGCAAGAGACACAAGCGCCAGGAGTATGACGAGACTTCGCACGGTGGTGCTCAAGCATATCAGACTCGGGGCTCGGAGCTCGGCTTTCGGCTCTCGGGATTTCGGTTATCGGCTCTCTGGATTTTCGGCGGTGGGCATCGTGTCTTGCATTTGCGCACAAGCACGCGGCTGGTGTCGAAACGGAACACTTGGGGCGGGTCTCGGATTTCGGCTCTAGGCTCTCGCGGGCTCGGATTTCGGGGGTTCGGATTTCGACGCCCGCATGTCTGGGCTCGACTGCTTTGAGGATTACGTACGCTCGCGGCTGGCCAGGGATTCGAGAGAGTTCACGAGTTTATGAAGCATCCGGCCGACGTGATCCAACATCTCGACCATAGCGGCTGCGGATTCCTTTGTTGTGTAGTTCAAGCGAATGGCGAGCTCCAGCTGGGTGTCGACCTCAGCCTGAGAGCCCAGCGCCAAACGCACGTGATAGATGTACGACGCGGTGGAGTGAAGGTGGAATCCTTCGGCGATATTCGATGGGATGGCAACGACGGCGCGTCGGATCTGGCTGGTCAGCTCGTAGCGCGCGTCTTTCGGAAAACTGCCGGTAAGCTGATAGCAGTTGGTGACGAGCGTCATCGATTGCTGCCACACGTAGAGTTCTCGGTGTGATTTCATGACCGAGCATCCAAGGAGGCATATGTCGTGCCAGTGCCGGATTCCTGATATCGCCGAAACACTGCTCTCTTGCCGTGGTCCCTGGCAGTTTCTGAGATCTCAGACCGTACATCGATTACTGCGATCTGCCACCGCCGGAGCCTAGAAGCTATCTCATAAATGCCCGGAGCAAGATCCGGGCACAGGCGAGCTGCACCATTGCCCAGGTAGTTCCCGACGTGTCGCTCCCAGCGGGTGACCACGCGGCGGCAGTTGTGGAGCCAGGCAAAGAGCGGTTCGATTTTCCAGCGGCGCTTCGTGCGTCGCAACGGCCGGCCGTCCTGCGTCTTCGCGCGGCCCCGACGATTCGCCGCGATCATCTCGATGCCGTACTGCGATCGGTCCACGGCCGGCCGCGACCATCCGGGCGACGGCGCGGGCGGAAGGTCGGTTCGAGCACGGCCCATTGCACGTCGGTGAGGTCCATGCCGTCGAGTACGACGGCGATCCTACCGATGTTTCCCGTTGCTGGAGCCCGGTTGTCAGGGCAACTGTTCTCTCAGGTGCGAGCGCCAGAACGGCCATGCGCCAAGTACCAGCAATAGGCCACCTGCAACAATGAATACGAGGGTCACGGAAAAGCCGGCCAGGAAATGCGGGAGAGTATAAGGTACGCCCTCGAAGAACAATCCATACACAATTCTCACCGCAAATAGCGCGACAAACGCAAATACAGGGAACAGTGCGGACAAGA
>DATBJG010000206.1:0-8862 GCA_036556585.1 Vicinamibacterales bacterium
CGACTTGAAAACGTTCGAGCCTTCCCTGGATTCGGACTTTCGCGCAACCATCAAGGCCCTTCTCACGACACCAACCGTTGACGGTCCAGACAATCTGATTGAATGCCACGAGAGGCGGCCCAATAACTGGGGCACGCACTGTGGAGGCTCGCGGGTCGCGGTTGCGGCGTACCTCGGAGACCTCGCCGAGCTGGCACGCGTGGCCAAAGTTTTCAAAGGGTGGCTGGGCGACCGCGCATCCTACTCAGGTTTCTCGTACGGCGATCTCTCCTGGCAATGCGATCCCGCCAAGCCTGTGGGCATCAACCCCGCGGGCTGTACGAAGGAGGGCCATTCGATTGACGGAGTGCTGCCCGAGGAACAGCGTCGGGCCGGCACCTTCACATGGCCACCACCCCAGGAGAACTATGTGTACGGAGGACTACAAGGGGCGCTCGTCCAGGCGGTGATTCTGCGGCGTGCCGGGTACGACGTGTTTGAATGGCAGAACCAGGCGCTGCTGCGCGCGTTTCGGTGGCTGCACACCCAGGCACAATTTCCTGCCTCGGGTGATGACACGTGGGAGCCTCATCTCATCAACTACTACTACGCGCATGTGCCAGCCTCGTTCCCGGCCCCCATCCCCGCTTCGGCGGGCAAGAACGTGGGATGGACGGACTGGACTCATGCTGGCAAGCCCAGCGGCACAAGTACGCCGCCTGCTGGTCCTAACCCTCCTACGTCTCCTACCCCGCCTACGCCCCCTACTCCGCCTACTCCTCCCACTCTGCCGACCCCGCCTGCAACGAGCGAACGTAACTATGCTCCCATCGCTGACACCTTCGTTCGCGGTGGAGGTGACGCATCCGGGAACTTTGGAACATCCAGGAATCTGGAAGTCAAAGATGCCAGTAATGAAAGCTACGATCGCCGCACTTTCCTTCGGTTCGATCTCAGGAGCGGCGGATCTTCTGCCACGAGCGCATCGCTGCGTGTGTACGTCAGCGGGCTTCCCAACGGTCAGCCGGTTTCCGTGTGCGCTTTCGGGGTGAACTCCGACACCTGGACGGAATCGGGCCTGACGTGGCGAAACCAGCCCGCTCCGGGTGCGATGCTGTCATGCCAGAACGTGAGGGCAACAGGCTGGATTTCCTTCGACGTCACGTCCTTTGTCAAACAAACGCTGGCGGGAGACAAGATCGTGTCGTTGACGCTTCAGGATACAGGCACGATGAACCGGATGGTGCAACTCGACAGCCGCGAAGCGGCGAACAAGCCTGGACTGGTGACTAAATAGTTATCAGTTGTCAGTTATCAGTTGTCAGTAGGGAAGCAACAAATATCTGAAAACCGATAACTGATAACTGATAACTGTTCACGGCCGCAGGCGTTTCTGCGCATCCCGAAATCGGGGGGACGATGAAGGAACGCGCGAGTAGGCACCCCGTGCGTTGGCTTCGTCGTTCAGTCGCTTGTCGTACAGCTCGCCGGCGGCAAACCACGCATCGAACTGCGTGTCGGGATAGCGGACGGCCAGGTCGGCAAAAGTCTTGGCGGCAAGGTCGTATCGCTTGATGTCGACATAGGCGCGCCCGAGCTTCCAGAGCGCCGTTTCCGCCACCGCTGCGCCCGAATAGTGCGTGACCACCTGGCGGTACGTCACCAGGGACGCCGGCACCGATGTGGCCAGCTCATCGTCTCGCTGATAGAACCGTTCACGTTCCTCCAGTTCGGCTCGTGACATCAGCGCGCGCGGTGCCCACGTGCTTTGCGGGTAGCTCGAGACGAGCTGCACCAGCAGCTGTCGGGATTCGCGCTCTTTTTCGGGACGCTTCGAACGCAGTGCGTTCTGCGCCATGAGGAACAGCGCCTCAGGCGCTCGGGGATGGCTCTTGTCTCGATTGACGATTTCGAGATATGCGGCCATCGCGTCCTCGATCTTCGACTGGCGTTCGAAGATGGAGGCCATGAGAAACCGCGCCTGGGTGGCCGCTTCGCCAACGGCCTCTTTCGTTGCAACGCCATGGAGCGTGGTCAATGCCTGGTCGTACAGCTTCGCATCGAACTTTGCCCGTGCAACGCGCAGTTCCTCTTCGGCCCACGCCGCATTGGCCGGGGCGGAGGGCAACTCGGGCACCACGGCAACGTTCTCCGACAAGGACGAACTGCGTCGTGCAGGGAGAGGCGTTGAAGGCGCGAGCGATTTGGCATCCCTCGAACCACGTGACGCGCCTTTCGCCGGCGGTGCCGTGCCGGGTGGCGCAGGTGCCGGCGTGGTCGCGGTCGATGGACCGGGAATGGTCAGTTCCGCTGACAACGGCGGTTCGGACGGGCTTTGCAGTTGCAGCGGTGCCGGCGCCACGTTGGCGGCCGGAACCGGGCGCGGTAGCACGGGGGGTGAGGACTTACGGGCAACACGAACACCCGCAATCGTCATCGCCACGAGCGCTCCACCAACGAGCACCGTCCCGGTGATGGCTGCCGAGCGCCACTGCACGGGCACCGTGGGCACTTTGCTCCGGACGCGTGAGGTGACACTCGGTGGTTTGGCTTGGGTGCGCACGCTGACGGCAGATGCCGAGTCGAGATCGCGCTTCAAGCGCTGGAGATCGGCACGCAGATCGGATGCTGTTTGAAATCGCAGCTTTCGATTCTTCTCGAGGGCCTTACTGATGATCCGTTCGAGCTCGGGCATCACGCCCGGATTCAGGTCACGCGGCGGAACCGGCGACTGACTCACGATGGCGTCCATGATGGCGGGGTTATGGACACCGTTGAAGGCACGGCGGCCGGTCACCATCTCGTACAGGACGACACCGGTCGAGAACAGATCGGATCGCGGATCGAGTTCCTCGCCGCGCGTCTGCTCAGGCGACATGTAGGGCACTGTGCCTCCCGTCATGCCGGCCTTCATCACCGAAGTTTTGGAACCCGCTGGACCCGGCGGCAGCAGCACCGCAAGGCCGAAGTCGAGAATCTTCACGTGATCGCGTTGCGTCACGAAGATGTTTGCCGGCTTGATGTCGCGGTGCACCACATCCTCGGTGTGCGCCGCGTCAAGCGCGTCTGCAATCTGGATGGCAATTTCGATCGCTCGATAGATGTCCATCGGGCGACCGCCGATGATCTTCGACAACACCTGGCCTTCGAGCAGCTCCATGACAATGAAGTGCCGGCCTTCGTGTTCCGCAATCTCGTAAATCGTGCAGATGTTTGGATGATTGAGGCTCGACGCCATCCGGGCTTCGTGCCGGAAGCGTGTGAGCGCGGCGTAGTCGGCGGCCAACTCGGGAGGGACCAGCTTCAACGCAACGGGCCGGCCCAGTTCCAGATCCTCGGCCTTATGGACGACCGCCGTGGCCCCTTCGCCGAGCTTATCGAGGACTCGATAGTGCGAAAGTGTGTCGCCAGTCATGACAGTGAGGGTGACCTGACACCCCGGAACTGACGCCGTACCTTATCGGCCCGAAGGTGGAGTACCTTTGGTGCGCGAATTCTTGCCGTTTTTCCTCAGCTAATTGAACGGTCCAGGGGCTCGCGTTACACTGCGTGGGTCCACGCGAGGGTTCGCCATCGAACGCTTGCCAGACGCGAATAGAGGGGATCTTTTCATGCGTGTACCCAGATGCGGGGCTCCGATAGGCCTGGTTGTCCTGATGACCTTGACGGGGCACGCCCAGGATCAGACCGACGGCGTCCTCGCTTCGATTGATGCACGACGCGATCACTACGCGCAGGTTGCGCGTCGCATCTGGGATCTCGCCGAAGTGGGATACCGCGAAACCGAAAGCGCAACCCTGCTGCAACAGGAACTCCGTTCGGCGGGTTTCCGCATCGAAACGGGCGTGGCCGGCATGCCGACTTCGTTCGTTGCGTCGTACGGGGACGGTCAACCTGTGATTGCCATCCTCGCGGAGTATGACGCCCTGCCCGGGATTACACAGGACGCGGTTGCCGAACGCAGACCGCTCGCATCGAAAGACGCGGGGCATGCGTGCGGCCACAATCTCTTCGGCACCGGCTCAACGGCTGCGGGGATTGCCGTCAAGGAATGGATGGAACGATCGAGAACCAAGGGCACGATTCGCGTGTACGGAACGCCCGCGGAGGAAGGGGGTGCCGGCAAGGTGTACATGGTTCGGGGAGGCTTGTTCCGCGATGTTGACGCCGTGCTCCACTGGCATGCTGGTGCCCGCAACGATGCCAGTCCTGGAAGCTCGCTCGCGAACCTTTCAGCAAAATTCCGCTTCCACGGCTTGTCTGCGCACGCGGCAGGCGCGCCCGAACGTGGTCGCTCGGCGCTCGACGGCGTCGAAGCGTTCAATCACATGGCGAATCTCATGCGCGAACACGTCCCCGAGGATACGCGCATCCATTACGTGATCACCAATGGCGGCGCCGCCCCAAACGTCGTCCCCGACTTCGCAGAGGTCTACTACTACGTCCGTCACCCCGACGCCAAACAGGTCGCCGAGATCTTTCCTCGTCTCCTCAAGGCTGCGGAGGGGGCGGCACTCGGTACGGGAACCACGGTCGAGCACGAAATCATTCACGGGGTGTACTCCATGATCCGCAACGATGCCCTGGCGCGTGTCATGGATCGGAATCTCAGGAAGGTCGGCGGCATCCAGTACACGGCGGAGGAACAAGCCTTTGCCGAACGGATCCGGCCGAGTCTTGGCACCAACCTGCCACCGGTATCCGAAGCGAACCGTATCGAGCCCTTTGAGCTCAAGGAAGCGGGTGGCTCGACCGACGTCGCCGACGTCAGCTGGGTCGTGCCGACGACGGGACTCTACACCGCCACGTGGGTTCCGGGAACGCCGTCACATTCCTGGCAGGCCCTGGCAACGAGTGCGACGAGCATTGGCGTCAAGGGGATGCTCGTTGCGGCAAAGACCATCAGTCTGACGGCGATTGATTTGTTCAAGGACGCGAGAACCCTGAACGAAGCGAAAGCCGAGCATCGCAAGCGCACGGGCGCCGATTTCGTATACACCGCGCTGGTAGGGGATCGGCCGCCACCTCTCGACTATCGATCGAAATAGGGCGGATAGGGAGGATGGGGCCGATGGGAAAGGCCGGGGACAATGGCTACGCGACGGCGTTCGTCGCGGGGGGAATCAATTCGTACGCGTTGCCGCGGCTACGACGCGTGCGAATTCGGCTGCCGCCAGTCGACGGCCGAGCTCGTTCAGGTGCCCGCCATCCGAAGTGTAGCCACGAAAGAGCGCAGCGGCCGTAATCCCGTCGGAGCTCCTGAAGTTCTCGGGTGTGCCGTCTGGACGTGTTGATTCCACCCGCGCCAGATCGAAGACCAGTTGATCCTCGAACGCGGCGCGCAGACGCTGATTGAATGTCGCACGGCGAGCGTTGGCCTCGTCCTTCCGCACGGGTCGGCCCATCAATCGCTTGACGCTATCCTTGAAACTGCTGGGACGCGTGGTCAGGGGTACGGTCACATGTACGAAGGTGACCGACGGGTACATGTGCTGCAACGACCGCATCGCGCGCTCGTAGTTCTGAAAGACGGCGTCGCCGTTGGTAGACGGAGTGAAATCAACGTAGCAGAACTTCATCAGTGCGACGCGAGGCACGGTCGCAAAGCTCGCCATCCGATCCGAAAAATACCGAATCTTCGAATCCGGATCGCCATTGCGACCGGCGATGCCCTGTGCGATGCCGGGGGCCTCGCCAAACTGATCGGGCGGGTTGATGTGGAGGCTCACTCCACCTTCACGAGCCAGAACCGTCAGGCCGTCAAGTATGTTGCTCCCGACTGACTGGTGCGCGAAAAAGGTACGCGCGGCTTGAAGCGTCTCGAGATCGGCCCGCAGTTGTTCTGTCAGCTGCATCATAATCACAAGCCATGTCACTTCTGGTCCACTGCCGGATCATCGTGCTGCTGGTGGTATCGGTCGCCGCCGCGTGCGCCAGCAGTCGCCTTCGAGGCACGGTCGTGACGCCTGGGGACAGTCCAGCCCTGTCACCGCTTCCTGACGTTGTCAGCGACGCGCGACTTCTCGACCAGCCGACAAACGCCGCGAGACTGGAAGCCCTGCAGCATGTGTTACACAAGCGCGGACTCCGATTCTCGTTGCAGCCGTTTCCCAATGAGTCACGGCAGCGGGATTCACGCGAACAGGGGCAAAACATCGTGCTGGAGCCTCTCGGACCAGACGGCCCTCAGATCATTGTCGGGGCTCATCTCGACGCAGTTTCGCTGGGCGGTGGTCGTCAGAGCCATGGGATGGTCGATAACGCTGCGGGCGTTATCGTCCTGACGCGCGTTGCCGAGACATTGAGGACGCATCAGCTTCGGCATCGGATTCGAGTCGTGTTCTTCGATCTGGAGGAATCCGGCCTCCAAGGTTCGAAGCACTTCGCCAGTTCGCTCGATCGTGCCGCCGTCCGCGCGATGGTCAACGTCGACATCGCCGGCTACGGCGACACGATTCTGAGCGGGCCGACAGCCGCAGCAGGCACGGAGGCTCTCCATCAGACACTGTCGCGGGTTTGCGCGGCCAGGGGTTACACGTGTCTCCGGCTGCCCTCTTTTCCGAACGGCGACGATCGTAGCTTTCAGGCTGTCGGGATCCCGGCCATCTCTCTCGGCATCCTTCCAGCGCTCGAAGCGCACCAGGTGTGGTTGCTGTTCAATGGGGGGAAGGATTCCGGTCTCGCGCCAGGCTTCGCGCCCCAGATTCTCAAGACGATTCACTCCCCCGAAGACACGGCGGACAAGTTGACGCCTGCAGGCATGACGTTGATACATGATGCCGTTGTTGGACTGCTGCTCGAACTGGATGCCGGCAAGCACGAGCGGTAACAGGACGCGGATCGGCGCGGATGCACGCGGATCTGATCGTTCGGTGGGACCGGCCGTTCCGGCCGGCCGACGCCGCGCATGCGCGGCCCACCGAACGCTTCCGCGATCTCGCTGTTCACGTTCTAGGGCACTTCGTGATCGTTGCGCTTTTGTTCCCGTCCGTGATCACGTCCATTCCGCGTCCCCGTCTGATCCGTAAGATCCGCGCCGATCCGCGTCCCCGTCTGATCCGTGAAATCCGCGCCGATACCAGCGCCGCCATATGTCACAGCGGCCGCGAAGTCTCGTGGCGCTTCAGTGATCTGCCGGATGTAAGTTCTCGCCCACCGAGACCCCCTCCTCGCAGTGCGAGGATCATCTGCGGCATGGCAGTTGCACTCGTCGCCGCACTTCCACTGATTAGACGCCGCTCACAAGGAGGAGTACGACATGGCCAATATCTTCAAGAAGGTTGGCGAGGTGGCGGGCAAGGTTGCCGACAAGACCGTTGACGGTGTCGTGGCAACCGGAAAGGGTGCTGCCAAGGTTGGCACCAAGGCTGCGGAGCTGACCGCCGACGGCGCAAAGGCTGTGGCCGAGGCAACCGTTGATGGCGTGGTTGCGACCGGAAAGGGTGCGGCCAAGGTGGGAACCAAGACCGCCGAGGTGACGGCCGACGCCGCCACGTTCGTGGCCGACAAGACCGTCGATGGCGCCAAGGCCACCGCGAACTTCGTCAAAGGCGAGTAAGAGGGTGTATGTCCACCAGAAACGACTACAGTGCCGAAGAGTGGAAAACGATTGCGGCCGCTCCGGTCGTTGCCGGATTGTTCATCACGCTCTCTGATGCCAGCGGCGTCGTTGGCACCGCCAAGGAAGCCATGGCCGTCGGTCGGGCCATTACCGAATCGGCGGCGAGCGCGGCACCAGAGATCGTGAAGTCGGTCGCTGAAGCCGTCCGCAGCGCAGGTGGACGGCCCGAGTTGCCGGACATCCCGAAAGTGGATCGCGCGCAGATCAAAACGCGACTCATCACGCACCTCAAAGCGGCCGCCAGCGCTGTCGAAGCCAAGTCGCCTTCAGAGGGCGCAGCCTACAGAGCCTGGCTGCTGTCGGTGGCCACCAACGTCTCGCAGGCGGCCAAAGAAGGAGGGTTTCTCGGCCTTGGAGGCACGCTGGTCAGCACCGAGGAGCAGGAAGCGCTGGGGCAACTCGCACAGGCTCTCGGTGTGGCCGCGGAGCCCAAGTGGCACTCGGATCGGTAGTCTGACGGTTTCCTCACGACCCTGCCCGCCTTGACGGGTGTGTCGGACCGGGCGGTCTGTGGCGCACTGCGCACCCGCCCGCCCGACACTCCCCCCTCCGATCGAAAATTGATGTACGATTTCGCGGCCACTCGAGCATCGCAGCGGAGTCGTGCTCATCCCCGCAGAGGAGGCATCATGAGGACCGGCCCGATTGTCGCATTCATCGCTCTTGTTGTCGTCCTGCTTCAACCGGCATCGGTCTTGTCCCACCACAGCAACTCCGCGTACGAAGTCCAAAAGGTCATCACCATCTCAGGCGTCGTCAAGGAATTCGTCTGGTCCAATCCTCACACCTGGCTCTACGTCATCGTCAATGACGGACAGGGTGGCAAAGTGGAATGGGCCTGCGAAGGACGTGCACCCGGCATCCTTGGTCGCGCTGGCTGGACCAGAAACTCTCTGAAGCCTGGTGACACGGTGACGGTCGATATGAGCCCCGCGAAAAACGGGAGTAAGACGAGCATCATTGCGCGCGTCACCAAAGCCGACGGCACCATTCTCAGCAATCAGCCGGTCTTTCAATAGCGTCGGAACGTCACTGAACAAGTGGGCGCAAGGCGGGTCTGAAGACCCGTGAGCGCACACCGCACGAAAGGACGGATGGCCATGTCCAGGATCGTGGTGTTGATGCTGTGCGCGATGCTGTCGTCGGGTCTGATCGGTTTGGATCCCGAAGTGCATGGCCAGGCCCCGGCCGCAAGCGCGACGCCGCCCGATTTCTCTGGCGTCTACTACCCGGTCCAGCAGGGGCGCGGTGGTGGAGCGGGC